>NZ_JBEPQT010000027.1:0-80446 GCF_040547985.1 Bradyrhizobium sp. LB14.3
CAATGCGCGCCGACAAGACCGACCAGAGCTTCACTTCAATGATCTATCTGGCCGCGGCCGCGATAAACTCCAGATGAATCCCAACAGACCCTAGAGCAATCCGAGATTGCGCAGCTCGCGCCGCATCGGCTCCGGCATCGCGGCGATCGAGCCGGCTGCGGACTTGCCAAGATCAGGCGGCACGGAATCGTCGGCGAGATAGCGCCAGCCCTGGAACGGGCGCATCGGCCGCGGCGACACCGAGATCACCTTCGGCTGCATCACGATCCGGCAGCGGCCGATGCCGTCCTTGTCGCGGAACGGCTCGATGCCGATGATTTTTTCGCGCGCGGCGACTTCGCCCTTGATCACCCAATAGAGCGACCCGCCCGACAGGATCTCGGCGTCGCGCTTGGGCACCATGCGGGTGATGTGGATGTGATGTTGCGGCAGACCCTTCTTCTTGGCGGTCCGCATCCGTTCGGCGGTCCACTCCTTCAATTCCTTGACGGAGTCGCAACCGACCGCGAGCTTGATCAGATGTAGTGGCATGCCCCAGCATTAGCCGGGCAGCCACGCATTTGGAATGCCGATCTACTCGTTATCCGCAGCCGCGGGCGCCGCGGCCGGCGGCGCCAGCGGAACCGGCGGTGCCACCGGCGCACGCGCAGCCTTCGGCGCAGACGGTTTCTTTGCGGCGGGCGCGGCGGCCTGTGCCGAAGCCGCTGCCGGCGCGCGCGGAGCCGGCGAGGCCCCAGCGTTTGCGGCGGGCGCCGCCTGGCGCGTTGGCGGCTCCGGATTCATGATGCTGATCGGCGGCGTCGACGAGGCGCTCGGGAACTCCGCATTGGTCGGCTTGCCCGTCGGCATCGACGGCGGCAGTCCGGCAAGCGCGGCAGTGGCCGGCAACTGCGACGTTGCAGGCGCATTCCAGGTCGGCGCGTAGCGCGCGACCAGCGTGTCGTAGAGATGGGAATCCATGTTGGCGGCGACCTGCTGCTGATCGGTCAGCGAACGGAAGGCCGCGCAGTCGAACTGTGTGCAGCCGTCGCGCGCAACCAGCACCTGCGCGACCAGGCCGTAGCGATCACGCTCCAGCGATTTGCGCAGCACCCTCACGTCGAGCGTCAGGCTCTTCTCGGCGGTCGCGGCATCGCCGAGCGCCATCAGCCGGTCGATCCTGGCGGCGGTGTAGGAGATCGCCGCGGCGGCTGCGTCAGGCGCGCCGAACAGCGACTTCTCGCAGCCAATGGCCACGGCATCGCCGGCGAGATCGTCGAGACAGGACAGCGCCGGCAGGCTCGCGATGACCGCGGCCTGCGCACGCGCCTCGGTCGGCGTGACCTGCCCCGCCGGTCCAGAGACGTGCACATTGGCAGCCAATGCGACGGCAATGGCGAGCAGTGCGATGACGGTCAGCGCGCCGTTGGCAACCGATCTTTCGGCACGCAGCAGCGTGATCAGGAGGATCAGTCCGAAGAAGCCGGCAGCCGCCAGCGTCATCCACATCGGAAAGACCGGCGAGCGCCAGATTTGGTCGAGCGGCGAGGCCCATGCCCAGTTCATGCGCGACGTCCCCTCACGCGAGCAGAGAGCGAATGGTCAAAGCGAGCACCGAGAGTCGGCAACTGCCCCCGGCCCACCTTTTGAAGGTGAAGCGGGCCTTTTGACGGCGGCAGGATGGAATTCCCCGGTACGCGCCAACGCGCGGATAGCGTCGGCTTCAGGACAGCGCGAGCTGGCTTTCCTTGGCGACGCGTTCGAAGGCTTCGGTCGAGCTCTTGATCCGGTACTGGCAGTCGTCACCATCCGTCGGCAGCAGGCGGATGATCTCATACGATCCGCTGGCAGCGGGGCGTGCGACATTGCTGGCCGTGAACAACACGCGCGATCCAATAGGGAATTTGTGCTTCAACACCCTCTCCATCACTCAAACAACGCCTGCCACGCCCATGGTCCCACTGCGTCGGCCGGCCGGAAACCCGGCCGTCATATAGCATGCGGCCGGCCTTTTTGGCCAGCAGTATGCGACATGGCAAACCTGCCAATTTTGCAGTTATTTCAGAGTGATGCCCCCGGCCGCTGATACCGCTGGAACCGGTTCTTCAGGCGGTATGGGGCAAATGGCCGTCGGGGCTGGCGTGATCCACGGCCTTGGGCAGTTCCTGGGCCAGAATCTGGCCCAACTGGTCGACCGGGATGTTGTAGCGCGCAGCCAATTGGCGGACGGTGTCGCTGCCGAGCACGGCGCGGAGCTGGTCGGCCGAGATCGGCAGGTTCTGGCCGTTGCCGAGCCAGGATTTGACCTGGTCACCGAACCCCGCCTGCTGGAGTTTTGCGACGATCGCGCCGAGGCCGCCCTGATTGTTGCTACCGATCACCTCGTTCAGCACGGCCGGCAACACGGCTGCGCCGAGCTGGCCGAGCGCGCTACGGAGCGCCGGGTTGTTCTCCAGCGAGTCCAGGATTCCCATGACTGTGCCCTCTCCTAAGCCGTAGCTCCGCCGCGATTGAGCGCCGCCATGCGCCGTGCCGTCAAGCCGCGCTCAATCACATTCGCGACTACACGTTCTCGAACTTTTCGATGACGAGCGTTTCGGCGAGCCCGTCCCGGGTCCATTCCTGGAACGCCGGCAGCGCCAGCATCGTGTCCATGTAAGCCTTGGTCTCCGGCGTGATTGCGATCGCGTAGGTGCGAAAGCGGTGCACGACCGGGGCATACATCGCATCCGCCGCGCCGAAGCGCCCGAACAGGAACGGACCGTTGGCGCCATACCGGGCCCGGCACTCGCGCCAGATCTCCTGCACGCGCTCGATATTGGCCTGCGCGTCCGCCGACAACGTCACGGGCCGCACCGGGCGGTGCAGGTTCATGCCGCATTCGTTGCGCAGGGCCATGAAGCCGGAATGCATCTCGGCGCACACCGAACGGGCATGGGCGCGGGCGGCGGCGTCGTCGGGCCACAGCTTCACGTCCGGGAAGCGCTCTGCGAGGTATTCGATGATGCTGAGCGAATCCCACACCGTGATGTCGCCATCGACCAGCACCGGCACCTTGCCGGCGCGGCTGAACGAGATGATCTGCTCCTTGTCCGCGGGATTGTCGGTGTAGAGCGGGATGACGGTCTCGACGAACGGGATGTCATTGGCGCGAAGTGCGAGCCAGGGCCGCATCGACCATGACGAGTAGTTCTTGTTGCCGATAGCGAGTTTCAGCGCAGCCATGTCATCAGTCCTTCCCGAGACGTCTTGAAGCGAGCTGCTTTTAACGCCATCGCCTGCCGCCAATCAATCGTTGCTGCACCTCGCCATGCGTGGCAAGCGTTGCGATCCTCGCCAGGAGACAGACATGAGCAGGCACTGGGTCGACATCACCGCCGTCGGCTTCTTCATCATCGAATGGCTGGTCTACGCGCTGACGCTGGAGCATTCGGCCTATGGCCGCGACAGCCTGTCGGCACGCATGAACCGCTACCGCGAGGTCTGGGTGCGCCGGCTGCTCGACCGCGACGCGCGCATGGTCGACATGCAGATCATGGCCTCGCTGCAGAACGGCACCGCCTTCTTCGCCTCCACCAGCCTGATCGCGCTTGGGGGCGCGCTGGCGCTGCTGCACGCGACCAACGACGCCATTGCGATTCTCGGCAAGCTGCCGATCGACCTCAGCCCCTCGCCCGCGCTGTGGGAGCTGAAATGCGTCGGCCTCGTCCTGATCTGCGTCTACGCCTTCTTCAAATTCGCGTGGTCGTATCGCCTGTTCAACTATGTCGCGATCCTGTTCGGCGGCATGCCGCCGGTCTCGCAGCGCGGCACGCCGGAGGCGGAAGCCCATGTCATCCGCACCTCGCGCCTGTTTGAATCCGCCGGCCGCCATTTCAACCGCGGCCAACGCTCCTTCTTCTTCGCGCTCGGATATCTCGGCTGGTTCGTCAGCCCCTGGGTGCTGTTCGTGACCACGGCAGCCGTGGTGATCGTGACCTGGCGGCGGCAATTCGCCTCGAGTGCGTGGGAGGCGATGGCGCCGGAGGTTGTGGACGGCGATGAGATGAAGCGCGGTCGTTGATGGGCTACGCGAGAGCTACCCGCCGAAATCCCGCGGGCTGAACGGAAGGTCCATCACCTTCCATTCCCCGTATTTATCGGACGGCAGCATCTTGTAGGGCTGGCAGGCTTGGAGTGCGCTTATTGCGGACTTCACGAGGGCCACGCCCTTCGCGGACGGCGGGGCTTCGATCAGGATCGGCTCGCGCGCCAGCGTGCCGTCGGTGGCGAGCACCGTGCGCAGCTTGATGTTGACGTTGTCGGTCGGCGCGACCCCGGCCGGCAGTTTGGCGCAGCTTCGCAAGTGACGACGCAGCTCGGCGATGATTTCGGCCGGCAGCTTGGCTGCGATTGAATCCTTGGCGTCGCCGCCATCGTCCTTGGGGGCGTCTTTCGGCAGCTCCAGCGGCAATTCCGGCGGCAGGCCCAGCATGACGCCGTACTTGACGGTGACGTCAGGCTCCGGCGCCTGATAGGCCGGCGGCGGTGCGGCCTCTGGCTGCTGCATCGCTTGCGGCGGCGGCGGTTGCGGCTGTGCGTTGGCCTCGCTCGGCTTTGGCAAGGGCGGCTGCTGTGGCTGTTGTTGCTGCTGCGCAGGACGTTGCGGCTCGGGCGAGGCCTGCGGCGCCGGCGATGGCGATGGTGATGGCGCGGCCTGTTGCTTGGCCGCAGACTTCGTCGCCGCGGCGGGCTTGTCTTTGTCGTTGTCGGTGAAATCCAGCTTCGGCAGTTTGAAGTCGGGGATCGGCTCCGGCGGTTTCTGCTTGAGCTCGTCCTTGAGCTCGTCCTTGGCCTTCTCCTCGGCTTTGGCCTCCTCCTGCTTCATCTGCTCCGGCGTCACGATGCTGACGGAAACCGATTCGGGCGGGCTGCCGTGAAACGGATGGACTTCGCTGATCACGATGATCAGCGCGACCAGCGTCAGATGGGCGATCGCCGACGCTGCAATGTCCGTCCGTATGATCTTCCGCAGTTCCATTGCCTGACTTCGGGTTGCCAAGCTGGTCCTAGCATACGGCAGCCCCCTCTCAATCCCATTTTGGCGCGAAGCCGAAATCGGTCAGGCGACCCCTGGGACTGGCCAGCGCGGCGATCTGGGCCATCTCGTCGTCCGAAAGCTCGAAATCGAAGATATCGATGTTTTCCGACAGACGTTCGACGCGCGAAGTGCGCGGGATTGCAGCGACATTCTGTTGCACCAGCCAGCGCAGGCAGATCTGCGCCGGCGTCTTGCGATGCAGACGCCCGATCTCCGCGAGCGTCTGGTCGGTCTTGATCCGCCCCTTGGCGATCGGGCTGTAGGCGACCAGCGCTAGCGCGTGCTGGTCGCAGGCCGCCCTCACCTTCGCCTGGTCCAGATAAGGGTGGTATTCGACCTGGTTGCAGACCAGCGGCTCCGGCGACAGTGCGACCGCCTGCTCGATCAGCGCCACCGTGAAATTGGAGACGCCGATGTGGCGGGTCAGGCCCATGCGCTTGGCATGCGACAGCGCGCCCAGCGTCTCCTCGATAGGCACGTGCGAATTGGGCCAGTGCAACAGCAGGAGATCGACGGAGGGAAGCCGCATGCGCGCCAGGCTCTCCTTGACCGAGCGCTCGAGATCGTGGGGCGCGAAATGGTTGGTCCAGACTTTTGTCGTCAGGAAGATGTCGTCGCGGCGCACGCCGGAGGCGCGCAAGCCGTCGCCGACCTCGCGCTCATTGTCGTAGACCTGTGCGGTGTCGATGTGGCGATAGCCGAGCCGCAGCGCCTGCTCAATCACACGCGCGCACATGCGCCCGCTCAGCTCCCACGTTCCCAGCCCGATCGCCGGTATCCTTGCGCCATTGGCCTCGACGAACAGCATGAGGAATCCTCTCTGTCGCGGTCGCCCCAAATCATCATCCAGGCGTCATTATGAACCCGGCTGGTGACACTGCCAACGGACGACGCCGGCTGCCAGGCCGGATATTCGGCGCAATGCTAACGGGAGGTTCGCACCAGCTTTACGTCAGGTCTGGAGTTCAGGCTTTGGCGAGCGCCTGGAACACGGTATCGGGCGCATGCGCGATCACGGCAAGCAGCGCGCGGGCCGGTCCCCGCGGGGCGCGCTTGCCCTGCTCCCAATTGCGGATGGTTTCGACGGGAACGCCCAGTTTGGCCGCGAACTCCATCTGGGTCAGGCAGGCGCGGCGGCGCAAATCGCGCACCGCGAGCGAGCCGGCTTCGGCCGGCGCTGCGCTGGCCGCAGGCTGGATTGGAAAGGGCTGGATCGGTAGCGGCTGGACAGGAAACTCTTGCCCGTCCCGCAACTCGACGATCCGTCCGTCCGCCTTCAGCCGCACACGCATGCTCATTCCCCCAAGCAAGGGCGATGATGCGGCAGGCCGCTTAAGTTCGGATTAAAGATAGCGGCATCGTCTACGGTCTCGTGCCCCCGGACGCAGCGCAGCGCTTCTTCAGCGGCGCGCTGCAGAGCCGGGGCCCATGTCGCCGCAATATCGTGTCGCTTCCGGGTCCCGGTTCTGCGCAGCAGCGCCATAAGCGCGTTTACGCGCGTCTTCGACGCGCTACGGCGCCGCAGCGCGCCCGGGACACGAGAAACCTATCTCAGCCCGAACCACAACGTCGCGATACCTAGGAAGGAGAAGAACCCGACGACGTCGGTGACCGTAGTCACGAACGTGCCGGAGGCCACGGCCGGATCGGCCCTGACACGTTCGAGCGCCATCGGGATCAGGATGCCGCCGAGCGCCCCGGCGAAGAGGTTCACGATGATGGCGAGCCCGATGACGATGCCAAGGCCCGGGATATTGAACCAGGCCACCGCCGCGATTCCCGTGATCACGGCGAAGGCGAGGCCGTTGACGAGGCCGACCAAGCCTTCGCGCATCACCACGCGCCAGGCATTGGAGGAGCCGAGCTCGCGCGTCGCCAGCGCGCGCACCGCGACCGTCATGGTCTGGGTCGCGGCATTGCCGCCCTGGCTCGCGACGATCGGCGCCAGCACGGCGAGCGCCACCATCTTTTCGAGCTGGCCCTCGAACAGGCCGAGCACAGAGGACGCGAGGAAGGCGGTGGCGAGATTGACCAGCAGCCAGTTGAACCGCGCGCGCGCAATGGTGAACACGGTGTCGGAGAGCTCTTCGTCGCTGTTGACGCCGCCGAGCGCCTTGAGGTCCTCGTCCGCCTCTTCCTCGATCACGTCGACCACGTCGTCGACGGTGATGACGCCGACGAGGCGATCCTGGGTGTCGAGCACCGGCGCTGCGACGAGATTGTATTTGCCGAACATGCGCGCCACCTCCTCCTGGTCCTCCAGGACGGAGACGCGGCGGCGATCCTCGTCGGTCAGTTCAACGAGCGCCACCGGGCGGCGGGCGCGCAGCAGCACGTCGAGCGAGACCGCGCCCTGCCAGTGCTGCTCCTTGTCGACGACGTAAATCTCGTAGAAGCGCTCGGGCAGATCCGGCGTCTCGCGCATGTAGTCGATCGCCTGGCCCACGGTGAAATCCTGGGGCACTGCGATGAACTCGGTCTGCATCCGGCGGCCGGCGGAATTTTCCGGATAAAGCAGGCTGCGCTCGAGCACGACGCGTTCCTTGAGCGGCAGCTTCTCGAGGATCTCCTCCTGATCGGCCTGGTCGAGGGTTTCCAGCAGCTCGACGGCGTCGTCGGATTCAAGCTCGCGGACACCTTCCGCGACGGTCTCCGGCGGCAGTTCCTCGAGGATCTCCTCGCGCACGCCCTCGTCGAGCTCGTTCAGCGCGGAGAAGTCGAAATCGCGCCCCGTCAGCTCGACCAGGCGGACGCGGTCGTGGGGCTCGAGAGCCCCGATCAGATCGCCGAGATCGGCCTCGTGCAACTCGGCAACGCAGGCGCGCAGCGCGGCGCTGTTGCCGGCCTCGATCGCATGGGCAATTTCCTCGACGAATTCGTGACGAATTTCGCCGTCTTCATTGCGCATCGGCACGTGGTCGAGTACCGACTCCGCGGCAGATGCGGCACCGTCCATATGTTCATCCATGGCGCGCCTCGCCGTTTGACAGGTTGGAACGAGTGGTCTGAGCTGATGGTTCAGGCAATACCCACAAGGCAACTCTGAGCGCAATGACAAAGATGCTTCGACTGAGGTGGGGCTCGATGGCGGCAGGCGCAGCGCTGACCGCCCTCGCCGGTATCGCCTCGACTGAAGCCGCCGAGTGCCCGCGCAAGGACGCGCTCGGCACCTCCCGCGTTCTGAGCGTCGAGGCCAGGACCACGCCGCGCGTGGGCCTGAAGAGCTTTCCGCAGACGTTAGCCCTCGCCGATCACGAGGTCGTGCTGACCTTCGACGACGGACCGCATCCGCCGACGACCTCGAAGGTGCTGGCGGCGCTGGCGCAGGAATGCGTGCGCGCGACCTTCTTCCTGATCGGCCTGCACGCCTCCGAACACCCTGACATGGTCAAGCGCATCGCCCACGAGGGCCACACCATCGGCCACCACACCTTCTCGCATCCGTTCATGGCGCGGATCCCGATCGAGAAGGCGAAGAGCGAGATCGACCGCGGCATTGCCGCCGACGAGATGGCGCTACACGGGACGTCAACGACGACACCCTCGACGCCGTTCTTCCGGTTTCCCTATTTCGAAGCCACGCAAGCCGAGCTCGACCTGCTTCAGTCCCGCGGCATCGTCGTGTTCGGGGCTGACCTCTGGGCCAGCGACTGGAACGAGATGACGCCGGAGCAGGAATTGAAGCTTGTCACCGAGCGCCTCGCCGCCGCCGGCAAGGGCATCATCCTGTTCCACGATCCCAAGGCACGCACGGCCGCGATCATGCCGGCCTTCCTGCGGTATCTGAGGGAGAACGGCTATCGGGTGGTTCACGTCGTACCGGCGGGCACATCACAGAAGAATGCCGACGCCCGTTGATGCCGGAATGTCACGCCGGCGCAAGATGGGGTGATTTGGACCCTATTAACAGTCTGTTCATGCTACGCCATGCAAGTATTAGGGGATGCTTGTAACGGGAAAGGTTCTTGCGCCTGAACCATTTTCTGATGTCTCCGACCTACTATGGCGGCAGTCGCATAAGAGGGCAGACGGGATTCATGATCGGAAGTAGCGTTGTTGTTCGGACGCGATCGTGGATCGTCCTCTGTATCGGCCTGCTGGCCGCCACTTCGACGGCGGCCGTCGCGGCCGACTGCCCCGGCCATCCGGACGCGCTTGGGACGTCGCGCACCCTCGTGGTCGATCCGCACGAGCATCCGCGCATCGGCACCATGCAGTACCGCGAGACGCTGCCGCTGAAGGACCATGAAGTCGTCCTGACCTTCGACGACGGTCCGCTGCCGAAATATTCGAACCAGATCCTCCAGATGCTCGCCGACGAGTGCATCAAGGCGACGTTCTTCATCATCGGCGAACAGGCCAAGGCGAATCCGGAAGGCGTGCGCAAGCTGGTGGCGGCGGGCCACACCGTCGGCACCCACAGCATGAACCATCCGCTGACGTTCGACCGGATGCCGCTCGATAAGGCCGAGGCGCAGATCAACGGCGGCATCGAATGGACCTCGGCTGCGATGACCGATCCGTCCAAGCTGGCGCCGTTCTTCCGCATTCCAGGCCTGATGCGCGCCGAAGGCGTCGAGAACCTTCTGATCTCGCGCGGCATCCAGGTCTGGAGCGCCGATTTCCCGGCCGACGACTGGCGCCATGTGTCGTCCGATCGCGTCTATCAACTCGCGATCCAGCGGCTGGAGGCCAAGGGCAAGGGCATCCTGTTGCTGCACGACATCCAGGCCCGCACGGTGGCGGCGCTGCCGAAGATCATCCGCGACCTCAAGGCGCGTGGCTATCGCATCGTGCATGTGGTGCCCGCGACCGCCGAGCGGCCGGCGACGCCCACGACGCCGGTGGAATGGCTGCTGCATCCGCCGACCGAGACCACGCCGATCGCGCGCTGGCCCACCGTACCGAACTTCGTGTTCGCGCAGACCAAGATGCTGTCGGCGCCCTCGCTGGCCGACCTCAACGCGCAGACCGATCATCAACCGCTGCTGCAGCGCAGGACCATGGCAATGGCCAATGTCGCGGCCACCCTGCCCGTGCCCGGCCGCGATCTCTTTGCTATCCCTGAAGGCTCGGTAGAGGTGCTGCTGTCGACGACCTTGTCACGGCGCGCCGCAACGCGGCTGGCGATGGCAGCCGAGACGCCTCGGGCGGCCAGGGGCAAGGCCGGCAAGTTGCGCGGACATCGCACTGCACATGCCGCGCCGGCGGGAGCGAAGCATGCCGCGGCCCCCAAGAGCGCTGCTCAGAAGGGCGCTGCGACGCATCCGACGCGCGTCGCGAGCCTGAAGAAGCGCGCGCAGTAGAAGCCCTACTGCCGCATGATGTTGGCGACGCAGAGCAGCACGATCAGCGCCAGGAAGAACAGGTCCATATAGGATTTGAGCTCGCCGTCGCGCCGCAGCCGCGCAACGTCGGCCACGACCTGCTTGCGCACGTTCGTTCCGCCCGCGCCGGCATTGAGCGGAGCCTGAAGGCGCTTGGTCTCGGCCTCAAGTTGCTCGATCTTCTGGTAGAAGAAGAAAGCCCGCAACGTCGAGGCCGCGCGCATACCGGTATAGACCAGCACCAGGATCGCGATGATCGCCCGGTTCTGGTACTTCTCCATGAAGTTCAGGCTGAAATAGACCATCGCCATGAATGCGAAGTTGGTCACGAACCGATAGACGAAGCTTAGAAAGACCATGCGGGCTCAAGCCTTGAAGGGGTGGCGCAACCGGATCGTGTTGCGAATACGGGATCAGGGGGCCCAGAGCGGAACAGCCGGCCTGGATGCCGTGCAGGCCCCGTCTACGCCAATTTTGTTTCAACAAAGATACTATTGCCCCTGCAATTGCCGCCTTTTAGCCACGCGCGCGCCGCCATAATGCAAGCTGAAGCACGGCTGTCGGCTCGTTCCGCGCGCCTGCTGCTGCAACGGCTCAATGGAGATTTGGCGAAAGCCGCGATAGACTACCGCCACCACATGTGGGGCTGCCGATGCCGAAGAAGGGAATCACAGGCCACGACGACTGGGTTCTGACCGAGGCGCTGGCGACCGCGCTGGTCGCGCTGGAGCAGCTCGAAACCAAGCACCAGCCGAACGCGCATATGGACGATATACGCAAGATGCTCTCGAACGGCAAGGAGCCGGCGGCGGTGAGCCTGCACCTCGCCCAAGCCAAATGCCGGCTGTTTCCCGACCTCGATCCGCTGGAGATCTACCGGGAATACGGCATCGGCGACGAATACGGCTGAGGGCGCCGTTGACCGGCGCAACTAGGGGCCGCCGGAGACCGATCCCGCGATCACCATGACCAGCGCGGCAAGGTCGATCTTGCCGTTGACGATCAGCTCCTCCGAGCTTCTCAGAGCGTCCGTGTCCTGGACCTTGAGCGATTGCGGCCGGTTCGCCGCCTGCCGCTGCAGTTCGCCGATGATGGCTTCCTTGAGCTTCTCCTCCAGCATGGAATTTGTCCTCAGGCTGCCATCGCACGGCAGGATTGTGCGCAGGAGCGGCACATGGCGACGCACTCGTCCATGCCGCCGAGCCGCTCGCAATCCTCGGCGCATTCCGTGCAGATTTCGGCGCATTCGCCGCACGTATGCCGGTGATGCGGCGTGTTGATCAGCATGAAATGCGCCGCCGTCCGGCACATTTCGGCGCACGCCATCATCAGGCGGAAATGCTTGGGCTCGACGTGCCTGCCGCCGGTCTCGAGGCAATGGTTCATCGCCGTGCCGAGGCAGGTCTGGTAGCAGCTCATGCAGAGCGCGATGCAGCGCGTCATGTCTTCGGATTGAGCCATCCGTTTTCTCCAATGCTGGCCCCCTGCACCGGTCAACCAGTGGGATGTTGTGATCGTTCCTGCCGTCGTGCCGATTGCGACATCGGGGGAACCTCGCAAAGCTAGCCGTAACGCGTCGCGCGCACCGCCCGGTAGCGAGCATCGGTCTGCGGCTTGATGAACAGCGCCGCCACGCTCGGATGGCGTTTGCGTATCTCGGTCTCGATCGAAACGACGCATCGCTCGATGTCGTCGGCGCGCTTGTCATCCGCAAATTCGATGCTGAGGGCCGCAACGACCTCGACCGGCGACAGCTGCACCGTCAGAAGGCCGTTGGCCCTGAGCACGCCGGGCGAACGCCTTGCGATGTCGAGGACCGATCGCGCAAGCTCCGGATCGGCGGGCTCGCCGATCAGCAGGCTCTTGCTCTCGCGCGCGAGACCGATCGACACGATCGCCAGCAATATCCCGATCAGGATCGACCCGATCCCATCCCAGACCGGCTGGCTCAGCAATACGGCGGCCGCAGTGGCCGCCGCAGCAATGGCGATGCCGACCAGCGCCGCACTGTCCTCGAGCAGCACCATGAATGCCGGAGGATCCTTGCTGCGAACGAAAGCCTGATAATATCCCAACCGCCGGCCGTCCGAGCTGAAGCGCCGCAGGGCAATCAGCCAGGAGCCCCCTTCAAACAGGAACGACAGCCCGAGCACCACGAAGCTGACGATCGGACTTTCGATCGGCTCGGGTGCGGCGACATGCAGAATGCCCTGATACAGCGAGACACCGGCGCCCAGCGCGAAGATGAGCAGCGCAACGATGAAGCTCCAGAAATACAGCTCGCGCCCATAGCCGAGCGGATGGGATTCATCGGGCGAACGGCTCGCGCGCCGGTAGCCGTAAAGCAACAGGATCTCGTTGGTCGTGTCGACGAGCGAATGCACCGCTTCGCTCGTCATGGCCGAACTTCCCGTCCACGCCGCGGCGCCGATCTTCGTGACCGCGACGAGGACATTGCCGAGCAGCGCCGCATAGACCGCGGTCCTCGAGGATGATTCTGTTGCCAATGTCCGATACCCCGTTCCTCATGCCAGCCGTCGCGGCAGGCTGCGGTGGATCGTGCAGGCGGCGACCGCGGCGTGGCCGAACGCGACCGAGATCTGGTGCAAGTCGGTGACGACGTCGCCGATCCCGTAGAGCCCGTCGACGGAGCTGCGCTGATGGTCGTCGACCTTCAGGTAACCCTCTCCGGTATGTTCGGCCACGAGCGTCATCGCGAGATGCGAGCGCACCTCCGCACCCATCACCGGGTAGACCATCTCGAATTGCGCCGTCCGGCCGCCTTCGAAGACGGCTTCGACGCCGTCGTCTCTCCGCCTCAGGCGCACGCCGGGCGCAACCACGACCTCGACACCTGCTTCAGTCAGCTCCGACACTGCGGCCTTCCCGTCATCCTCGCCCGTTGCGAGCAACGTCACGTCGCGGGAGTAGCCGCGCAGGAACAGCGCCTTGCCGGCGGCACGGTGAAGCGGGCCGACGATTCCGATACGGTGGCCGATCGCCTCGAAGGCGTCGCAGACCGGACAATAACGCAACAGCCCGTCCGCGACCGCGGCGCGCCATTCGTCGAACGGCGGATGGGTGTCGACGATACCGCAGGCAAGGATGACGGTGGCGGCCGCATGCACGTGGCCATTCCAGATCGCCTGAAAACCGAGGTCGTGCCGCCGCAAGGCGGTGACCTCGGCGGCCACCCGCGTGACCGCGAGTTCGTCCAGCTGCGCCGACATGCGTGCCATCAAGTCGGTGCCGGACAGGCCGTGGACGAAGCCCGGCACGTTGTGACTGCGCGGGATCAGCGCCGCACGGCTTGCGCCTGCGTCCACGACACAGACACGGCGCCGAAATCGCGCGAGGTAGATCGCGGCCATCAGCCCGGCCGGGCCGCCGCCGACGATCAGGCAATCATGCGATTGATTTTCCCCGCTCATTTGGGATTCGGATCGGACAGGCCCTCACCGGGCTCGCGAAGCTGTCCGCTCCGCGCCAGCCGGACCGCGTTGCCGAGCGCGCGCGCTGCATTCCGCACCTCCTCCTGGAATTCGCCATCGTCATCGAGCGCGCGGTGCGAGGTGGCGTATTGCTCCATGTAGCCAACGTAGCCGTCCAGCTCGGCGAAGCGGCCCGCCGAGATCAGCTGCATGTCGGTCAGCCAGTCCGACAAGGCGCGGCGCACGCCCTCGGCACCCACCGCATCGCCGTGAACGACGAGGCCGAAATGACGGCCGGCGAGATGGCGGGGATAAGACCACCCCTTCAGCTCCAGCGCCTTCGCCTCGGCGGCCTTTTTGCCGTGGGTCGAGGTCGGATCGGGATTGCCGCCGTCGGCGCAGACCATGCGGTCCATCATCGCCTTGAGCCCGGCGGGCACGTGATACCAGTTCACCGGCGTCACGATCAGGATGCCGTGGGCCGCGACCCACAGCGGATAGATATCGTTCATCCAGTCGCCGGTCTGCCCTAGCGAATAGTTCGGATAGCAGCTGCAGGGCCAGTGGCAGAGCGGCATCGCGGTTCCGACGCAAGACTTGCAGGGATGGATATGCTTGCCGAACTCCGAAGCCAGGCGCGACAGATCGAGGATGTCGACGGCAAACCCAAGCTCGGCAAAAACCGGTTCAGCAAGCTCGACCAGACGCCACGTCTTGGACATCTCGCCGGGACAGGTGTGCTCGCTGCGGGCCGAGCCGTTGATGATGAGGATACGCGGCGTCTCGTCCGCATCGTCATGAATTCGCTGCGCCGCCAGGATTTTCGCGCGCGCGTCGAGCCAGTCGATGGCGATGTCGTAGTCGGGATCGGAGAATCCGGCGCCCGCCTTTCGCGTCAGCGGGACCTTGCGTGAATGGCTGTAGGCATCCCAGGCAGCGCCGACGATGGCATCGAGCTCGCGCTGGAGCGGTGCAAAGGCGGGATCGACGAACTGGTTTTTGTAACGCCGTTCGAACGCCTCGCGCGACAGCTTGACGGGCGGCATCCCCTTGCGAACGTCGGCTTCCGTCATGCTGGCTCCTGGCGAAGTCGGACCAGCCCGACCAACCCGGGACGCAGCGCGCGGTTCCTCGTTACTCTAGCAGTGAGCGACGTCCGGCGGCAGGTCGAATTGCGCGATCCGCTGGTCCAGCCGCCACAGCTCGATGCTGTGGCCCAGCACGAGCGATGCCGCTTCGCGCTTGGCCTGCTCGTCATCATCGCAGACGAGATTGATGCATCCGAACACATGCCCGTCCGGATCGATCTGGAATGCGCGGTAGTGCCTGATTCTCCGCACCGTCATCCTCCACGTCTCGGGTAGACGGGCGTGCTCAACCATTCCGTCAGGTGCGAGGTCGCGTCGTTTTGCTTGGCGCGCCGAAGCAGCATGTCGCGCTCCTTGCCAGGCGGCAGGCTGCGCGCGCGTTCGCGAGCGGTTTCGGCGAATGTCGCCAACCGTTCCTGGAGCGATTGGGTCTGTTTCCTGCGATTGCGTTTGGCGGTCATTGTACTTTCACAAAGCGCTTTGGTTGGAAGGAAATTGGCCCCGGCGGGAGGTCCGGCGCCAGGGCCCAGGTTTCCGTGCCGGTTGGGGGCGGCCCAGCCCGGCAACGTTGGCAGCTTCGGCCGCAACCGCCGGTTCCGGCATTTCAATAAGTTAACGGTGCATGATTTTGCTGGTGCGAAGCACCGCGACCGGGCAGCGGATGCGCATCACTTCGCGCGCCGGCGCGACTTCGACTGCGCCGCGAAGCGGCGTTGAATGGGGCACCATTCCGGCGCTGCGCATTCGCTTCGCCGGCCCTATTCCGGCGGCTGCAGCCCCGGCGACCGCAGCCACTCGCTCATCTGAGAACCGGTTTCCGCCTGACGCGCCCTGCGCAACATCTCGTCGCGTGCAGCGCCGGGCGGGAGCGACTTGGCCTGTTCGCGAAGCCGCTCGGCTTCCGCGGCCAGGCGCACTTCCAGTGCATCCGTTTGCTTGACACGATGCCGCGTCAACATGAAGAGTTCTCCCTGTTCGTGGACAGAGCGCGCCGTTGCGTCCTTCTCTGACGGCTTCCATAGCCAGACCGGAGCGGAGGCTCAACGTTCCGGACCGCGAACGGTTTCTCCATGCCAGGCAACTATCGAAGGGCCTACTCTTCCCGGTGGTCGCGAAGGGCCTTGATCTCCGAGCGCAACATCGCGCTTTCCATCACCACTCGGCGCACCTCGCGCGTGGCATCATCAAGCTGATCCGCGAGCGCTCTGTGCTGCGCCCGGAGGGCGCGGCTCGCTTCGATCGCGCGCTCAGCGCGGGCAAACAGGACGTCGTTCATGGAGCGACGATAGAAGCTTCGGGACCACAGCGCCTTTACGTAAGTTACGTAAGTTACTCAAAACCAGCCATCCGCTCAAATCATCCGCGAACGTTAACCTGGATCAAGTATCTCGGAACCTGTCGACCGCCCGCGGCCGAGGACCCACGTACCGTCCCAAGCAAAAAAGAGTGCTTAGCCCCGCCGATAGAGTTGCAGATAGCTCGGCGAGAACAGCGCCGCATCCTTGAGCGCATCGAGATCGGTGATGGTCAGCGTGCGATCGCGCAGCACGATCAGGCCGGAGGCCCGCAGTTCCTGAACCGTGCGGTTGAGATGGACCACCGACAGCCCGGTGGCGTCCGCAAGATCCATTTGCGTCACCGGCATCACGCAGGAATTGCCGTCGACCATGCCGACGGGACGCAGCCGCTCGATAATCTCGCAGAACAAGTGGGCCACGCGTTCAAACGCCACCCGGCGGCCGAGATTGATGGCCCATTCGCGCTGGATGGCGTTGTTGACGAGGGTCTCACACCAGAACGCTTCCGCCAGCGCGCGGTCGCCCGCCACCAGACCCTCGAACCGCGCACGCTTGATTTCGGTGTAGACAACCGGCGTCATCGCCGCGATGGAATGATCCATCACCGACAGCAGGAACGCGTGCGCGTCGCAACTCTCGCCGGGAAACAGAAAGTTGACGATCTGGCGCCGACCGTCCTCGAGCGTCTTGTAGCGGCAGAGCCAGCCCGACAGCACGAGGCGGACACTGTCGACCGGATCGCCCTCCGAGATCAGATCCTCGCCCGATCCTGCGCGCTGGATTCCCTCGAGCATTGCGTATTCAAGCGAGGTGCGGGCCTCCGTCGACAAGGGCCTCAGCACGTTCAGCCGGCGAATGACCGGGTCCACCATGCTGCGATCTAGCGTCGACAAGGGCATCAGTTGGCCACCGCCGGTGTATGAAACGCCCGCTTGCTAAGAGGAATTGTGATCGTGCATTCCAATCCCCTGGGATTGAATGCCATCGTGGTCTGCCCCTTGAACTCGAACGCGAGTGTGCGCTCCAGAAGCTCGGTCCCAAATCCTTTGTGCGGCGGCAGCGCAACCGGCGGCCCGCCGCGCTCCCGCCACTCGAACACCAGCTCCGCCGGCTCGGTGCCCTGCTCAATGCGCCAGGAAATCTCGATGCGACCTATCGGTCGGCTCAGGGCGCCGTATTTCAGCGCGTTGGTCGCGAGCTCGTGAATGGCAAGCGCGAAGGTTTCCGCTGCCTTCGAGTGAAAACGCACCGTGGGACCGCTGACACGCACCTGCTCGCCTTCCCTGGCATTATAGGCCAGCAGCTCCTCGACGGCGAGGTATTCGAGATCTACGCCGCCTTCAGGATCGCGGGTCACGAGTGCCTGGGTACGGGCGAATGCGTTGAGCCGGCCATCGAGATGGGAAGCAAACTCCTCGACTGTCGAACTGCTATCGGCCGTGCGACGGGCGATCGAGCGCACCACGCCGAGCGTGTTGCGGACCCGATGCTGGAGCTCGGCCAGCAGCAGGCGCTGCCGCTCCTCGGCGCGGGTAATGGCGGTGATGTCAACGAAGGTGATGACGACTCCGGCGATGAAATTGTCGATGCTGCGATAGGGCAGGATGCGCACGATGTAGCGCGTGCCGCTGTCCGGCTCCCTCAACTCGCGCTCGGCGCTGGCAAGCGTCCGCAGCACCCCGCGAATGTCGCCATAGAGCTCCTCGATCGGGATGCGCGCCTTGATGTGCGCGATGGGGCGGCCCGTGTCGGTCTCGACGAGATGCAGAACCTGCGTGATCGCCGGCGTGAAGTTCATCACGCGCAAATCGTTGTCGAGGAACACGGTCGCGATCTGCGTGCTCTCCAGGAAATTCTCGAGATCGCTGGTGGCGCGCGTCAATTCCTGGACCCGATGAGCCAGCTCGCCGTTGACGGTGGTCAGTTCCTCGTTGACCGACTGCAATTCCTCGCGTGAAGTTTCGAGCTCTTCGTTCGCGGACTGAAGCTCTTCGTTGAGCGACTGGTATTCCTCGTTCGAGGACTTCAGCTCCTCGTTGGTGCTTTCGAGCTCTTCGATGGTCGCCTGAAGGCGCTCCCGCGTCGCCCGCAGCTCGCCTTCGATACGCTCGACGTGCTCCGTCTGCACCAGCGCATTGGGATAGCCCTCGTCGGCATCCATGGTGCGCACCGGGCCATCCTTGAACAGGACGACGAAATTGCGGTGGTCGCCATCCTGGATCGGCTCCGCCGTGATGTCGACGAGAATGCGATGGCCATTGACGCCGAGCTGCACCTGCTCGGTATGGGCGGGCTCATTGTTCTCCGCCGCGCGGCTGAGCACCGTTCGCAGCTCCAGGCGGAGATCGCGATGGACGAGTTGGAGCAGGTCGAGCGTGGCGGCGCCTGCCGTCGGCTCGATGTAGCGGCCGGTGCGCCCGGAGAAGTGTAGGACCTGAAAGTTGCCGTCGGTGATGACATAGGCGGGCGCGTAGCGCTCCGCGACCCGTTGCGCGCGGCGCTCCAGACCGACGTCGGGACGGAACGAGCGCAGCGGCGGCACCTCGGCGGGAGCCCTGCCCGCAGCGGTCGTGATCGGAAATTCCGGCGGCAGCCGCGTTCCGGTCTCGAGCTTCTTGAAGATGCGGGCGCGGCGGTCGATCGGCACGAACAGCTTTGGATGCCGCGTCACGTTCTCGGAATTGCCGAGGAACAGGAAGCGATCCGGCAGAAGCGCGAAGTGGAATAGCGGAATCACCCGGTTCTGCAATTCGGCATTGAGGTAGATCAGCAGGTTGCGGCAGGAGACGAGATCAAGCTTGGAGAACGGTGCGTCCTTGATCACGTTATGCTGCGAGAAGATGCACATTTCGCGCAGGTCCTTGACCACGCAATAGGTATCGCCCTCGCGCACGAACCAGCGCGCCAGGCGCTCCCTGGTCATGTCCGCCTCGATCTTGGTGCGGTAACGACCGACGCGCGCGGTCGCCAGTGCCCGTCCGTCGATGTCGGTAGCGAAGATCTGAACCTGCGGGGCGGAGTCCATTTTGGCCATGTGCTCGCGCAGGAGGATACCGATCGAATAGGCCTCCTCTCCCGTGGCGCAGCCGAGCACCCAGACGCGAACCTGCTGGCCCGCGCTCTTGCCTTCGAAGATCTTCGGGACGATCTGGCTCTCCAGCACTTCGAACTCGCGCTTGTCGCGGAAGAATTCGGTGACGCCGATCAAGAGATCGTTGAAGAGGTGCAGCGCCTCGTCCTGGTCGTTGCGCAGGAAATCGACATAGGCGGAAATCTCGGCGATCTGAACCACCTGCATCCGCCGCTGCACGCGGCGCAGAAAGGTGTTCTGCTTGTAGCCGTGGAAATCATTGCCGGTCTTGCTGCGCAGGACGTCGGCGATGCGCGACAGCGAGCTCGCCGCAGCGGCCAGTCCCTCATCGAACCCCTGCTTCTCGTCCAGCCGCCGCAGATGACGGGCATAGACCTGGATGTGCTCGGCGATTTCTTCCGCGGTCAGCACGTAGTCGGCGATCGCCGCCGGCGTATTGGCGTCCTTCAGATGATCAGCCTCGTCACTCGCGCCCTTTTCGGCGATGGCGAGACCACCGTGATCCTTCAGCGTCGCGGTACCCAGCGTGCCATCGCCGCCGATGCCGGACAGGATCACGCCGATCGATTGCTCGGCGCGTTCTTCCGCCAGCGACACCAGGAAGCTGTCGATCGTGGCCCGCTCGCCGGGCGCCTGCTCGGCCTCGCGGACCGCGAAGCGACCGCCATGGATCGTCGTGATCATCGCCGGCGGGCACAGATAGACCGTGCCGCCCTCGATGGTCTGGCCGTCGCTGATGTCGGCGATCTTGCCGCCGCTGGAATTTCGCACGATCCGGCGCAGCCGCGGCTCATCGAACGCCTCATGATGTTGAAGCGCCAGCACGACGGCCTGGTCGGCGCCTAGGGTCAGTTTGGCAAAGAAGCGCTCGATGCTATCCAGAGCTGCCGGCGGGGCGCCCACCCCGATGATCAGCGGGGACCTGGTCTGGTGCTCTCTTTCGACCGGCTGGTCGCCGATTTCATGCATGATCTCGGTAGCTCTCATTCAGTGACGTGAACCAGCGGGTCGCCCGCTCGCCGCAAATAGCAGACTTGATGTTATCCCAACAGGTGAAAGGCGGATATGTCACGCTGCGTTCCATACCGCGAGCATCGTTGTCAATTCCCGGCCAAAGGCCCATAGTTGCGTGCGGCAGGAGCCCCGTGATGCAGACGTCCGACGAACTCGCGGCCCTGATCAGGCTGGCCGAGGACGCCACCGCGACCGCCCGTCGGCTGCTCCGCGAGAACGATCGTTTGCGCCGCAGCGCCAAGCGGCAACTCGATTTTATGTACGAGCTCGGCGTAGAGTTCGGACGGCCTGCCAGCGCGCCCTGGATCACTCCGGGCCGACTTGCTGCCGAAGATAGGCAATCCGCTGCTGGATCAGGACGCGATGGCGCAGCCATTCCGTCAGAGTCTGCTTCAGCGCCTCCACCAACCGTTCCGCCTGGCCCGCGTCGCAGCCGCCGGCACTGAGTTGACGGACCCGATCCTCCTGGTCGCGGATGCGTTGCGAACCCTCCTCGATATCACGATCGGCCTTGATCAGATGGCGGCGCTCGGTATCGAGCTGCTCGGTCCATTCGGCGAGGGAGATGGTCATGGCGACACCCTCAAGCCTTCCGCTTGCGAAACCGGAGGATCGAGCGATTTTAGCACAACGCGCCGGATCATGTCGGCATATTCGCGATATTCGGCAGCCCGCGTCCCGTACATCTCGGCGACCGCAGGCCGGCCGCTGCGCCGGCCGTCGGTCGCCATGCGCTGCACCAACTCAGCCCGCTCCTCGATGATGCGCAGCGCGACCCGCAGGGCTTCATCCACCCGCCCCTCCTGCTCTTTTGCGAGGATGTCGCCGGTGAAGGCGTGACCGACCTGGCAACGGAAGCGCATCGGACGCGCTTCCTTGATCTCGGACAGCACGCCCCCGCAGGCCGGACAGGTCAGCGCAACCGGATCAGCCACGGAGAGGAGATTGTCACTGCCGATCCGTTCGCCGGCCGCGATCTCGACCTCGAGTCGGATCTCCGGCGGGATCGGCAGCGCGGCGCCGGCAGTCTCCCTGGCGAGATCGGACAGGACATCACCCATTCCGGCGCCGGGGACGCAAAGATCGATGATGGTCGCCTCCAGGGCGCTCCTTGGCATTTCATCGGCGATGGCGTCCGAGGGGTCCTGAACCACCGAGATCCCTCCGCAGCGCTTGATGGCGTTGAGACCGGCCGCACCGTCGGACAGCAGGCCGCTCAGGAGCACGCCGATCACGCGCGGGCCGTAATTGATGGCGGCCGAGCGAAACAAGGCGTCGATGGCCGGCCGGACCATGTTCTCGCGCGGACCGCGCCCGAGGAACACGCGATCCTCGGACAGCAGCAGATGATGGTCCGGTGCGGCCAGATAAACCTGGCTGGGCTCTATCTTCATGCCGTTTTCGGCCTGCCGGACCGGAAGCGGGCCCGCGCTGCTGGCCACTGTCGAGAGAATGCCGATGCCCTGCGCGGGAATGTGCAGGACGATGAACACCGCCGCGGGCAGATCGGGCGGCAGGCGGCCCAGTATCTGCTTCAGCGGTGCGGTCGCGCCGGCCGAGCCACCTATGACGATGATGTCGCGGTTGCTCATGGAACCCACTTTCTTCTGTAGCGTTTGTACCAAGGCGGGTCACCGCCCTATGTTCCTAGGACGGGAAAGGAAAGCATGGGAGGCACCATGACGATCTCGCCCACGTGGTCACATCCGCTGTCGCCGCTCAGCGGGCGGCGGATTTTCGTTGTCGAGGACGAATATTTTCTCGCCGATGACATTGGCAGGGCATGTCGCGCGCTCGGCGCAGATGTCGCGGGCCCGGTGGGTGATCTCGACGACGCACTCAGGATCCTGCACGACGGCAGCATCCTCGATGCCGCCGTGCTCGACGTGAACATCCGCAGTGAGATGATCTTTCCGGTGGCCCGTGAACTGAAGGCAAGGAACGTACCCTTCGTCTTCACGACCGGATACGACAAGGTCGCCATTAGTCCGGAATTCCACGACGTGCCGATCCTGGAAAAACCGATTGATCTGCCGGCGATGGCACAGAGGCTGGCCGCGCTCATCGCCGATCCGCACGGTTGAGCCGAACGGCGATCAGAACAGATGCGCTAAAGCGAGCCAGCCGCTCACCGCCAGGCACAGAAGGACCGCAGCATAAGGCAGCATGACGCGCAAGACATGACCCCTTCCCGCCGTCAGCCCATCATCATCCAGACGATTGCGCCCAACATCACGAGGAAACCCGTGATTGCCGTCGCGACAAAAGCCTGTTCGACGCGATCCATCGCCACAGCCCCTCTTTCCAGCCGAACCAGTCTGACGGCTCGAGGAGCTTTGCGCATTAGGCTATGTGAATCGGCGTTCTCCTTTGTCGGTCCGCGGGATTGGCCGCGCCACTCAGCGCAGATTGCGACCGTATCGTTCTAAGACTTCGCCGTGCCCGGCTCGGCTATCTTGCGATGCTGCTTGGCCAACATCTCATTCGGTGTGACGTTGGCGACCGTGGTCTGGATCTTGTTCTTCAGTCCGGTCACGATGTCGGACTCGCCGGCCAACATGGCGTCGAAGCCGGCCTTCGCGACCTCAGCCGCGTCGTCCTTCTTCTCGGTGCCGACCTTGGTGTCCATCATGTCGGCGCGGTCGAAGAACTCCGTTTCCGTGGCGCCCGGCATCAGGCAGGTGACGGTGACGCCGCTGTCGCGAAGCTCCTCGCGCAGCGCGAAGGAGAACGAGTCGAGGAAAGCCTTGCTGGCGTTGTAGACCGCCTGAAAACTGCCCGGCGTGAAGCCGGCGATCGAGCCCGTGATCAGGATGCGGCCCGAATTGCGACGGCGCATCTCGTTGCCGGCCCGATGGATCAGATAAAGCGTGCCGGTGATGTTGGTGTCGACGAGGTGTTTGACCCTGGCAAAATCCTGATCGAGGAACGCCTTGCCAAGGCCGACACCGGCATTGGCCAGCAGCGCGCCGATCGGCCGGTCGCCGACCGCGGCGCAGAGCTTGTCGACACCTTCAGTGGTGGCGAGATCGGCCTCGACCGCCTCGACGCTGGCGCCGAGCTTGCGGAGATCGACGGCCACTCTCTCGATCTCGGGCTCGTCCGCCGCGATGACAAGGTTGAAACCGGCTTGGGCACAGCATCTGGCGAGTTCCAGGCCAATACCGGTGGAGGCGCCGGTGACGACGGCGAACTGCTTGGCGGACATGAGCGTATCCTTGCGATGGCGTTGATGACGCTCCAATGGCTGCGACCCCCTCTCGTTCCTATCCAAGCCAAACCTCAAGTCAAAGCATGTGCGGCGCGATGATTTTCCACGTGCAATAGCAACCATCGTTCGTTGTTCGACTTGGATGCCTCGTAGCTCGCGGGAGGACAGAGATGAAGGCGCTGGTTTGGCACGGCAAGGAAGACATCCGCTGCGACACCGTCACCGATCCCGAGATTCAGGACCCGCGCGATGCCATCATTAAAGTCACGAGCTGCGCCATCTGCGGCTCAGACCTGCACCTCTTTCACAACTACATTCCCGGCATGCTGCCCGGGGACATCATGGGCCACGAGACCATGGGCGAAGTGGTGGAAGTCGGCTCGGGCGTCGACGGCAAGCTGAAGAAGGGCGACCGCATCGTCGTCCCCTTCACGATCATTTGCGGCGAATGCGACCAGTGCAAGCGCGGCAATTTCTCGGTCTGCGAGACCACCAACCGCAAGCGTCACCTCGCCGAAAAAGCGTTCGGTCATTCCTGCGCCGGCCTGTTCGGCTATACGCATCTGACCGGCGGCTATCCCGGCGGCCAGGCCGAATATCTGCGCGTGCCGTTTGCCGACGCCACCCACATCAAGGTGCCCGCCGGCCTTCCCGACGAACAATTGCTGTTTCTCAGCGACATCTTCCCGACCGGCTGGCAGGCCGCGGTGCAATGCGACATCGAGCCGACCGATACGGTCGCGATCTGGGGCTGCGGTCCCGTGGGGCAGATGGCGATCCGCAGCGCCATCCTGCTCGGCGCCAATCAGGTAATCGCGATCGACTGCCTGCCCGAGCGGCTCAGCATGGCCGAAGCCGGCGGCGCCACCACCATCAACTTCGAAAACGAAAGCGTTCTGGAGCGGCTCAAGGAGCTCACCGACGGCAGAGGCCCCGAAAAATGCATCGATTGCGTCGGGATGGAGTCGCACGTGATGGCCTCGCTGCCCGACACGCTGCTCGACCGCGCCAAGCAGATGGTGATGGTGGAGAGCGACCGGCCGCATGTGCTGCGCGAGATGATCTATGTCTGCCGCCCCGGCGGCATCATCTCGGTGCCGGGCGTGTACAGTGGATTCTCCGACATGCTTCCGATGGGCGCCTTCATGAACAAGGGCCTGACGATGCGCACCGGCCAGACCCACGTCAACCGCTGGACCGACGACCTGCTCCATCGCATTGAAGAAGGTCAGATCGATCCGTCCTTCGTCATCACCCACACCGTCCCGCTCAGCCAAGGCCCCGAGATGTATCAGGTGTTTCGCGACAAGCGCGACTCCTGCGTCAAGGTCGTGCTGAGGCCCTGAGGAGCTAGATCAATGTTTCATTTCTCCAACATCGTGCGTACCAAGGGTGACCCTAAGATCGTCGCGAGCGGACCAAGCCTGAGGCGGCCCGAAGACCAGCTTGCCCGTGCGCTGGGCTGGTTCAGCATCGGGCTCGGCGTCGTGGAATTCTTCGCGCCGAGGCGCGTCACGGAAACGCTGGGCATGGAAGGCCATGAGACGCTGGTCCGCGCCTTCGGCGTGCGGGAGATCATGGCCGGGATCGTGTCGCTCTCGGTCGACAAGAACGCCGGCCTGTGGGTCCGCGTCGGCGGCGACGGCCTCGATGCCGCCGCGCTGCTCTCGGGGCTGACGGCGGACAATCCCAAAAATGGCAATATCGCGCTGGCGCTGCTGATGGTCGGCGGCATCGCGATGCTCGACTATCGCGCCGCTCAGGACACCAGGCCGCGGCGGCCGACGCGCGATGCACGGCGCAAGCTGTATCCGAACCGCAGCGGCTTCCCCAAGGGCATCGAGAGCGCCAGAGCCGCGGCAAAGCAGATCGCAGCGCACGCCGCGGGACGGACCTGAGGAAGCACGCCGAGGTGATACAAGGCAATGAGCGACGAGTCCCGTGACGAAGGCCTGTGGTGGGAATCCGCCGTCATCTATGAAATCGCACCGATCTCGTTCCAGGACTCGGACGGCGACGGCAAAGGCGATCTCGCTGGACTGATATCGCGCATCGATTATCTGAAATGGCTCGGCGTCGACGCGGTTTGGCTGACGCCGATCTACAAGAGCCCCTTCCGCGACCTCGGCTACGACATCTCCGACTACTGCTCCATCGATCCTGCCTTCGGCGGCTTCGACGCGTTCGATCGCCTGCTCAAGGCCCTGCACGCGGCTGATATCCGCCTGATCCTCGATCTCGTGCCCAATCATACTGCGAACGATCACGCATGGTTTGTCGAGAGCAGCAGCTCACGGAACAGCGCGAAGGCCGATTGGTACATCTGGGCCGACGCGGCCGAGAATGGCGGTCCGCCCAACAACTGGCTGAGCCGTTTCGGTGGCAGCGGCTGGGAATGGTGCGAGGCGCGGCGGCAATATTATTATCATTCCTTCCTGGTCGAGCAGCCCGATCTGAACTGGCGCGACCCGCAGCTGCGCGCCGCGATCGCCGATGTCATGCGCTTCTGGCTCGATCGCGGCGTGGACGGCTTTCGCGTCGACGCCAGCGCGGTCCTGATCAAGGACGAGCTCCTGCGCGACAATCCGCAGAACCCGCAAGCGAAGGGCAAGCCGCCGCCGCAGCGCCAGACGCCCGTGTTCACGGACGACCGGCCGGAGACGATGGGTTGCATCGAATTCATCCGCGAGGTGATCGACTGCTATCCGGGGCGAATGTTGTGCGGCGAAGTCCAGGGCAAGACCGACCGCATCGGTCACTTCTACAGCAACGATCGGCCGCGCCTGCATCTGCCGCTCAATTTCGCGCTGCTCGACGCACCCTGGGATGCGTTGTCGCTGCAAGCGGCGATCGACGCGTATTTCAACGCCATCCCGGATCATGCATGGCCGGTCTGGGTGATCGGTGGTCACGACAAGCAACGGATCGCGAGCAAAATCGGCGACGCGCAGATGCGGGTTCTGGCGATGCTGCTGATGACGCTGCGGGGAACGCCGTTCTTCTTCATGGGCGACGAGATCGGCCGCAAGCGCGTTCCCGTTCCGCCCGACCGCGTCCGCGATCCCTTCGAGAAGCTCGTGCCGGGGTATGGCCTTTGCCGCGATCCCGAACGCGCTCCGATGCGTTGGGACGACAGCACCAACGGCGGCTTTACAACCGGCGATCCATGGCTGCCGCTGGAGCCGCCCGACGGCGCGGCCAACGTGGCCACGCAGCAGCGCGACCCGCGTTCGATCCTGGCACTGTTTCGCGCACTGATGACGCTACGGCGCGAGCATGCCTGCCTGCGCCACGGCGATTACGAGCCGCTACGCTCACAGAACGACGTTCTTGCCTACCGCCGGACGGTTGGCGGCAGCGACATTCTGGTCGCGCTCAACATCGCCGCCGAGCCGCGGAAATGGCACTGGCAAGGTTGCGGCCGTCTGCTGATGTCGACGCATCTGGACCGGCCGTCCGAGCCGTTGCCGGACGCCTCCATCCTGCTCCGCGGCAATGAAGGCGTGATCGTCGCACGCGAGGCAAGATGACGGCCGAGGAACCATCCGCGCCTCAGAGAGTCTCTTCAACGCTTCCGGCGTCCCTGCCGGAGACTGATTAGACAAAACCGCGGCCCCGGCGCTCACCCCTTTTCAAGCGCCGGGGTAGCGGCGTGAGCTTGGAGGCAGATCTATTGGAGGCAGCTCATGGGCAAGACGACGGGTCTTGAACAACGCATCGGCGGCAAGACAAGGCAGGCAATCGGCGAGATCATCGGGGACCAGGACCTCCACGATGACGGCAAGGCGCAGGCGCAGCGCGGCCGCGACGAACAGGACAAGCCGGGCGAGCCCGATCCACTGAAAAAGCTCAAGCAGCTGACGTGAACGCGGAGCCGCGACCGGCGCTTTCAAATGCAGGGTGGCGCACTGACGGAAGCGTGCCTCGAGCCGCCAAGAGACGGCGCCGTTCGCGCTGGATCGCCGCTGCCGAGCTTGGCCTGATCAGCAGCACCTTCTCGACCATCGTCAGCCAGCTCTTCGCCGCGCGCATCGGGCGCGATGCCGCCGTCGACTGGATGACGGTCGCCTCCATTCCCGCGCGCGATTGGGCGGTCAGCGCAGAGCCGTCGTGGAGCGTGATCCTTGCCGGGATCGCCTTTCACCAATGGGCGGACTTTTCGTGGGCGCTGGTCTTCTTCGGCGTGCTCGGGCGCTGGACCGCCGACCTGCGGCCGCTCACGATCCTGCTGCTCGCGCTGCCCTGGGCCGTGTTCTCTTCAAGCATGGAATGGTTCGTGCTGGTGCCGCTGTTTCCGTTCTGGCAGCCGCTGTTCACGCTGCAGCAGCCCTACTGGATCGGCCTGCTCGTCCATAGCTCCTCGGCCGTGATGTACCCCCTGTTCGCCCGGCTGCGCTGGACGCGGGGCGCAGCACCCGAGCGCGATGTTCGCTTCACCAGTGCCTGGACCACGGGCGCGCTGGCCGTGATGATGCTGCTCGGGGCGGTCGCGTTGTTCGGCAGCCATGGTTACGAGCCGCCGTGGATGGGCCGCGACAGGGACGCGGACCAGACCTACATCCGTCATATGACCGCGCATCACGCCCAGGGCATCGAGCTGGCGCGCATCGGCGCGGAGCGCGCGCAGGACCCGCATCTGCGCAAGCTGGCGATGCTGATGGTCGCGAGCCAGTCCGGCGAGAACCGGATTTTCGAGACCTGGTGGCTGAGCTGGTTCGACACCGAGATGCCCGACTGCAACACGGAAGAACGTGCCGCGATGCCGGGCTTCCTGACACAGGCCGCGATGCGACAGGTCAAGACCGCGCCGGCGGACCAATTCGACACGGTGTTCGTCGAGACGATGAGCAAGCATCACGTCGGCGCGGTCAGGATGGCCGACCAGATGTGGCATAGCGGCGGCGATCTGCGCCTGCGCGTCATGGCCCACGCCATCCGCCACGAACAGCAGGGCGAGATCGCACTGATGCACGGCGCCAGCGGCATCGCCGCCGTCGCCACGGCCTTCCGCAACATGCTCGGCGACAACGTCAATTGAGCGGACCGTCCCCTACTCCCGCCAGAACTCGGCCAATTCCTCGGCGGTCATCAGATCGACCTGGCCGTGAAAGCGGGTGCGGTACATCGTCATGAGCGCATCGTGGCCGACATCGGAGGAGCTGCACAGCGCATCCTCGATGATGACGACCCTGAAGCCGAGATCGACGGCGCTCAGGACCGTCGAGAGCACGCAGACGTCGGTTTCTGCGCCCGTGATCACGACCGTGCCGACGTTCTTCTCGATGAGCAGGCTGGCGAGGCCGGGATTGCTGAACGCGGAATAGGCCGGCTTGTCGATGACAGCAGCGGGCGGAACGAAGCGGCTCAGAGCCGGCACGAGTTCGAGACCGGATGGCGGCAAATGCTTGCGGGTCGCCTCGCGCCAATGACGAAAATAGCTCTGCCACTGTCCGGGACGATCTTCCGGATCTTCCGGCGTGATGAATCGCGTGAAGATCGTTCTGGCCTGATGACGCGAAACGATCGAGGCGATCGTCGGCAAAACTCTCGCCATCCAGGGCGTCGCCCAGAGGCCGCCCGGAGCGAAAATGTTCTGCATGTCGATGCAGAGATGAACGGCATCGCTGATGTCGGCAACCTCCGACGCGCTATCTCTCATCGTCCTCCACCGTCGAACCATAGCCACGCGCCGGCAGCCAGCATTTGCCCGGCGACCTCACCGACTGCAATGCGATCCCAACGGTCATCGTTCCCCATTAGCCCACACTGTGACGATCCAGCTGTCAAGAAGAAGTGGCCTGCCAAGAAAGGCGGCACAAAAACCGAAGCAGAACGCCGAGCCCTCCCTGATGGGGGCTCGCTTCTATTAGACGCCTTGAAGGTGGGGCAGCAAAGCGCTATGTTAGACAAAACTCATTTTTGTCTAACATACGGGCGAAATTCCATGGCAAAGGCATCAGCGAACAAGCCCACACTGCTCCGGGCGAAACGGAGGAGAGCTGCATCCAAGGGCAGCTCGGTACTGATAAAGACCTTTAAGCGTGAGCTTGCGACTAGCGGGCTTGTCGTGAGCAAGGCACGATTTGAAGCGGTCATGCTGGCGGCGGAACAATCTGGCCTTCTGAGCGAAAAAGGCAGCCGTATCGGTGGCCGGGTGAGTCCGGCCTTGGTCAGGCAGGCCAAGCGCCAGACGGGCATCGAGACGGATACGGACTTGATCGAGTTTGCGTTGGCGACGGTTGCACTTGAGGACAATTTCGCAGGCGCGTTCAAGGAGTCTCGATGCACGGTCGATCCAACGTTGAAGCTCGGTTTCTAAGGTGGCGGAATTCGACTTTGACGCGGCGCGACGTTGGGCGCGGTTCGATCCAGAAAACACGCTGGCACGGCGCAGCGACGATGAACTTCCATTCGTCAGCGCCAGCCTGATCGCCGGACAGGGACTACTGCTCGATACCTGCGTCTATATCGATCAAATGCAAGATCGTTCGCCTCAGGTCCTGGACGACCTGATCGCGCAGCGACAAGTCAACCATTCGACTGTCGCGATCCAGGAGTTGATGCACACGGTCGGCGTGCTAAATCCGTCCGACGTGCGAACCGCATCTGTCGTCGATGTGATCGGGAAGCAGATCAAAGCGATGCCGCCACACCGGATCTTTGCGCCGGACATAGAGGTGCTGGGACGAGCCGCGCTGCTATCTGGGATCCTCTGCCGCCTCCAGGGATATGAAAAGGACAGCAAGTTGCGCGCGCTTCAGGACTGCGTGCTCTTCCTGCAGGCACAAAAGCTCGGCGTCGTTGTCCTGACTGCAAATGTCGGCGACTATGATATTCTATGCCAGCTCATACCAACCGGACGCGTGCTATTCTATCGTTCGAAATGAACCCCCATTGATGCTTAAAAAAATTTGACGACACTTCTCTTGCCGACCTCCAAGCCCTGGTTGAGGCCAGAATCCCAAAGGCCGTCGCTTAGAGTTGTTCAAGTCAGGCTTTGGTGAATGAAAGTACGAACCCGCCTATCTCTACGATGGGCTACGCTACTGTCCTTTCGTAAGCAGATGGTGGTTTTCCTTCGCAAGATTTTGGCTCAAACAGAGCTGACCCCACAAAAGCGAACGCCGGAAGCACGTCGGAGAGACGCTGATGGAAAAGTTCAAAGAATAGATTCATTGCGAGTAACAACGCGGGAGTAGAAATCGCGAAAATAGTTTTTATATCAATGACTTATGATTTTTGGTGCGCTCGGAGGGACTCGAACCCCCACGATTTTACTCACTGCCACCTCAAGGCAGCGCGTCTACCAATTCCGCCACGAGCGCTTTTGGGGATGCCGGCTTGAGGCTTGAAGGCCAACCGGATCAACGGCGCCGATCTAACAAATCCATCAGAGGGGTACAAGCCTCCAAAGGCCCTGAATTCCACAAGCTTTGCAGGAAAGTTCCGGTGGCTTGACCCGGGAGAGCCCTTTACCGCGTGCCCGGCCCGCGACAGTGTGCCCCGGCCGCTACCGCGTGCCCGGCGTACGCGGCAGCATCTGCTTGACCTCGACCGCGATCCGGTTGCGATCGACCAGCACGACGCCGGAGGCGACCGGCAAATTATTGGCCAAAACCTTGACCTCGTCGGCCTCGGTTGCGTCCAGCTCGATGATGGCACCGCGGGAAAGACGTAATACTTGATGGATCGGCATGGTGGTCGTCCCGAGGACGACCATGAGATCCACGGTGACTTTGTCGAGAGTAGGCACTTCAGCACCACCGCAACTTGGGACTTGGACTAGGGACTTGGCATTTGCGCCTGGGATCATCACCCGGTTATGGTTAGCCAATGGTTAATTCACCCAAAAACCCCCGCCAAGATCAACGTCAAGACCTCGATTTGGCGTCGTTTTCTGCCGTAGACGGCGAACCCGTGGAGTGGCGGATTTCGGACGCGCCCGTGCCCTATCCGGAGGCCGTGGCCGAAATGGAGGCGCGCGTCGCGGCGATCGCGGCCGGTGACGCCCCGGAGCTGGTCTGGCTACTCGAACATCCCCCGCTCTACACCTCCGGCACCTCGGGCAAGGCCACCGACCTGCTCGATGCGCGATTCCCGACCTTTGCCACCGGGCGCGGCGGGCAGCTCACCTATCACGGGCCCGGCCAGCGGGTGGCGTATGTCATGCTCGACCTCAAGCGCCGGCGGCCGGACGTGCGGGCCTATGTCGCGAGCCTGGAGGAGCTGATTCTGCGGACGCTCGGCGCCTTCAACATCCGCGGCGAACGGCGGGAGGACCGGGTCGGCGTCTGGGTGAAGCGGCCCGACAAGGGACCCGAGCACGAGGACAAGATCGCCGCGATCGGCGTCCGGCTGAAGCGCTGGGTCTCGTTCCACGGCATCGCCATCAATGTCGAGCCGGAGCTGGAGCATTTCGCCGGCATCGTGCCCTGCGGCGTCGGCGATCCCCGCTACGGCGTTACCTCGCTGGTCGATCTCGGCCAGCTCGTGACGATGGCCGATATCGACGTCGCACTCCGGCAGGCCTTTGAGGAGCTGTTCGGGCCGACCCGGGCGCTGCTGCCGGAAGTCGTCTGACGTTTTCTGGAGAGCGCCCCGCCTGTCTCGTTCTCCGCCGACACGGAATCGGCTACGCTTGACCCCGGTGTCGCCCACGCCTCCCCCCTCCGCCGGGAAAGTAGAGACCATGCCGGGCGAATTGATCGTCGGACCGACTGTTCGAGCGCCAGGCATAAGGAGGGGTTGCGATCATGCTCGTAATGGGAGGTTCTCACGATGGAGCTGTCTGCACCGATCTATCATCTGAAGCGGCGAGCGAAGCGCATGTCGCGCGAGGAAGGCATTCCGTTGCACGATGCGCTTGACCGCATCGCCGCGACGGAAGGATTTTCCGCCTGGAGCATGCTCGCGGCGAAAGCTGCCGCAGCGACGCCGGCCAACAGGCTTTTCCCGCAATTTCAACCGGGCGATCTGGTGCTGGTCGGGGCGCGCCCCGGCCAGGGCAAGACCCTGATGAGCCTCGAACTTGCCGTGGAAGCGATGCGCTCGGGCCACCGCGCCGCGTTCTTCTCGCTCGAATACACCGAGAAAGACGTTCAGGATCGCTTTCGGATGATCGGCGTGGACCCGGCGGAATTCGAAAAACTCTTCGAGGTCGATTGCTCCGATGCCATCAGTGCCGATTACATCGTCAAGCAGATGGCCGCAGCACCGCGCGGCACAGTCGTGGTGATCGACTATCTGCAACTGCTCGACCAGCGGCGGGAAAACCCCGACCTCACCGTTCAAGTGCGCGCGCTGAAATCGTTCGCACGCGACAAGGGATTGATCGTCGTCTTCATCTCGCAGATCGATCGTTCCTATGATCCCTCGGTCAAGTCCTGCCCTGACCTTAGCGATGTCAGGCTGCCGAACCCGCTGGACCTCAAGCTGTTCGACAAGACCTGTTTCCTGAACAATTCCGAAGTCCAGTTTCGAATAGCGAGCTGACGATCAGGCCGCGGGTGAGATTGCTCACCCGCGACTTGCCGCCTCACGCCGCCTTCGGCGAAACATCGAGCTTGCCGGCGATGTAGCGCCGCTCCTGGGTCAGGCCGCCAAAGCCGTAGGCGTCGGCCTTGACCTCGTCGACGTGCAGGTACGTCTCGGGATGCAGCGGTCCCAAAATCCCGGCCATGCGCGTGAACATCGCGGCGAGATAGGCGGCCTTTTCGTCCTTGGTATTGGTGCCTTCGCTGACGTGGATGTCGATCCAGTAGCTCGCAAGCTTCTGCTCCGCGAGCGACTTGCCGCCCGCAAACCAGTCGCTCGCATCGACCGATTTCACGATGATGGCGGTGACCTCAGGATCCTTGTGCAGGATTGTTGCGGTGAGTTCGGACACGGCGCTTGCGATGTCGGCCTTCAGCGAGGGCGACTGGCGGGGGTGGTGTAGGACACGGTGATCAGCGGCATAATCGTTCTCCTCAAGATGTCGCGCGGTCCGCGCGGCGTTGATGAAAGAAATAGACCTCCCTCAGTCATTTTGGTATCTTATTTCTGCGGATAGCAGTGATAACCAATCATAATGACAGCAACACTCGACATCGCCACGGTCCGGGCCTTCCTGCTGGTCGCCGACCTCCAGAGCTTTACCCGCACCGCCGAGGCGCTCGGCACGACACAGGCGGCGGTCAGCCTGAAGCTGCAACGGCTGGAAACATTGCTCGGAAAGCGCCTCGTCGAGCGCTCGCCGCGCGCGGTCCGGCTCACGGCAGACGGCGCGACGTTCCTCGATCGCGCCCGCGCGCTGATCGCGGCGCATGACAGCGCGCTGTCGGGCGAGGCCCCAGTGGCGCAGTCGCTCTCGCTCGGCATCTCCGATCATGCTGCAGGCCCGGAGCTGGTGCCGCTGCTCGAACGGCTGCATGCGATGTCCTCAAACCTTACGCTCGCCGTCACCATTGGCTTCTCGCGCGAGATGCAGGACGCCTATGACGCGGGCGAGCTCGATGCGGTGATCGTCCGCCAGGAAGGCAGCCGCCGCGGCGGCGAGAAGCTGGCCGAGGACGAATTCGGCTGGTTCGCGTCAAGGCGCTTCACCTTGCCCAAGGGCGAAGCGCTGCCGCTCGCAACGCTCGCCCCGCCCTGCGGCGTCCGCGCCATCGCGGTGCGCGCGCTCGACAAGGCCGGCCTCGCCTGGCGTGAGCGTTTTGTCGGCGGCGGCGTCACGGCGGTGGTTGCAGCCGCCCTTGCCGGGCTTGCAATCGCACCACTGGCGCGGCGGATCGCGCCTCCCGGATTGGTCGATGTCGGATCCGCCTACAAGCTGCCGAAACTCGGCAGTTCGAAGGTGATGCTGCATTCGAAGGTCAGCGATCCAGCGAAACTGGCGGCGCTGCGTGCGGTGGCAGCGACGTTCCGGAGTGCGGTAGCGGCCTGACGCCGCACGGCTTTACGCCTCGAGTGCGCCGCGAGCGCCTGCCAGCTTGCGTCCTGCATACCGGCCCGCGATATTGCTTAAAAATGTTCCAAGCTCGGGGAACCATCCGCCATCTGTGGCGTTTGCTCCCGTCGAGTCGGGGTCCGGAATGATCGAAAAGTTAAATCAGCAGAGAGACTTGTTCGAGAGCGAACGCAGTTTCCGCCTGTTGGTTGAGGGAGTTGCGGACTACGCCCTCTACATGCTGGATCCCACCGGGATCATCACCAGCTGGAACATCGGCGGCGAGCGCATCAAGGGCTATTCTCCTGGGGAAATCCTCGGCCAGCACTTCTCCCGTTTCTATACCGAGAGCGACCGCGCCAACGGCAAGCCCGCCCGTGCCCTCGGCACTGCACGGGAAAAGGGCCGCTACGAGGAGGAAGGCTGGCGCGTCCGCAAAGACGGCACCTTCTTCTGGGCGAGCATCGTGATCGATCCGATCTACGAGGACGGCGACCTGGTCGGATTCGCCAAGATCACGCGCGACATCACCGAGCGGCGCAATACCCAGATCAAGCTCGAGGCCATGCAGAAGCAACTCGCCGAGTCCCAGAAGTTCGATGCGCTCGGCCAGCTCACCGGCGGGGTCGCTCACGACTTCAACAACCTCCTGATGATCATCAGCGGCAGCCTCCACATGCTGAAGCGAGGGGCCGACGACGAGGCCAAGATTCAGCGCGCGATCTCGGCCATCGAGACTGCCACCAAGCGCGGCGCGGCGCTGACCAACCAGCTCCTCACCTTCGCACGGCGGCAGAGCGTCAATCCGCAGGCGATCGACTTCGTCGACCGCATCACGGCGATCCGCGAGGTGCTCGATGCCGGCGTCGGCAGCTCCGTGCGCCTGGCCTTCGACGTCAGCGGCGATGTCTGGCCGATCAGGACCGACGTCTCCGAGCTCGAGACCGCGCTGCTCAACCTCGTCATCAATGCCCGCGACGCGATGCCCGACGGGGGCACGGTGACGATCGCTGCGCGCAATGCGGTGCTCGACGAGGCGCCCCTCGCCGGCGAATTCGTCGCGATCGACGTCACCGATACCGGGCTCGGCATTCCCTCCGACGTTCTCGACAAGATCTTCGAGCCGTTCTTCACGACCAAGCCGATCGGCAAGGGCACCGGTCTCGGCCTCTCCCAGGTGCACGGCTTTGCCCATCAGGCCGGCGGCACGGTGCGCGTCGCGAGCACGCTCTGCAAGGGCACGACCTTCACCATCCTCTTGCCGCGCGGAGAAGAAGCGCCATCGCGCGAGGCGGCGGGAGAACCTGCGTTCCACGGCAGCGGCACGGTGCTGCTGGTCGAGGACAATCCGGACGTCGCCACCGTCAGCATCGGACTTCTGGAGCAGCTCGGCTATCAGGTGCGCCGGGTTGCGGACGCCGAATCCGCGCTTCGCGAGATCGAGAAGAACGGCGTCGATTTCGTATTCTCGGACATCGTCATGCCCGGCAAGATGGACGGGCTCAGCCTCGCCCATCACCTTCGCCAGATCCGTCCCGGCCTGCCGATCCTGCTTGCCACCGGCTACAGCGACGTCGCCGCCGGGGTGCGCGGCGATTTCCCGATCCTGCGCAAGCCTTACGAGATCCACGAATTGAGCGAAGCGATCGCCAAGCTGCCGCGGTGAGGTTGCTTCTTCGTCTTCCCGCGTGCGGGAAGACGAAGTACCGGCCTACACCGTCGGCAACACCGAAAACGCCTCGCCTGCCCGGCGCAGGTTCAGCTCATCGACATCGGCCGTCTCGCTGGTGACGCTGTCCACGCGCGAGGACGGCGGGCCGTGGCGGCACAGCGCGACCATGTCGGCGACGTGCTTAGGCGATCCCACGAACAGCGCTTCGACGCTGCCGTCGCGGCGGTTGCGGACCCAGCCTTCGAGACCGCACGCCGTCGCCTGGTACTCGACCCAGGCCCGATAACCGACGCCCTGCACGCGGCCGCGGATCATGACCTGGAGGATTGCCCGGCTCACTTTTTCGGTCCGAGAAAGTCTGCGCTGCGCGCTTTCGCATCGGCTTCGCGCATGACGCGGCTGGTCAAGTCCGACGCTGGCAGGCCTTTGAGATTCTTCGGCGCGGTGCCGTCGCGCAGCGCCTTCTGCGTCTCGTACACCGCCTGGGTCGCCGCTGCGATCGGCGCGTGGCCCTGAAGCGCGATGCGCACGCGCTGGCTCTTGAGATAATCGATCGCGTTCAGTTCGTCCGGCGCACCGCCGAGGACGATCGGCAAGTGCGTGGCGGACGCGACCGCCTCGAGCTCGGCGCGCGACTTGATGCCGGTGAAAAACAGCGCATCGACGCCGGCGGCTTCATAGGCCCTGGCGCGGCGGATCGCATCCTCGATCGAGCTGACCGAGGCAGCCCCCGTGCGACCCATGATGACGAGTGAAGGATCGCTGCGGGCGTCAAGCGCGGCCTTCATCTTACCGACGCCCTCCTCCAGCGAGATCAGCTGGGTCTTTGCCTCGCGGAAGCCGGCCGGCAGCAGCGTGTCCTCGATGGTGAGGCCGGCGGCGCCCGCCGTCTCCAGCTCCTGCACCGTCCGGCGCACGTTGAGCGCATTGCCATAGCCGTGATCGGCATCGACCAGTACCGGAAGAGTTGCCGCGCGCGACATCCGCCGCATCTGTTCGGCAAGCTCGGTGAGCGTGATCAGCGTAATGTCGGGGTCGCCGAGCACAGCGAGCGAAGCCACCGAGCCGCCGAACATGCCGAGCGGGAAACCGAGATCCTCGGCGATGCGGATCGAGATGGCGTCGTAGACCGAGCCGGGATGGACGCAAGTCCCGCCCGACAGGATCGATCGCAGTTTTTCGCGGCGGGAACGAAAGGCCATGGTTGCCTCACTCTCAATTCCTCATCCTGAGGAGCGCGCTCTTACGCGCGTCTCGAAGGATGAAGGCCCGGCTGGTGGCCTCGCCCTTCGAGACGCCGCGTAGCGCGGCTCCTCAGGGTGAGGGTCTAATGTTGTGCTCTGGAGCCCTACGCAAATTCCAAAATCAGCGCGTCCACGGCGAGCGTCGCGCCGGCGCTGGCGTGGATCTTCTTCACGGTGCCGTCCTGCTCGGCGCGGAGCACGTTCTGCATCTTCATGGCTTCGACCACCGCGAGCGTCTCGCCGGCCTTGACCTCCTGCCCTTCGGTCACCGCGATCGAGACCACGAGGCCAGGCATCGGACAGAGCAGCTTCTTGCCGGTGTCGGCAGCCGTGGTCACCGGCATCAGCCGCGCCGAGGCTGCTTCCGCTTCGGTCCAGACATAGACCGGCACCTCGACGCCCTGATGCGCGAGGCGGATACCGTTCGCGACCGGGCGCACCTGCACCGCGACGAAGTGGCCGTCGATGGTGCCCTGCCAGACCGGATCGCCCGGCTTCCACGGCGACTGCAACAGATGTGAATTGCCGGCCTTGCCGTCGGCATCGACGAAGCGCACCGCGACCGCCTCGCCTTCGCGCGCGACCTCCAGCATTATCTCCTGGCGGTCGAGCCAGACCGCACGGCGACGCTCGCGCTGCACGATGCGGCCGCCCATCTGGCCCGAGATCTGCCGCTTGCGCTCGCCGAGCACGTGATCGATGGCGGCGCCGACCGCGGCAATGCGACGCGCGACCTCGCCTTCCGGCATGCGCACAGCAAAGCCCTTGGGGAACTCCTCGGCGATGAAGCCGGTCGAGAGCCGGCCCTCGCGCCAGCGCGGATGATGCATCAGCGCCGACAGGAACGGGATGTTGTGACGGATACCGTCGACATAGAACGAATCCAGCGCGGTAGCCTGCGCCTCGATCGCGGCCGCGCGCGACGGCGCGTGGGTGACGAGCTTGGCGATCATCGGATCGTAGTGAATCGAGATCTCGCCGCCCTCCTGCACGCCGGTGTCGTTGCGCACGGTGATGCCGTCCTGGCTCACTTCTGCCGGCGGACGGTATTTCACCAGGCGCCCTATCGAGGGCAGGAAGTTGCGGAACGGGTCTTCGGCGTAAAGACGTGACTCCACGGCCCAGCCGGTGAGCGTGACCTCCTTCTGCGTGATGGCGAGCTTCTCGCCGGCGGCGACGCGGAGCATCTGCTCGACGAGATCGACGCCGGTGACGAGCTCGGTGACGGGATGCTCGACCTGGAGGCGTGTGTTCATCTCAAGGAAGTAGAAGCTCTTGTCCTGGCCCGCGACGAATTCGACGGTGCCGGCAGAGTCGTAGTTCACGGCCTTGGCAAGTGCGACCGCCTGCTCGCCCATCTTGCGGCGGGTGGCTTCGTCGAGCAGCGGCGACGGCGCTTCCTCGATGACCTTCTGGTTGCGGCGCTGGATCGAGCATTCGCGCTCGCCGAGATAAATCACGTTGCCGTGCTTGTCGCCCAGCAGCTGGATCTCGATGTGGCGGGGATCGACGATGAACTTCTCGATGAAGACGCGGTCGTCGCCGAACGAGGCCTTCGCCTCGGCCTTGGCGAGGTTGTAACCCTCTGCGACCTCGGAGATCGAATGCGCGATGCGCATGCCCTTGCCGCCGCCGCCGGCGGAGGCCTTGATCATCACGGGATAACCGATCTCGTCGGCGATCTTGACCGCGTGCTTGTCGTCCTCGATGACGCCGAGATAGCCGGGCACGGTCGAGACATTTGCCTTCGCGGCCGCCTTCTTGGATTCGATCTTGTCGCCCATCGCCGCGATCGCGCCCGGGTTGGGGCCGATGAAGACGATGCCGGCCGCCTCCAGCGCGCGCGGAAACGCCTCGCGCTCGGACAGAAAGCCGTAACCGGGATGCACGGCCTCGGCGCCCGTCTTGCGGCAGGCCTCCACGATCTTCTCGATCACCAGATAGCTCTCGGCCGCAGCCGGCGGGCCGATCAGCACGGCCTCGTCGGCCATCTCGACATGGAGGGCGTCGCGGTCGGCCTCGGAATAGACCGCGACCGTCTGAATTCCCATGCGGCGAGCGGTCTTGATGATCCGGCAGGCGATTTCGCCGCGATTGGCGATCAGAATGCGTTTGAACATGCTTTTCTTGAATCTCGACCTTGGGCGGGACCCTTCCCTGGCCGTTGGAGCCTATCGGGATGGGCCGTGTGGCTCCCGTGGTACATCAAAATCGGCCGGAGGCAACGGTCTAAATCCGGCCTCTCTGGCGTACCAGCGCAAGACCGAAACAGGCCTGGCAAGCCCCGGACGGCCTACGGCTTTCCGGCCTTGGCTTTGTCCTTGGCCACGTTCCGGACCAGGCTGTGGATGAAGCCGAGTTTGGCGACCACCGCAGGCGAGAGGATGAAGGGATAGAGGTCGCGCACGCCCATGGCGCGGTTGACGCTGTTCATGGCGAAGGTGAAGGGCAGCCATGCGTTGACGATCGCCTCGACGTCCCTCGCCTCATAGGGGTTGAAACGGATGCGCGTCGTCAACTCCCCGTCGCGATCGACCTTGGGACGCACCTCCATACCGAACTCGCCAGCCATCTCCAGGCTGTCGACGATGTGCAGATAGTGCGCCCAGGTCTCGGCGAAATCCTCCCAGGGATGCGTGGTCGCATAGGCCGAGACGTAGGTCTGCTGCCAGTCCGATGGGGCGCCCTCTGCATAGTGGCGCTGCAAGGCCTGGCCGTAATCGACGGAATCTTCGCCGAACACGGCGCGGCATTCGTCGAGCTTGCCGCCGTCGCGCACCAGCACGTCCCAGAAATAGTGCCCGACCTCGTGGCGGAAATGCCCAAGCAGCGTCCGGTAGGGCTCGCCCATCTCGAGCCTGCGCCGCTCGCGCTCGATGTCGTCAGTCTCGGTCAGCGCGATCGTGATCAGGCCGTTGTCATGGCCGGTCAGGATCTTCTCCCCGCTGTTTGGATCGTCGGCGAGGAAGTTGAAGATTAGGCCGTGCTCGGGATTGTCCTGCCGGGTCTGGAGCGGCAGCTTCCAGCGGATCAGGGAATAGAACAGTCGGTGTTTCGCCACCTCCAGCTCGCGCCAGCCTGCGAGTTGCACCTGATCCGACAGGTCCGGCACGATGCCGTTGTGGCGGCAGGCGCGGCAATAGCCGGTGGTATCACCTGCATCCGTCAGCCAGTTACAGGAATCGTACTCGGCATTGCTGCACAGCATGCGGCTTTCGCCCTTGTTGGCCAGCGTACTCCAAGTCCCACCTTGAGAAGTCCCACCTTGAGAAGTCCCACCTTGAGCCTCCCCGTCGGGTTCGATCGCCGACATCGTCTCCTTCTCCGGCAGGAACGCGACGCGATGGCCGCAGCGTTCACAGGCGCGGTTCTCGAAATAGAGGACGTTGTCGCAGGCCTGGCAGACAAAGAGCTTCAAGCTTTAGCCTCTTCGGAAAGGGAGTTTTGGGAATGACAGTTGTGGCGCCTCGCAGATACGCGCCCGCAGGCTCATCGTTCCAATGTTCGGAACAAATAGCCAGACGTGGCGTTCATTCATACCCGCTGCACTGCATTCGGTGGCGCCTTTCCTTTCATATTCCCTTTTGAGCAATGGCCATCACGCTTGGTCTGTGTGAATATCGGTCCGGCACGTGCGCTCACGCATCACAACGGCCAACGCCTTGAACGATCCTTTGCCCGAGACCATTGCCGCCGAAAGGCTGCGCCAGCACCTGGAAGATGTCGCGCGCGAGCGCGACAATGCCTATCGCGCGCTCCAGGAGCGCGAGGCGGAGCTCGCGCGCATCCAGCGCATCGGCAAGGTCGGCGGTCTCGAGGTCGACTTCCGCGAAGGCTTCAAGAACCGCCGTTCGCCGGAATATCTGCTGCTCCACGGCCTGCCGGCGGAAGCCGCCGACGAGTCACACGAGGAATGGGTCAATCGCATTCATCCCGACGACCGGGACGCCGCGGTGAAGCACTTCCTCGATACGCTGGCCGGCACCAGCGAGGACTACACCGCCGAATACCGCATCATCCGTCCCAGCGACCGCGCGACCCGTTGGATCCGCGTCGTCGCCAAGTTCGAGCGCGACCGGGACGGTCGCGCGATCCGCCTCGTAGGCGCCCATATCGACGTCACCGCCCAGGCGCTCGCGCGTGAGACGCTGCGCGAGAGCGAGGAGCGCTTCCGGCTGATCGCCGACAGCGCGCCGGTGCCGATCTGGGTCACAAAACTCGACCGCACACGGTCGTTCGCCAACCAGGCCTATGTCGATTTCGTCGGCCTGCCCTACGACCAGGCGATTGCCTTCGACTGGCGCAAGGTGCTGCATCCCGACGACCTGCCGCACGTGCTGCAGCAATCGGTCCAGGGCGAAACCTCGCTAAAACCATTCGTGCTGGAAGCGCGCTACAAGGATTCATCGGGTGAATGGCGCTGGCTGCGCTCGGAGTCGCAACCGCGCTGGGACCCGACCGGCAAGCATATCGGCTTCATCGGCGTCGCCCACGACATCACCGCCGCCAAGCGAGCCGAGATCGAGCTGCGGCAGCTCAACGAGACGCTCGAAGAGCGCATCGCCGAGCGGACCGCCGAGCTCGAATCCAACGAGGCGCGACTGCGCGCGATCCTGGAGACCAGCAACCAGTATCAGGGGCTGGTCAATCTCAAGGGCGAATTGCTCTATGCCAACAACACCGTCCTCGATGGCATCAAGGCGCGCTCCGCGGACGTGATCGGCAAGCCGTTGTGGGAGACGCCCTGGTTTACCGGCACCCACGGCATGAGCGCGATTGTGCGCGAGGCCTTCGATACCGTGCTCAAAGGCGAAGCTGTGCGGCTGGAGATGCGCCTGCGCCTTCCCATCGGCGAGCGCGATTTCGAGTTCGGCATGCGCCCGGTGCTCGACCGCCACGGCAACATCACCGGCGCGGTGCCCGAGGCTGTCGACATCACAGAGCGCCGCCGCGGCGAGGAAGCGCTGCGGCAGTCGCAGAAGATGGAGGCGATCGGCCAGCTCACCGGCGGCGTCGCGCACGACTTCAACAATCTGCTCACCATCATCCGCTCGGCCACCGATTTCCTGCGCCGCCGCGAACTGCCGGAGGAGCGCCGCCGCCGCTATGTCGACGCCATCTCCGACACCGTCGAGCGTGCCTCCAAGCTGACCGCACAGCTGCTGGCGTTTGCGCGCCGGCAACCGCTCAAACCGCAGATCTTCAACGTCGGAAGCCAGGTCGAGGGCGTCGCGCAACTGGTCCGGCCTCTGGTCGGTGGCCGCATCGAGATCGTGGTGGAGGTTCATGATGCCGACTGCTTCACAGTCGCCGACATCGCGCAATTCGAGACCGTGCTGATCAACCTCGCCATCAACGCCCGCGACGCCATGGACGGCGAGGGCCGCCTCACCATTGCCGTGCGCAAGGTTCTGGGCATCCCTCAGCTGCGCGCCCAATCAGCGCGCGGCGGCGACTATGTCGCGATCTCGGTCGCAGACACCGGCAGCGGCATCGCGCCGGAAAATATCGAGGCCATCTTCGAGCCGTTCTTCACCACCAAGGAAGTCGGCAAGGGCACCGGCCTCGGCCTGAGCCAGGCCTTCGGCTTCGCAAAGCAGTCCGAGGGCGACATCGCCGTCGCGAGCACGCATGGCAAGGGCACGACCTTCACCATCTATCTGCCGCAGGCGCAAAGCCCCGCGACAGACAAGGAAGCCGCGGCGCTGACCAATGAGACCGCGGCCACCGGGCGCGGTTATCGCGTGCTTGTGGTGGAAGACGATGACGAGGTCGGCCGCTTCTCCACCGAGCTACTGGAAGACCTCGGCTATGTCGTCCGCCGCGCCGCCAACGCCAATGCGGCGCTCGCCATCCTCGGCGAGAACGAGTTCGCCGTCGACCTCGTCTTCTCCGACGTCATCATGCCCGGCATGAACGGCGTCGAGCTCGCCGGCATGATCCGCGAGCGTTATCCGGGCCTGCCCGTCGTGCTCACCTCTGGCTACAGCAACGTGCTCGCCGAGAACGCCCATCGCGGTTTCGAGCTGATCCGGAAACCGTATTCGGTGGAATCGCTATCGCGCATTCTGCGCAAGGCGATCTCGGAGAAGCTGTCGGTGACGCGGTGAATAGCTTTGCACCGGCAGCGATGCTGGCGGCGAAGTTTTGAGGCTGGCGGATCTGTCCGAGGCGCGGTAGTCAGGGGACGGATTTTGGAGATCGACTTGCCAACCGTGCCGACTGACGCCATCTGGGCTTGGAGCATCATCGCAGCCGCGACCGCAGGCGTCATCATCCGGCCCTTTCGCCTGCCCGAGGCGATCTGGGCAGCGATCGGTGCTGGCACCCTGGTGCTGCTCGGCCTCCTGCCGTGGCGGGATGCGCTCACAGGAATCGAGAAAGGCATCGACGTCTACCTCTTCCTGCTCGGCATGATGCTGATCGCCGAGCTCGCCCGGCTCGAAGGACTGTTCGACTATCTGGCCGCTTTCGCGGTTGAACATGCACGCGGCTCGCCGCAGCGGCTGTTCTTGCTGATCTATCTCGTCGGCACATTCGTGACGGTGCTCCTGTCGAACGACGCCACCGCGATCGTCCTGACACCCGCCGTTTACGCCGCGACGCGCGCGGCGGGCGCCAAGCCGCTACCCTATCTCTTCGTCTGCGCCTTCATTGCCAATGCCGCGAGCTTCGTGCTGCCAATCTCCAATCCGGCCAACCTCGTGGTCTTCGGCAAGCACATGCCGCATCTCGGGACTTGGCTGCGCCAGTTTGCCCTGCCGTCGCTTGCTTCGATCGGTCTCACCTATGTCGCACTGCGCCTTGCGCTGCATCGCGAGCTCAAGAATGAATCGATCGAAATGCGGGTCCCTCACCCCAAGCTCGGCCGCGGCGGCCGATTGACCGCCTACGGCATCGGCGCCATCGGCATCGTGCTGATCTGGGCCTCTGCACTCGATCTGCAACTGGGTCTGCCAACATTCCTCTGCGGGAGCACGACGACGGCCGCCGTGCTGCTCATCAACCGCCAGTCGCCTCTCCCCGTGCTGAAGGGCGTTTCCTGGAGCGTGCTGCCGCTGGTCGGCGGCCTCTTCGTGATGGTCGAGGCGCTGGTGAAGACGGGCGTGATCGGGCAGCTCAGCGCGCTGCTGCACGAAGCGGTGGCGCAATCCGTGCCACAAGCCGCCTGGAGTGTCGGCGTCGCAACCGCAATCGCCACCAACATCGCCAACAATTTGCCGGTCGGCCTCGTTGCCGGCTCGGTCGCGGCAAGCGATCATCTGCCCGCACCGGTCGTCAGCGCCATCCTGATCGGCGTCGATCTCGGGCCCAATCTGTCGGTGACCGGCTCGCTCGCCACGATCCTTTGGCTGGTCGCACTCCGGCGCGAGAAGATCGAGGTCGGCGCCTGGCCGTTCCTCAAGCTCGGCATGCTGGTGACGCCGCCGGCCCTGATCGCGGCCTTGGCCGCCGCGATCATGTAACGAGCATGATCCGGAAAAGTGTGCAGCGGTTTTCCGACAAGATCATGCTTAAAGCAAAAGGCTGAAGCGCGATGAAATCATCGCGCTTTGCCGTCAGTAGTTCTCGTAGCCGTAGACTTCCGGCAGGATGAAGATTGCGGCGAGCAATCCGATCAGCGGGAAGATGGCGACGAACAGCGTGGCGCCGGCCTGCCCAATCGCCGCGAACAACGACGGGAACAGGAAGATCGCGAGGAACGACGGCAGCTTCACGAACATGTAGGCGAAGCCGCTGGCGGTGCCTCGATATTTCGGTTTCGCGACCATGGTCGGGATCGTCATGCAGTTCGACGCGTCCCAATAATGGCCCCACAACATGGCGGCGGCCGCGAACGGCAGCAGGATCGTGTTGTCGGTGTAGAGCGCGAAAGCGGCGACCAGCAGCGAAGCCAGTACGATCGAGAAGCCCGCGATCGCGATGCCGCGATGGCCGATCCTCGGCGTCAGTAGCGGCCCGACCCAGCCCGACACCGCGGCAAAGCAGAACAGCCCCATCGTCACGAGGTTGTTGCCGAGCACGCTCGACACGCCCACCATCACGAACAGCACCGGCAAATAGAAGGCGAAGGTCGAGAACTCGCTACCCTGGGCGAAACAGGCGATCCAGCCGTAGATCGTCGCGCGCCAGCGGATCGGATCCTTCTTGAGGTCCGCGATGAAGGCGCTGGTGCTGACCTTCGGCATCACCACGTCCTGGTCCGGCAGCATGGCAAGATCGTCATTGAACATCTCGCGCGCCACCTTCTTGGCCTCGCGGAAGCGCCCCTTCTGCACCAGCCACACCGCGGTCTCCGGCACGTCATGGCGCATGATCAGGATGATCAGCGCCGGCACCGCTCCGAGGCCCAGCGTCACGCGCCACAGCATCTCGTGCTGGATGTCGAGCAGCAGGAAGATCACGATGACGCCGATGGTGAGGACTTCACCGACGGCGAACATGAACTGCCAGCGATTGCCCATCACCTCGCGCTCACCCTTGGCCATGGATTCCATGATGTAGGTGTAGCCGGTCGAGATGTCGGAGCCGAGCGGAACGCCGAGCAGGAAGCGGATCACCACGAGCCAGCCGACGCTGGGCACGACGGCCTGTGCCAGCGCCAGCACGATGAACATCACCATCGTGATCAGGAACATCACGCGGCGTCCGATCTTGTCGGACAGCCAACCGCCGACCAGTGCGCCGAGCAGGGCGCCGCCCTGCGTGCCGGACGCAGCCAAGCCCAGCATCAGCGGATCGGGATTGTACTGCTCCTTGATGAAGATCAGCACGAAGGCGATCGAATAGAGATCCCACGCCTCGACCAGGATCGAGGCCATCATCAGCCAGCCGACCTTGTTGCCCTTGGGACTGTAGTTCGTGATGAGGTAACGGACCGCGGCTTCGCTCGCCGTCGGTTGTGGCATCGCCATCGTTGACATGTTTGGTCCTCCTGAACTTTTACGTGCCGAGCAGCGGCTCGATGCTGCAATCGAGCAGCCGCGGGTCGATCCCGGCTTCCATACCCGTGAACATCTCACCCATGTAGTCGATCAGCGCATCGCTCGCCTTCACGGCGTCCTCGACACGACGATTGGCAACCGCATTGAGAATAGCCAGATGATGATCGATTGTTCCTGACAGCTCCGCCTGCCCCGGCATGAAGCGGTGGTGGATGTAGCCGATGCGCCGATACAGCGTGTGCAACGGCCGCAGCGTATGCACCAGAAACGGCTCGCCGGCCGCGTCCAGGACCAGCGCGTCGATGCGGCGGTCGATGCTGTTGAACTCGTCAAGGGTCAGGCTGGCGCGGCGCTCGCGCAGCAGCCTATCGATGTGCAGCGCCTGATTGCGATGCGAGAGGCTGGCGCGATCGGCCGCAAGCCGGATCACGAAGCGCTCCATGTCGCGGCGCAAGGCCAGCAGCATGCGCTCGCGCGCCAGATCGATCGGCGCAATGTGCAGACCGTGGCGCGGGCGGATGATGATCAACGTATCGGCGGAGAGACGATTGACGGCGTGATGAACCGGCGTGCGGCCGAAGCCGGTGATGTGCTGCAATTCCAGCATCGTCATGAACTGGCCGGGCTTGAGCTCGCAATGGACGAGGAGCTCTTCGATCTTCTGATAGGCCATTTCGAAGAAGTTGAGGCGGTTGCGCCGGGAGGGCTTGCCCTCGCCGTCGTCGTTCCTCACCACCTTGAGCGTGCGCTTGCGCGTTGCCATGTCGTCCCTCCCCTCGGCCCGCGCAGTCGTTGAAGAGCGGTGCCTTGCTTGTGATATCCTTAAAACATGTTGTGATATATTACAACTGGGCGTAAGATTCCGTCCGTGCCCGCACCCTGCTCCGGTGCAGAATGACAACAAAACGGCGCTGCGCGCGCCCCGCGATGGGAGGAGTATTGCCGTGCAGATCACGTCGATCGAGACGCTGCGCACCGAGGAATTCTCCAACGTCATCTGGGTGCGCGTCCACACCGACACGGGCATGATCGGTCTCGGCGAAACCTTCTACGGCGCCGGCGCGGTCGAAGCGCAGATTCACGACACCTTTGCCGGCCGCCTGCTCGGCCGCAATCCGCTGCACATCGAGGCGATCCATCGCGACATGCTGAACCTGCCGATGGCACAGTCCTCGACCGGCGTCGAATATCGCGCGGCCTCGGCGATCGACATCGCGCTGTGGGATCTGTTCGGCAAGGTCTGCAATCAGCCGGTGCACCAGATGCTCGGCGGCCTCTGCCGCGACAAGCAGCGCATCTACAACACCTGCGCCGGCACCCAATATGTCCGCTCGACCAATATCAGCCCGGTCGCCAACTGGAATCTCGGTGCTTCCAAGAGTCCTTACGAGGATCTCGACGGCTTCATGCACCGCGCCGATGCGCTCGCGGAAAACCTGCTGGAGAGCGGCATCTCCGCCATGAAGATCTGGCCGTTCGATCCGGCGGCGCAAGAGAACAAGGGTCTCTACATCACCGCCGCACAGATGAAGCAGGCGATCGAGCCGTTCGAGAAGATCCGAAAAGCGGTCGGCGACAAGATGGAGATCATGGTCGAGCTCCATTCGCTCTGGAACCTGCCCACCGCCAAACAGATCGCGCGCGCTCTCGAGCCCTACAAGCCGACCTGGTACGAAGACCCGATCCGGATGAACTCGCCTCAGGCGCTGGCCGAATATGCCCGCTGCACCGACGTCTGGGTCTGCGCCAGCGAAACGCTGGGCTCGCGCTTCCCTTACAAGGACATGCTCGACCGCGACGCCATGCATGTGGTGATGGCGGATCTGTGCTGGACCGGCGGCCTCACCGAGGGCCGCAAGATCGCGGCGATGGCCGAGACTTATCACCGGCCCTTCGCACCGCACGACTGCATCGGCCCGATCGGCTTCATCGCCGCCATCCACATGTCGTTCAGCCAGCCCAACACGCTGATCCAGGAATCGGTGCGCGCCTTCTACAAGGGCTGGTACAATGAGCTCGTCACCACCATGCCCACGATCAAGGACGGTTTTGTCTATCCGATGGAAGGGCCCGGCCTCGGCGTCGACCTCCTGCCCGCCGTATTCGACCGCTCCGATCTGACCGTACGCCGTTCCAACGCCTAGGGATATTTGAGATGAGCACCGCCCTCTTCGACCTTTCCGGCCGCACCGCGCTCGTGACCGGTTCATCCCGCGGCCTCGGCCGCGCCATCGCCGAGGGCATGGCCAAGGCCGGCGCCAGGATCATCGTCAACGGCGTCGATCCCAGGCGGGTGGAGCGGGCCGTCGCCGAATTTCGCGCCGCCGGCCACCAGGCCGAAGGCGCCGCTTTCAATGTCACCGACGAGCCCGCAATCGTCGCAGCCTTCGACGGCTTCGACAGACAAGGCATTGCGATCGACATTGTCGTCAACAATGCCGGAATCCAGCACCGCAAGCCGCTGGTGGAGTTCACCACCGACGAGTGGCGCAAGGTGATCGAGACCAACCTCACCAGCGCCTTCGTGATCGGCCGCGAGGCGGCCAAGCGCATGATCCCGCGCAAGCACGGCAAGATCATCAATATCGGCTCGCTCGGCAGCGAGCTCGCGCGTCCGACGATCGCGCCCTACACCGCCGCCAAGGGCGGCATCAAGAATCTGACCCGATCGATGGCGGTGGAATGGGCCCAGCACGGCATCCAGGCCAATGCGATCGGCCCCGGCTACATGCTCACCGACATGAACGAGGCGCTGGTCAACAACACCGACTTCAATAGCTGGCTGATGGGCCGCGTCCCCTCGAAGCGCTGGGGCAGACCGGACGAGCTGGTGGGCGCCGCGATCTTCCTGGCGTCCGACGCCTCCACCTATGTCAACGGCCAGATCATCTATGTCGATGGCGGCATGATCGCCGCGATGTGATCGCGAAGAACCAAGGAACGAACCCATGCGCGCCGTCGTCATTCACGCACCGAAAGATTTGCGGATCGACCTCTATCCAGATGCAGCGCCTGGTCCGGGTGAAGTCCGCGTCAAGATCGCGAACGGCGGCATCTGCGGGTCCGATCTGCACTACTATCATCACGGCGGCTTTGGCGTCGTGCGCATCCAGCAACCGATGGCACTGGGGCACGAGATCGCCGGCGTGGTCGCCGATGTCGGTGACGGCGTCACCGGCGTAAAGGCCGGCACGCGCGTCGCGGTCAATCCGAGCAAGCCGTGCGGCCGGTGCCTGCATTGCCAGGAAGGCATGCGCAACCAGTGCCTCGACATGCGCTTCCTCGGCAGCGCGATGCGCTTTCCCCATGTGCAAGGCGGCTTTCGCGAGTTCGTCACGGTCGATGCGGCGCAGGCCGTGCCCATCGCGGACAAGCTGTCGCTGGCGGAAGCCGCGGTCGCCGAACCGCTCGCGGTGTGCCTGCATGCCGGCAAGCAGGCCGGCGCCCTGCTCGGCAAGCGCGTGCTGATCACCGGCTGCGGCCCGATCGGCGCGCTGATGATCCTGGTCTCGCGCTTCGGTGGCGCGGCCGAGATCGTGGTCACCGATGTCGCGGAGGCGCCGCTTGCGGTCGCCAGAAAGCTCGGTGCCACTCACGCCATCAATGTCGTGGCCGATGCCACGGCGCTTGATCCCTGGCGCACCGGCAAGGGTGTGTTCGACACGCTGTTCGAAGCCTCGGGCAACCAGGCCGCGCTGCGCACCGCGCTCGACGTGCTCAGGCCCGGCGCCACATTGGTGCAGCTCGGCCTCGGCGGCGAGATGACGCTGCCGATCAACTCCATCGTCGCCAAGGAATTGCAGTTGCGCGGCACCTTCCGCTTCGATCCCGAGTTCGAGCTTGCGGTGCGGCTGATGGGCGAAGGCCTGATCGACGTGAAACCGCTGATTACGGCGATGATGCCGTTCGAGAACGCGGTCGCGGCATTCGAGCTCGCCAGCGACCGCTCGCAGTCGATGAAGGTGCAGCTGACCTTCTGAAGCCGCCTGAAGCCTATTGCCGCGGCTGGCTCTCGATCAGCCGGTCACTGACCAGCCGCACGGCGCCCCTTTTCCACGAATAGTCCGCGCCCAGGCGCAGGCCGCTGTCGCCGCGTGCGAGCACGGCGCCGGTCTTTGCATCGCGCACCTGGAATCCGAGCGTGTATTCGGTGCGGCTAACCCGCCGCACCACCCCGATCAGCGACTGATCCGCGCCGAGCCTTTGCGCAATCGCCGCCTCGCAGCCACCGCAGTCGCGTAGCGCGCGCGCCTTCACCGCCTCCTCGTTTGCACTGCCGACATCGACGAGGCGGTAGCGGCCGGATTGGCCGAGGGCGTCGCGGACGCTGCCGGTCACTTCGGCCAGATAGGATGCATCTGCGGCCGCGAGGCCGGCGGCCGGTGCCGCGGTGTTGTCGTCGAGCTCGAATTCGAATACCCCCAGTGCGATCGGCGCGGGCGTGCCGAGCGCGGCCATGACCTCGCGGGACACGAAGGTCTCGGCGCGCTCCCACGATTCATCATTGTCGCCGCGGAAGGTGTAGAGCTTGTCCATCACGACCTTCCTGGCGCCAACGTCGATGACGGCGACCTTGGCCCATTGCACCAACGTGCTCGTCTTCTGGATGCCGCCGATGACCTTGAACGCCGCGCCGTCCTGCGCCGACGGCACGAGCCGGTAGCGCCGGTCTTCGCCGATGTCGCGCCGCAGCGCGGCCATGAAGGCCGACAGCCGTCGCTCGTGGGCGGCGGTCTGGTTGGCCGGCTCAGCCGACGTATCGGTATAGCTGAAGTCGTCCATGGCGACGCCGAGGACGGTCTCGGCGCCGGCCAGCGCATAAGACGCCGGGAGGACGACAAGGAAACAAGCAGAGAGGATCAACCGGCGCAGGTGCATGAAAGGGCCTCGTGGGACGGAGCGGCGCGCCAATCTGGACGGCGGAATCAGGCCATGCAGCAGCGCCGGTCCCGGCGATCGCCGGGAAAATTTCACGACGGTGCACCGTAGTCACGCCTGGCGGCTTTCCGCCGGTTGCGTTCTGCCGTTTAATGCGGGCGCGACAAACCCGTTCGCACCAGGTGCCCGCCGATGTGGAACCGCCCGAGGTTCGATCTCAAAGTCCGTCTGACGTTGCGCGTGGCCGCGATATCGGCCGCCTGCTTCGCCGCGATCTCCGCCTATTTCCTGATTACGGCCGACCGCGCGGCGCATGCGCGCCTCGACGATATCGCCGCCATTGTGGCGAAGACGCTGGAGCTGCAACAGGGCAAGATCCAGTGGGTCGCCAGTCCGCGCTCGGACTTTCCCAACCTCGACCCCGTTTCGGCCTATGTGATGACGCCCGGCCTGTGCCTGGCGTTCCGCGGCACGAGCGGCGACATCCTCCAGCGCTTCTGTAGCGGCGCGCCGGTCCCGGCGAGCCCGCCGCCGCAAGTTTTCGCGGCCTTCTATCGCGGCCTGTTCGACCCCGGCCGCGAAGCGGCACGGCCTGTGATCGTGCGCGGAGCGAAGCTCGGCGAGGCCGTGGTCTCGGTCGAGCCGGCCGTGCAGACGGCGGAGGCCTGGCACGAGGCCGGCCGCTTGATGCTGGCGCTGGCGATCGCGCTGCCGCTGCTCTGCGCGCTGGTCTACGCCGCGCTGGCACGCGCGCTGCGCCCCACCCGCATGATCCGCACCGGCCTCGAGCGGATTGCCGCCAACGACCTCACCACACGGCTGCCGCCGTTCGACCTTGCCGAGCTCTCCGCGATCGGCGACGGATTCAACCATCTCGCCGAAAGCCTCGACAATGCGCTTGCCGAACGCAGCGAGCTGACGCGGAAGCTGATCGCGCTCCAGGACGAGGAGCGCCGCCATCTCGCGCGCGAGCTGCATGACGAGTTCGGCCAGTCGCTCGCCGCAATCCGCGCGCTCGCCTCCTCCGCCCGCCAGACCGCCGCGCAGGACTGCCCTTCCCTGCTTGGCGAATGCGACGGCATCGCGCGGACCGCAACCGGCATGATGGAGACGCTGCGTGGCACGCTGTTCCGGCTGCGGCCACCCGATGTCGAGGAGCTCGGGCTGGTCGCCAGCCTCGAAGGCCTGGTCGCGGGCTGGAACGGGCGCAGCCGCGGCGAGACACGTTTCTCGATCCGGTTCGACGGGGCGTTCGAGACGCTGCCGGCCACGATCAGCGCCAGCCTTTACCGCATCGTGCAGGAGGCGCTCACCAACGCCGCCAAGCATGCCGTCGCCACGCGGGTCAGCCTGGAATTGACGATGGGGGCCAGCGAGATCGCGCTTGCGATCGACGATGACGGACGCGCGACCGATCCCGTCGCGAAATCCGGTATGGGCCTGCTCGGCATGCGTGAGCGCGTCGCTGCCTTGCGCGGCCAATTGAGCTTCGAGGCCGCGCCGAACGGCGGCTCCGCACTGCGCGTGGTCATTCCGCTCGCAGCCGCCGATCGGCAGCCGCTGGAGCGCGCCGCATGAGCGCGGCCGACGCGACCATTTTGCTGGTCGACGACCATTCCGTCGTCCGCGAGGGCTATCGCTCCGTGCTCCAGAAGCAGCCGGGATTGCGCGTCATCGCCGAAGCCGCCGACGGCGCGGAGGCCTATCGTCTGTTCAAATCCGAGGCGCCCGATCTCGTCATCATGGATCTGAGCATGCCCGGCATCGGCGGTATCGAGGCGGTCAGGCGCATCAGGCAGTGGGACAAGAGCGCGAGGATTCTCGTCTTCACTATGCATGGGAATGCCGGCTTTGCCGTGCAAGCGATCCGCGCCGGCGCCAGGGGGTACGTCACCAAGACCAGTCCGCCGGAGACGCTGGTGCGGGCGGTGATGGACGTGCTGGCCGGCAAGATCGCCATCAGCCCCGACATCGACCATGAACTCGCACTGAGCCGGCTCGCCGGGGAAAGCTCGGCCGCCGACGTCCTCACACCGCGCGAGTTCGAGGTGCTGCGGCTGCTGCTCGCCGAGAACACGACGGACGAGATCGCCGAGACGCTCCATGTCAGCCCGAAGACGGTGGCGAACCTGCATTCCCTGATCAAGGACAAGCTCGGCGTCGGCTCCGACATCGAGCTGGTCCGGCTGGCGCTACGCCAGGGAATATTGACGGAAGTCGATCTCGGCGAGGCCTGATCGCTCCCTGCGCTATGGCGCCAGCTTCGCTCCGTCAGGTGCAAACGCCTCGACCGTGTCGCCGATCCTGAACGACATCATGTCTCGCCCGACGAGGAGCGGTCCCTTGTATTCCGTCCGCGTGCGCAGGATCAGCGGCTCCTCCGGAATGTCGGGCGCCGGCTTTACCGTGCCGAACACGATGTGGGAGTACACGGCGAGTTTGGGCCTGGCGGAAGCAAAAATGCGGCCGGCTTCCTCGGGCGAGGTGTGGTGTGCCTGAATGTCCTTGTAGACGGGATTCCTGACCAGCAGCTCCGGCTCGATCACCGCGACCTCGTGTATCAGCAAATCGGCGCCTTCAGCCGCCGTCGCGATGCGCTCATCGTACCTGGTGTCGCCCGAGAGCACGACCTTGTGACCGCCATACGCGACGACGTAGCCGAAAGACGGCTTGATCTTGTCGCCGTGATCGACCTCGATGGCGGTGACCTTGACGCCGTTGTTCTCATAGACCAGCCCAGGCCCGATGTCCTTTGCCGTGAAAGTGGCCGCAACCGGATCGAGATGCTCGTCGTCGATACGAATGCGGATGTCATCCGTGAACGCCTTGGTCAGGTTCTCCGTCATGGCGACGGTGCCCTTAGGGCCATAAAGCTTCATCGGCCCCTTGCGCGATGCCCAGGGCGTGGCGAGCCAGCCGGTCAGCCACATATCGGGAAGGCCGACGATATGGTCTGAATGCAGATGCGTGATGAAGTTGGCGGTGATCGCGCCAAGAGGAATCTTCAGCTTGTAGAGCTGCATCGTCGAACCGCGGCCGAGATCGAACAGCAGTTTTTCGCTGCCCGCCTCCACCAGCGTCGAGGCACTGAAGCTGGTCGGCCGCGGCGTCGGCACGCCGGTGCCCAGCAGTGTGACCTTGATCGGGTCGGCCGAGGCAGCTGAGGCGAATGCGAGCAGCACGAAGCATGCCCTCGAGAGGGTCCCAAACATATTGTCCTTTCTTGGATGTCACATCATTGCCGCGAGGCTGCGGATCATTCGCGCGCGACCACTGAATCCAGCCACGCGCAGTTCAGCGGCGGCACGCGGGGGTCGGCCACACGAACGCCACGCGACGCTGCATCCAGTCTCATGTCGCGCAGGCGCTTGCGCTGCTCCTCGGGCATGTAGAGCCGCTCGTGGCCCCACAGCGACGGACCGTCAAAGGTCTCGTGCGGCTGCCAGGTCGCAGGCTCGATCACGCGCCCGCCCCAGCCATATTCGATGAAGAAGCCGGACGGCGTGTTCACGTAGAATGACGTCATGTGGTCGTTGGTGTGCCGTCCGAGCGTGTAGGCGACGCGGCCGTCGTCCAGCTGCGCGAGGTCGTAGCCCTGCCCGACATCATCGAGGCTGCCGAGTTCGACCATGAAATGGTGCAGCGCCTTCCGCCCCGAGCCAACCATTGCAAAGGAGTGGTGGCGGCCGTTGACGTGGAAGAAATAAAGTCCGTAGGGCTTGAGGCCGAAATCGGAGACGTGGAAGCCGAGCACGTCACGATAGAACGGCACCAGCGGCTCGACGTCCTCGACATTGAGCACGACGTGCCCCATGCCGAGCGCACCGGTGCGGAAACCCGAGATCGGCCGTCCCGGCTTGAACGGCTCGGTCGCAAGCTCCGGTTTGGAGAAGGCCTCGAGCCGGTTTCCGGCGGGATCGCCGAACACAATCAGCTCGGCGACATGCCGCTCGTCGGCCAGCGCGCGCGATCCCCGCGTCACCCTGACCCCATGGCTTTCCAGCCGGCCGGCCAAATGGTTCAATTCGGCGGTCGACAGAACCTCCCATCCCATCACCGTAAGACCGGCATCGCCGCTGCCATCGACGATCAGCCGCTGCTTGCGATCGTCCATGCGGAAGGCGCGCATGTTGCCGCCGCGATCGACCTGCTGCATGCCGAGCAGCCCGGTCGCCATCCGGTCCCACTGGTCGAGCTGCGACGAGTTGATCCCGATATAGCCGAGCGCGGTGATTTCCATAGACGTCCTCCCGAGGCACCGCGTCCGCCGCACTGCGGCGAACTTGATACCGGCCGCGCGCGATCCTACGGTGGTGCCCGCAATCGCTTCGCGTTCGCAAAGACGATAGTCGCGAGGCTGCAGGCCACAAGGGAGGAAATGCGAAGTGTCCAAGGAGCGGACGCGGAACGGTCAGCCGCGGCAGTCTGAGGGCGTCCGCGCCTTCGAGCGCGGGCTGGACGTGCTGCATGAAGTCAACCGCTCCGGCGGCATCCGCGCCGGCGACGTGGCGCGCGCGCTCGACCTGCCTCGCCCGACCGTCTACCGCCTGCTCGCGACACTAGAGGAACTGGGCTATGTCGCCCGCAGCGCCAGCGACGACCGTTTTCGCGTAACCCGGCGGGCGCTCAGCCTTGGTGACGGCTACGATCCCGGCGTAGTGATCTGCCAGGCGGCGGCACCTTTCCTCGCCGAGCTGAGCAAGACCCTGGTCTGGCCGGTCGATCTCTCGACTTACGAGAACGCCGCGATGGTGGTGCAGGAGACCACGCATTCGCGCAGCCCGCTCTCGATCGACCGCGGCATGATCGGCAAGCGCCTGCCGATGCTGCGGACCTCGGCGGGCCGCGCCTATCTCGCCGCATGCCCCGCGCGCGAGTGCGAGCTAATCGTCAATCATTTGCGCCGGATCGACGAGGCCGACGATCGCCCCTTCCTCGACGAAGTCCGCCTCGACCGAATGATCGCCGAGACGCAAGCGCGGGGCTACGCGATCCGCAGTGAGGGCGAATACAATCCCAAGACCGCCTCGATCGCCGTCCCTATCGTGCGCAATGGCGCCGTGTTCGGCTGCATCTCGATCATCTGGATCCGCTCGGCGCTGGGGATTGAGGAGGCGGTCGCACAGTTTGCGGCGCAACTTCGGGAGACGGCGTCCACCATTCCGCTCGAGATCTAGGCAAGGCCGTCCGCTGGGCGGACACTTGGCACGGCGGCGTTGATGCGGCGGCATCGCTGGGGGAAGAGATACCCCCATGCAAGATAAATCCGCCCCTGAAGAGTTTGACGTGGTGATCGTCGGCCGCGGCCCGGTCGGAGCCACGCTCGCCAACCTGCTTGGCTTGTGCGGCGTACGGACGCTGGTGCTGGAGCGCGAGGCGCAGACCTATCATCTGCCGCGCGCAGTACATTTCGACGACGAATGCATGCGGGTGTTCCAGACCATCGGCCTCGCCGAGGCGATCCTGCCGCATGTCATCCTCAGCCCCGGCATGCTCTTTCTCGACGCCGACGGCCGGATGCTGCTGGACTGGTCGCGGCCACAGACATTGACGCCGATGGGATGGAATCTCAGCTATCGCTTCCACCAGCCCGACCTGGAAGACGAGCTGATCGCCGGTCTCGCGCGCTGGCCGCACGTCGCCTTGCGCAGCCGCTGCGAGGTGTTCGCGCTGGATCAGGACGAGACCGGCGTGCGCGTCCGTTACGAGGACCTTTCCAACGGGAAGCTGAGCGAAGTCCGCGCTGGGTATGTCATCGGTTGCGACGGTGCCCGATCTCTGGTGCGCCGCTTCATCGGCTCAGGCCTGGACGATCTCGGCTTCCACGAGCGCTGGCTCGTGATCGACGTGCTGCTCAAGCGCGACCGCGACGATCTCGGCGACTACAGCATCCAGCATTGCGATCCGCGCCGGCCGGCGACCTATGTTCGCGGCACAGGCACGCGGCGGCGCTGGGAGATCACGGTTCTCCCGGACGAGGACTCCCACGAGGTGGCGCAGCCGGCACATGTATGGGAGCTGCTGTCGCGCTGGATCACGCCCGAGGATGCCGAACTCGAGCGCGCCGCGGTCTACACCTTTCATTCCGTCATCGCGCAGCAATGGCGGAGCGGTCGTCTGCTGCTCGCCGGCGACTCCGCACATCAGACCCCGCCCTTCCTCGGTCAGGGCATGTGCGCAGGCATTCGAGATGCCGCTAACCTTGCCTGGAAGCTCGCCGCGGTCCTGCACGGACGGGCGGAGGCAAATCTGCTCAACACTTATCAGCGCGAGCGCCAGCCGCACGTGCGCGAGTTCATCGAGCTCGCTATCCGGCTCGGCGGCGTCATCAACACCAAGGCGATCGAAGCGGGCCTTGCTGCCGGCGAAGCCCGCGAGAATGCACCGGTCAAGCTGCACGTCAAAAAGCCCCTGCTCGGCCCCGGCCTTGCGCTCGGCGATCTGGCTCTTGCCGGACATCTGGCGCCGCAGTTCGAGCTGAAAGACGGCCGCCGCGGCGACGACCGGATCGGCTACAGCCACGTGCTGCTCGTCGAGAGCGCGGCCACGCTCTCGTCACGTCTGACTCTGTCGCAGGCAGGAATCGACATCCTGATCAGCGACGACGCCGAAGGCGTCGGGCCATGGCTGCGCGAGCACGGCATCATTGCCGCACTCGTTCGCCCCGACCGCTACGTCCGTGGCACCGCCCGGAACGACACCGAGCTCGACCGGCTCATTGCCGCCATCACGCCAACCCACGTGCCGTCCGCGGCCTGACCGACTTCTCTCAAGGATATCTCATGAAGCTGCTCTCATTCATCGCCAACGGACATCCCTCCTTCGGAGCCGTCAGGGATAATTGCGTCGTCAATCTCGGCGCACGCATGGCAGGCTGCACCAATCTGCGGCAGTTGCTCGAAACCAATCGCGTTGCCGAGGCGGCAAAGCTCGCCGTGTCCGCGCCGCCCGATCATCCACTGGACAAGATCACCTTCGCCCCCGTCATTCCCGATCCCGGAAAGATCATCTGTGTCGGCCTCAACTATCGCGACCACGTTGTCGAAACGGGGCGCACCGTTACCGAGAAGCCAGCGCTGTTCGTGCGTTTTCCCTGCAGCCAGGTCGGACACCTCCAGCCCATCGTGAAGCCGAAAGTCAGCGACGATTTCGACTACGAAGGCGAACTCGCGCTCGTCATCGGCAAGGAAGGCCGTCACATCCCCGCGAGCCGCGCGCTCGACCACATCGCCGGCTATTCCTGCTACAACGAAGGCAGCGTCCGCGACTGGCAGCGGCACACGAGCCAGTTCCTCTCCGGCAAGACCTTTGCGGAGAGCGGCAGTTTCGGCCCGTGGCTGGTGACAACGGACGAGATCCCCGATCCGTCGAAGCTGACCTTGCAGACGCGCCTGAACGGCGCCGTTGTGCAGGACACCACCACGGATCTCCTGATCACCGCGATACCCGAGCTGATCGCCTACATCTCGGCGATCTGCCCGCTCGTCCCCGGCGACGTCATTGTCACGGGCACCCCCGGCGGCGTCGGCGCCAAGCGCACGCCGCCACTGTGGATGCGTCCCGGCGACACCGTCGAGGTCGAGATCTCCGGCATCGGAAGTTTGCGCAACAAGGTCATCGCCGAACCGGCCTGACCGCGGGCACCAATCAATCAAAACGACAACAGGATCGGGAAACCCCATGAGCACGCTTCGTACGACATCGACTGCTATCCTGCTGATCGCGCTGGCGCTCGCAGGCGCCACCGCGCACGCGGAAATCAAGGGCGATGTCGTCCGCATCGGCGTCCTCACCGACATGAACGGGATATTCGCGACCGCGATGGGCCCGGGCTCGGCCGAGGCGGCGCGGATGGCGGCGGAGGAGTTCGGCTTCAAGATCAACGGCAAACCGATCGAGATCTTGCAGGCCGACCACCAGAACAAGCCGGACCTCGCCGCATCGCTCGCCCGCAAATGGTTCAGCGACGGCGTGCAGGCGATCGCGGACGGCGGCAGCTCCGGTGCCGCGCTCGCGGTGCAGGAACTGGTGCGCGGCAACGGGAAAATCTTCCTCGTCTCCGGCGCCGGCGCCAACCAGCTCACCGATGAAGCCTGCGCACCGAGCAGCGTGCAATGGACCCAGGACGCCTATTCGACCGCGACCGCCGTGGTCTCCGGCGTCATGCAGACCAGCAAGGAGCCGTGGTTCTTCATCACCGGCGACTATGCTTTCGGTCACTCGATCGAGGCAACCGCCCGCGAGCGCATCATTGCGCTTGGCGGCAAGGTCGCCGGCAGCGTCAAGGCGCAGCTCGGCACGCCCGACTACAGTTCATTCCTGCTCCAGGCGCAGTCCTCGGGCGCAAAAATCCTGGCAATCAACGTCGCCGGCGACAACGCCACCGCGATCAAGCAGGCCGAAGAATTCGGCCTTGCCGATCAGGGCATGAAAATCGTGCCGATGTCGTTCCAAAACGTCGATATCCAGTCCGTCGGGTTGAAGGCGACGCGCGGCGATCTCATCGTCACCTCGTTCTTCGAGGACGTCTCGCCGGCAGCCCGGATATTCTCCGATGCGTTCTTCGCTCGCCGCAAAGCGATGCCGTCACAAATTCAGGCCGGCGTCTATTCCGCCGTGCGCCACTATCTGCAGGCCGTGAAGGACACCGACTCGGACGACAGCGCGACGGTGATGGCCAGGATGAAGGCGACGCCCGTTTCGGACGCTTACACGCCCAATGGGCGCATCCGCGAGGACCAGCGCATGATACACGATCTCTACTTGGTGCAGGTCAAGACGCCGGAGGAATCAAAAGGGCCGTGGGACTTCGTCAAGCTGGTCGCGACCATCCCGCCCGACCAGGCCTTCCGCCCGCTTGAACGCAGCAAGTGCGGCCTGGTCGGCAAATAAGCCGTCAAGCGAGATAGCGCGTGAGATAGCCTTCCATCGCGTAGAGCGCACAGAGCGCGAGGCTCGACCACACGGCGGCGGTGAAATACAGGAACATCCAGGTCAGCTCGCCCTTCCAGTGCGCGATGTCGTGGGTCACGACCCACCGCGTCGAGACGTCATGCAGGCCTTCAAGGAAGCCGAGCAATCGGTTGCCCTCTTGATGTCCGGCCCGCCAGCGGCTGAGATACATCGGCACGTCGACGGTGACGAGGAAGGCCAGGAAGCAGGCGATGCTGACGATGCCGGCAATCAGCGCCCAACGAACCGGCCCCTGGAATTCCGGCATCAGCCGGCACAGCGCGATGCCCGCGAGAAAGAATGTCACCGCCCACAATGAATTCTCGATCGCATTGAAGAGAAAGTTGGTCGTCACCACCGCGTACCAGGAGAAGCACTCCGCGACGATGATGATGGGCACGATCACCCACGCGATGTTCACGACCGTCTCAGCGCCCGTCATGATCCCGAGCTGATGCAGGATGATCGCCCATTGCGCGACGAAGCACAGTTCGGCCACGGTCGCGACCGTGCGGCCGACGAAGATGCTGGAGAGCCAGGTGTCGAACAGACAGATGCGCTGCACGTCGGCGCGCGGCAGGAACGAGCGGAAGGCGCAGCCGAAGACATAACCCGCGCAGAGCAGGAACATCAGCCCGATGTCGGAGCCGCCACTGATGCTGCCGGCAGGCGTCGGGTAGAACTCGCGGTACAGCATGAACCAGACGAGAATGTTGGCAGCACTGACCAGCGTCAGGGATCCCCACCACCACGCGAGGGGATTTGACCTTGCCTGCCACTGCAACATGAAGCGCTCCGCCGTAATCGATATGACGTCTGATCGTAATAATCCTGTCATGACAAGCCACGGAATCACGACAAAAATCTGTGTTGCTGCAGTGATCGCCGCGTCCTTTTTGTCCCGGCCGGACCAATAGCCGAGCGTCCGTATAGTGGACACAAGCACGTGTTTTCTGAATCTATTGGACAAACGGCATAACCGGGTTCATTAAACCTGCATGGCTCGAACCGCGTCCAAACCGATCCGCGCTTCCTCGTCCGCCGCCGCCGTGCTGGCTTCGAGCGCCGATGACGCTGCGTTTGCGACGACGCTGGCAAAAGGCCTCGTGGTGCTCGAAGCGTTCAAGGCGGGGGCGACGCAGCTCGGCAACATGGAGCTGTCGACGCTGACCGGGATTCCGCGGCCGACGGTGGCGCGGCTGACGCATACGCTCGCCGAGCTCGGCTACCTCCGCTACGATTCCGAACGCGCCAAATATCGCGTCAGCGCGCGGGCGCTTCGCATGGCGCATCCGCTGCTCGCCGACATGCAGTTCCGTCAGGTCGCGCGGCCCATGATGCAGGAGCTGGCGCAGAGCGTGCGCGGCACGGTCTCGATCGGCCTGCTCGATGCGACCTCCATGATCTATGTCGAGACCGCGCGTTCCGGCGACGTCGGCCCGCACGTCCCCGACATCGGCATGCCCATTTCCGTGGTGATGACGGCGATGGGCCGTGCCGCGGCGGCGACCTTGCCGCAGGCCGATGCCGCGCTGCTCGAAGAGCGCATTGCGAGCGAAGACACCGAGCTGTGGTCAGTCTTCCGCGGGACATACCGCGCTGGCCTCGCACAATGCGCCAGCCGCGGCTTCTGCACCTGCTTCGGCGAGTACATGGCCTCGATTCATGCCGTCGCCGCGCCGCTGTTTCATGCGAGCGAGGCGAGGCAGGCCTTTTCGATCAATTGCGGCATTCCCGCGTTCCGGCTCCAGCCCGGCCAGCTGGAGAGCGAGATCGGCCCGCGCATTGCCGCCCTTGCCGACAGCATCCGCGCCATCGTGGGCGCGGCCGGACCGATCGAGACACAAAAGCAAAACAAGAAGAGCGCCAGGCGATGAACACGACAATTGGCGCTCCACCGGGAGGCCATCATGACCGTCACACGGCGAACATTCCTGGGCACCCTCGCCCTTTCGCTATCCGCACTTCCATTCTCCACGCACGCTGAGGACGCCTGGCCGTCGCGCATGGTGCGGCTGATCTCGCCTTACGGGCCCGGCGGCTCCAACGACATTTCGCTGCGGCTGCTGGCCGAAGAGTTCGGCCGCTACCTGCACCAGCAATTCATCGTCGAAAACAAGCCGGGCGCCGGCACGCGCATCGCCAACGACACGGTCGCGCATGCGCCGGGCGACGGCTACACCCTTCTCTACGTCGCGGCGCCCTACGCCACCGCCGAAGCGTTGTTCGGCAAGCTGACCTACGACCGCAAGGATCTACAGCCGGTCGCGATGGCGGTGATCGCGCCGCTGTTCCTGATCATCAGCGCGGACGCGCCGTTCAAGACGCTTCCCGAATTGATCGCCTACGGCAAATCGAAACCGGACGGACTGACCTTCGCCTCACCCGGCGCCGGCTCGCAGCCGCATCTTGCCGGCGAACTCCTGTTCAGGGATGCCAGCGTCAAGGGTCTCAACATTCCCTTCCGTGGCGATGCGGCGTCCTACACCGAGCTGCTCGCCGGCCGCGTCGATGCCACGCTGACGGCGCTGCCGACCGCCCTGCCCTACATCCAGAGCGGCAAGTTCACCGTGCTCGGCGTCGCCTCGGCCGAACGCAGCGCGCTCTATCCGCAAGCGCCGACCCTGCGTGAGCAGGGTTTTCCCAACGTGGCTGCCGCCGGCTGGTACGGCTTCATGGCGCCATCGACGACGCCGCGCGCCATCGTCGACAAACTGCAGGCCGAAGTTTTGCGCGCGCTCGCCGAGCCGGCGATCAAGAACAAGCTGACCGCACAGGGCCTCGAAGTGCGCGCCGGCACCGCGGCCGAGTTCGGCCAGTTCATCGACAACGAGACGCAGAAATGGACCGGGCTGATCCGCAAGGCGGGCCTCAAGGGCGAGTGACGGTCACGAACAGGGAATGGAAATGAAAAACGCACTTATCAAACGCGCCGCGGCATCCGCGCTCGTTCTCGCGCTGTCGATCCCGACCGCACAGGCGCAAAAGAAATACGATCCCGGCGCCTCCGACACGGAGATCAAGGTCGGCCAGACCGTCCCGCTCAGCGGTCCGGCCTCGGCCTATGCCGTGATCGGCAAGACCCAGGCAGCCTACATGAAAATGATCAACGATCTGGGCGGCGTGAACGGCCGCAAGGTCAACTTGATTCAGTATGACGACGCCTATTCGCCTCCGAAGACGGTTGAGCAGACTCGCAAGCTGGTCGAAAGCGACGAGGTGCTGCTGACCTTCCAGATCATCGGCACGGCGCCGAATGTCGCCGTGCAAAAATATCTCAACGCCAAGAAGGTCCCGCAGCTGTTCGCGGCAACCGGCGCGGCGCGTTTCACCGATCCGAAGAACTTCCCCTGGACCATGGGCTTCAACCCATCCTACCTCGTCGAGGGCCGCATCTACGCGCAATATCTTCTGAAGAACTATCCGAACGCCAGGATCGGTGTGCTCTATCAGAACGACGATCTCGGCAAGGACTACCTCGCCGGCTTCAAAGCAGGTCTTGGTGACAAGGCGAAGATGATCGTGGCCGAGACGTCCTACGAGATCACCGAGCCCACCATCGACTCGCAGATCCTGCGGTTGAAGGATGCAGGTGCCGACGTGCTGTTCAGCGCCACGACGCCCAAACAGGCCGCGCAGGCGATCAAGAAGGTCGCCGAAATCGGCTGGAAGCCGCTGCACATCATCGACATCAACGCCTCCTCGGTCAGCGCGGTGCTGAAACCCGCCGGACTCGACAACGCCAAGGGCGTCGTCAGCGTCGGCTATGTCAAGGATTCCGCCGATCCCGAGTGGAAGGACGATCCCGGCATGAAACGCTATCTCGCCTTCATGGCGAAGCACTATCCGGACGGCGACAAGGATTCGAACCTGAACGTCTACGGCTACATCACGTCCCAGCTCCTGGTGCAGGTGCTGCAGCAATGCGGCGACGATCTCACCCGCGAGAACGTGATGCGTCAGGCCGCCAATCTCCGGAACATCGAGCTCGACCTGACCCTGCCAGGGATTTCCGTGACGACAAGCCCGACCGACTATCGCGTCAACAAGCAGTTCCAGATGGTGCAATTCGACGGCCAGCGCTGGCAGAAGCTCGGCGGCATCGTGACGGATGAGGCGAAGGAGTAACGCTGTTAGGTAAGGGGTGGCCCAATTCTGTCATCTCCCTCATGGCCGGGTTTAGCCCCGGCCATGAGGAGTGAGCACGCGGCAAGTCGGACCGCGCGATCTCCTTCAGCTCTTCAGCCCACCGACATACGCGGCGAGCTTGTCCAGCGTCTGGTAGCCGTATTCGACCGCACCGAAGTTGATCATGCCGTCGCGCTGCGCCGTGCTCGATGCCAGCTGCCGCATCATCAGAACCGTCTTGCCGTTGCTCTGCTCGGCAAAGGTGACGGTGAAACGGAACAGGCCGGGATCCTCGTCCTGGTCGGTGCCGTGGTCCATCTCCATCAAAGACGGCCGCTCGATGCGGCGAAAACGCATGCGGTTCGGATAGACGGTGCCGTCGGGGCCGATCATGTTGAAGCGCCAGACGCCGCCGACGCGCACGTCGATCTCGAAGGTCTCGAGCTTGAAACCCTTCGGCCCGAACCATTGCGGCAGATGCTTCGGGTCGGACCACGCCTCGAACACCAGATCGCGCGGCGCGTCGATCACACGCGACATCACGATCTCGCGGTCGAGCGACCATTGCGACAGGGCGGGATTGGCAGAATTCGTCATCACTCGGAACCTTTCCGTTTGGTTGTCTTGCCGGTTGTCCTGTTGGTTTTGTTGGACGGCCGTTTGGCGCCCGCCCTCTCCTTGTCTTTCTTCAGCTTCATCACATAGGCCTCGAAGCGGTCGAGCCGCGCCTCCCAGATCGCGCGCTGCTGCTGGAACCAGTCCTCCGCTCCGACGAGCGCGTCCGGGCTGAGACGGCAGGTGCGCACGCGGCCGGACTTCTCCGACAGAACGAGCCCGCTCGTCTCCAGCACGTGGATGTGTTTCATGAAGCTCGGCAGCGCCATCTCGAAGGGATCGGCGAGTTCACCGACCGACGCTTCGCCGGCGCAGAGCCGCATCACGATCGCCCGCCGGGTGGGATCGGCGAGTGCGGAAAAGACCTGGTCGAGCCGGGATAATTGGTTAGCCATGGAGCTAATTATAGGGCTGCCACCATCCGGCGTCAAGAATTGTTAGCTCATAAGCTAAGTAATCTTTTCGGAGGCTCCACAGGCGGAACCCACCACGCGCAATCGTGAATAGGGAGGCACGGCCCTTCCCGTTAAAAGAGACTCGGGGGCCATCGCATCCTGCGTCAGGGCCGTGCCGTCTGTTGTCACCTCATCGCACCTCACCCGGCGGGCGTTCGCCCGGGCCGCGCTTATTCCGGTCGCGCTGGCGTGGCCGCACCGCGCCGCGGCAGATTCCGACATGATCGCGCAGATGCGCGACATCGTCGCAAACGAGCTGGCGCCGACCGCGACGCCGGACCAGCCGGGCGGCCTTGCCGCCGCGCTTTACGCCGGCAGCCATGTCGAGTTCTTCAACTACGGCTTTGCCGACGACGCCACGCGACGGCCGGTCACGCCGGACACGCTGTTCAACCTCGGTTCCCTGCGCAAACCGTTCGAGGCGACGCTGGTCGCGCTCGGCACCCTCCGCGGCGAGCTGCGGCTCGGCGATCATCTGCCGAAACATGTCCCCGAACTCACCGGCGACTATATCCGCCGCGTCACCGTCGGCGAACTCGTCACGCACACCTCGGGCATGCTGCTGCCGACCGACCATCCGCCTTGGCCGGACGGGACTTTTACGCGCGCGCAGTTCATCGACATGTTCAACAATTGGAGACCGCAGGCCGGCGAGATGCCCGGCAAGCAGCGCGTCTACAGCCACGCCGGCTACGTGCTGCTTCAGCTCGTGCTCGAGCGCTATTACGGCACGCCGATCGCGGCCCTGTTCGAACAGCGCATCCTCAAGCCGATCGGCATGAATGCGACCTCCGTGCCCGAACGCGGCGAGGATAGCCGTGCCGTCATGGACGAGGTCTGGATGCACCGCGCGGTCCAGGGCTATTCGGATCAAGGCATGGCGATCGGCCCGATCGGCGACCAGCAAAGCTATTTCGATTTTCCCGGCACGGGCCAGATGTTTTCTTCGCCGCGGGATCTCGCGACGTTCGTTGCGACCTGCGTCGACGGGCGGTCGATCGACCCTCACTTGCGCGAGGCATTGCGGATGACACAGCACGAGATCTTCCGCGTCGACGAGAAGTTTGGCCAGGGAATGGCCTGGGAGACGGTGCGTCTTCCAGGCGTCACCGTCGTCGACAAGCCGGGCGGGCTCAACAACGCCTCCGGCTATATCGGCCTCGTGCCGGCGCGGCGGATCGGCATCGTCCTGCTCGCTAACCGGGGTGAATATCCGCACGAGATCGCGCGCTACAAGATCCTGCCCGCGCTGGCGCGCCTCGTGGCTTCGCACGCAGGCTGAGCCCCAAAACAGAAAGCCCCGGCCAGGCCGGGGCTTTCCACGCCAGGATCGGAACGGGAAGCTCAGTACCTGGCGACGACCGGTCCGCCGAACTTGTAGTTCACGCCGACGCGCACGATGTTCGATTTGAGATCGACCGAGTGGGTGAAGACGTTGGCCGGAAATGCGCCGCCAAGCAGATTGGTGCTGGTCACGGTGCTGCTCCCGAGATCGACATAGAGATATTCGGCCTTGAGCGACCAGCCGCCGCCGAAGGCGTATTCGGTGCCCACACCAGCGGTCCAGCCGAGGCGTGTGTCGCGGAACGCGGCCGACTCCGTCGCCGCGGCGAACGTGTCGGTGAAGTTGAAATTACCCTTCACCTCGGCAATCGCCGCGCCGCCGGTGGCGTAGAGCAGCCAGGTCGGCGCCGCGAGGAAGCCGATCCGGCCGCGGATCGTGGCGAGCCAGTCGGCCGAGACCTGCGAGGACACGGTGAATCCGGTTGGGGCGCAGCAGGGATAGACCGCGGAACCCGTCGCACTGCCCTTGACGCCGAAATAATTGATGTCGCCTTCGAGGCCGAGCACGGCGTGGTTGACCTGCCAGTTGTAGCCTGCGGTGAGGCCACCGGTCACGCTGGAGCTGTTGACGCCCTGGGCGCCGACCGCGTTGATGGCAGGGACGCTGCTGGCCGCGAAATAGCCGGGCGGATCGAAAACGGTCGAGGTGGTCGGATCGGCGCTGCCCCACTGCCCGCCGACATTGCCGCCGACGTAAAAGCCCGTCCAGTTGTAGGCCGGCGCCATCATGGGCGCCTTGGTGTATTGCGCCGCGAGATCGGCCGCCTGCACGGATGCGGGGCCCAAGATAACCGAGCCGACCGAAGCAACCGCCAGCAAAAACTTTTTCATTCCAGTCTCCTTGCCTCACGCGATTGATCTCGCGTTTCGAATGCGCGCGGGCGGAAGGCGTCCGGCGCAGATCGGGCATACGCCGCCGGTCCCGTGCCGTCTTGGGCTGCGGCGAAGTTCATAGGGACTGTGACGTAATGTGAGCCGTGCGGCGCGCGAACGCGCGACGGGTGTGACCCAAGGGCCACGCCTGATCCCTCATCCGTGGCGTACGACGCACGCCAATGTCGCATCACGACAACAGCGCGAAACGCGACTCGACTTCCCGCGCCTCAGACCGAACGCGTCAGTCCGCCGTCGACGCGGATGTTCTGGCCGGTGATATAGGCCGCGCCATCGGACGCCAGGAACGAGATCGTCGCGGCGATCTCCTCGACCTTGCCGTAGCGCTGCATCGGCACGCTATCGCGGCGCGCATCGGTCTTCGGCAGGCTGTCGATCCAGCCCGGCAGCACATTGTTCATGCGGATGTTGTCGGCGGCATGGGTGTCGGTGAAGATCTTCGTGAAGGCGGCAAGGCCGGCGCGGAACACGGCGGACGTCGGAAACATCGCGCTGGGCTCGAACGCCCAGGCAGTCGAGATGTTGATGATGGCGCCGGCCTTCTGCGCCTGCATGATTGGCATCACCAGCCGCGTCGGACGGATCACGTTGAGCAGATAAGTGTCGAGGCCGGTATGCCACTGCTCGTCGGTGATCTCCGTGATCGGCGCACGGGGCCCATGGCCCGCGCTATTGACGAGCACGTCGATGCGTCCCCATTGCGCAAGCGCCCCGTCGACAAGCCGCTTCAGATCGTCGTTCGACTTGTTGGAACCGGTAACCCCTAACCCGCCGAGCTCGGCTGCAAGCGCCTCGCCCTTGCCGGAGGAGGACAGGATGGCGACGCGAAAGCCGTCGGCTGCGAGCCGACGCGCAGCCCCTGCCCCCATGCCGCTGCCGCCGGCGGTAACGAGTGCGACCTTCTCTGCTGCCATGACCGATCATCCTCTGTGATATCGTTGAGGCGAGCCGCAGGCCCGGCCTATCATGAGGCCTTCTACCGCCGGACCTGCCGGCAGGTCCACCGTCGCGAGCAATTTGAAAGATGAGCGATTTGCAGATCCGCAATTTGCGCCCGGAGGAGATATCCATCGCCGCCGACTGGGCCGCGGCCGAAGGCTGGAATCCGGGCCTCTCCGATGCCGCCTGTTTCGCGATCCCGGACGCGAAAGGCTTCTTCATCGGCGAGACCGACGGCGAGCCGGTCGCGACCGTCTCCTGCGTCAACTACGATGATCGCTTCGCCTTCCTGGGCTTCTACATCGTGCGATCGGATTTTCGCGACAGAGGCCACGGGCTGCGCATCTGGAACGCCGCGATCGCGCATGCGGGCACCCGCGTCATCGGCCTCGATGGTGTCGTGGCGCAGCAGGATAATTACAAAAAATCCGGCTTCCAGCTCGCCTACGCCAATATCCGCTATGGCGGCATCGTCGCCGCGCCACTGAGCCCGCCCGCTGATGTCATTGCGCTCGACACGATCCCGTTCGCGCGTGTTGAAGCCGACGATGCAACCGTCTTCCCGGCCCCGCGCGGCTGCTTCCTGCGTGCCTGGATCGACACGTCGGGACATATCGGTCGCGCGCTTCTGCGCGACGGCAAGCTCGCGGCATGGGGTGTGATCCGGCCGTGCCGGACGGGCCGCAAGATCGGCCCGCTCGTTGCCGACGACCGCGCGGCGGCGGAAGCGATCGCGCAGGCCTTGCTGGCAAGTGCGGGTGACGGCGAAGTCTTCCTCGACGTTCCCGCCGTCAATCGCGAGGCGATTGCGCTCGCGGAATCGCTCGGCCTCGCGCCGGTGTTCGAGACGGCGCGGATGTACACAGGGCCCATCCCGCCGCTGCGGATCGACCGCGTCTTCGGCGTGACGAGTTTTGAGCTGGGCTAGCTGAGGGAAATGCGCCGCTCAGTAGCAGCGCATGATGTTGACGGTATGCTCGCCGCCGCCGCGACCCGGCACAGTCACCTGCTCGGTCGGACAGCTCGGCACATAGGGCCGGTCGGACGGCACCACGTTCGGCGGGAAGCGATGCGTCCAGTCCCAGGGAACGTCGTACGTATAGGTGTAGCGCACGTCGCTGGAGACGGGTTGGCCGGAATCGGCGAAAGGCTGGCCGTAGCCTGCGTTGTCATAGAAGAACCCGCCACCGCCCGGCCAATAGACCCAGGGTGTGTTACGGCCGCGGAAACGGGCGCCTGGCGCAATCGGCGGACGCGCCACCGGGCCGGACGGCGCGTGGGCGTGCGCGACGGCGCCGCCGGGTCTGGCAAAACTGTCGCTGGGGGCAAGGAGCAGCGCGGCTGCGCCGAGCGAGGCAAGCAAGGCCCCGTGTTGTGATCTGGACATCATGATACGCACCAACTCGTTTGGCTTCGCGAAAACGGCTCCCCACCGCACGCTAGGCCGGGCTGTCGCCCACCCGCAAACGTATAATTAATTGTTGGTTAAGGCACGGGATTAACGGGGAACAAGCTGCGGCAAGACGCGCGGGATTCCCGGCTGATGTCGCACTTGTTCCGCGGACTTCATAACCAGTTGATCGGAGTTGATCGCTTCCGCCGATCGCGTCCGGAACGCTCCCGCACTGCGGCCGTTGTCTCGCGACACAAGCAAGGAGCATCTCGAATGCGGAACAACTCAAAACTCCTCTGCCTGATCACGGCTTCGCTCGTCGCGGGCACGACGGCCGCCTCGGCCCAGGGCTATGATTGGAACGGACCGCGCGTGGGATGGGACCGCACCGCCCCCGGCTACCAACCGGTTCAGCCACGCGCGTACTATCCGGCCGGACCGTACGGCGCGCTCAACGGCACCAACCATCCGGCGCCGAGCTCGACGCAGGGCGATGTCGGCCCGGAGGGCAACAACAACGGCACCCTGACCGGCATCTATCGCAACTGGTAACGCCGCTCACGATGTGGCCCATCGTCCATGACGGACGATGGGCCTTCGTGCGTCAATGGTCCTGCTGCTTGTGCAGCCAGTCCGGCATGTCCTGCTGATTTCCCGTGCCCTGTGTCACGATGGCACTGTTTCCACCGCGGCGGCGATAAACCGTCGTGCGCCTCGGGCTCCTTCTCGATCTTGACCTAGACCTGCGCCAGACCACCGCTCTGGGTAATGACGGACGTGCCGTTCTCGTCCTCATGTTGCATCTCACTTTCGATCACCGGGTGAACTGCCGATGGCGGCGGCTATTCGACGACAGGGCGGGTCCAGGCGCTCGCACGGACGACGCGGGTGCCGACCGCGCCGGATTGATTGCCGGCCACAATCCCTTGCGTCGCGTCGGGCGAAACATCCCAAGCGCGGGGTCAACGGAACGACGACAAAATATTTCGCTTTATTAGAATTCGGAATTATCGTATCTTCCGCTCACTCCGGCCCAAGGAAGAGGGGCGTATCGCGATCGTCACGAACGCGGGCCGGGCGGCAGTGGACGCCGATCACATCGGCGCGAATGGTTTCGCAGGGCGGAGAGCCGTGAGCGAAGGCGTCGCGCGCACGACCGGTGTGATCGGCGTACGGCCAAATCGTGTCGTCCTGGCGCCCGGGGTCTGTGCGCCAAGTCTTGCGGTGATGTGTGCAGCCCGACCGGGCACACGCATCAGCCATCCGCAGGGCGACGGGGGCAATAGTGCATCGCTCCCCGGGGAGAACACGACATAAGCCGTTCCAACCATTGCGCAGGGAAGGCCGGGATGCTCCGGTTGTCCTGTTTCCCGCTGTGCATCGTAGCGCAATCTGCCCTTGGCATAGCGGAGCAATAGGAGCCAGCCGGCTCCCGGTCTTCCCTGCACCCTCTTTCAATTGAGGGTGAAGCGACGAAGCAAAGCTCGGGCGAAACACGCCGCGAGGATGCAAGCCCATGTCAGTCCTTCATCAACAGTCTTGTGCCCCGGACGCAGCGCAGCGCCTCTTGGCGGTGCGCTGCAGAGCCGGGGCCCATGCAGCAGCGAGTGCGCGGCCTTCTGGGTCCCGGCTTTGCGCAGCAACGCAAAGAGGCGTTGCAGCGCGTCCGGGACACGCGGACGGTCCCTGCCCTTCTTTGCATGCCGCTCCGCTCTTGTAACAAGACCGTCATACAGCGAAACTAAACGAAGCCGGGGGCCGCGGTTGGCGGCCAAGCTGCCTCGCAGGGAGAGATTTTATGCGCCGTTCACTGGTGTTGCTGTCAGCCGGACTGACACTGCTGTCCACCGGGCTTTCGACGGGGCGTGCCTCCGCCGAGAACAACACCCCTCGTAATTTGATCCTGTTCATTCCGGACGGTCTGCGGGCACTGAAGGTCACACCGGAGACCGCCCCCGCCATGGCCGAACTCCGCGACAAGGGCGTCAACTTCAAGAACTCGCATTCGCTGTTCCCGACCTTCACCATGGCCAATGGCTCGGCGATGTCGACCGGGCACTATCTCGGCGATACCGGTGTGTTCTCCAACACGATCTGGACCAACTACACGTCGGTCCCCGCCGGCGACACCGTGGTCCCCTTCATCGAGAACGACGCCGTGCTCGGCGACATCGACGAGCATTTCAAGGGCGACTATCTCAATGAAGACACGATCCTGAAGCTGGCCCGCGACAAGGGCTACAGCACGGCGGCCCTTGGCAAGCATGGCCCGACCTATCAGTTCGATCACACTGACAAACCCGAAAAGGCCGGCCTGCATTCGATCGTGTTCGACGATGCCACCGGTGCCAAGAACGGCGTGGCGCTGTCCGACGAGGTCAAGGCTGCGCTGACCAAGGCCGGCCTCCCCATCGCCACGCCGCCACGCGGCGACAACAGCAAGGCCGGCGACGCCAAGACGCCGGGCACCACGGTCGCCAACGTCGCCCAGCAGGCCTATTTCGCCGACGTCGCTGCCAAGGTCGTGCTGCCGATGTTCAAGGCGCGCAACAAGCCATTCGTGCTGGTGTTCTGGTCGCGCGACCCCGACGGCAGTCAGCACAACACTGGCGACAGCCTCAACCAGATCATGCCCGGCATCAACGGGCCGACCTCGATGGCCGGCATCAAGAATGCCGACAACAACCTCGCCCAGCTCTGCAAGGCGCTGGACGAGCTCGGCCTTGCCGCCAACACCAACATCATGGTCCAGGCCGACCACGGCTTCTCGACCATCTCGAAGGAAAGCAAGACCAGCCCCTCGGCCAAGATCAGCTATGACGACACGCCGAAGGACTTCCTTCCGATGGGCTTTTTGGCGCTCGACCTCGCCAAGGCGCTCGACCTGCCGCTGTTCGACCCCAACAACAAGAATGCCAAGGTCGAGGGCAACAAGCATCCCAAGGCCGGCAACGGCGTGCTCGGCAAGGATCCGGAAAAGCCCGATCTCGTCGTCGCCACCAATGGCGGCTCCGACCTGATCTATTTGCCGAACAAGGACAAGAAGCTGGCGGCTAAAACCGTCAAGGTGCTGCTCGAGCAGGACTACGTCTCGGGCCTGTTCGTCGACGACTCCCTCGGCCGCTTCCCCGGCACGTTGCCACTGTCGAGCGTCAGTCTGCGCGGCAAGGCGGCAACGCCGACGCCGGCAATCGTCGTCAACTTCCGCTCCTACGCCAGCGATTGCGGCGAGGCGCCGACCAATTGCTCGGTGCACGTTGCCGACACCGTGCTGCGCCAGGGCCAGGGCATGCATGGCAGCTTCAGCCGCGGCGACACCATGAACTTCATGGCTGCCATCGGACCGGACTTCAAGGCCGGCTACGTCAGCGAGATTCCGGTCAGCAATGCCGACGTCGGCATGACGGCCGCCCGACTGATGGGCCTGCGCGGCACGCAGAACGGCGGCTTGGTCGGCCGGGTGATGTCGGAGGCCCTGCCCAACGGCATCATTCCGAAGGCGTACAAGGCCGTCGAGAAGTCGAAGAAGTCCGAGAACGGCCTGCAGACCGTGCTCAACTTCCAGCGCGTCGGCAGCCAGCGCTATTTCGACACTGCCGGTTTCCCGGGCCGCACGCTCGGCCTCGAGCCGGACACTGGCAAACAAAAAACGGCGGGGAAATAACCCCACCGTTGTCTCTCGCGCCTCGCAAGGGGCGCGACAATCTCATCTCACTCTAACATGCCCGGACTTTACATGCCGATGTCGAACACGTTCGGCAATTGGCCCGCCAGAGGCAGCGCGGTGGCGCCCAGGAAGGTCGCCACCATCGCCATCAGGCGACGGTTGTTCTGGCGCTTGCCGCGCATCTGGCCGGCAATCCACTCCAGCATTTCGCTGTTGACTTTGGAGACATAGGACGGCGCCCAGCCTTCGATATCGGACTCGGCAGACAGCGCGACGCTGCGCGGCGGCACCTTCAGGCCCGAGGCGCTCGCGGCATAATGGGCCACCGCCTTGGCGAGCAGGTCGTCGAACCGGCCGCCATCGGTGCGTTCGGTTGCGGCTTCGTTGATCTCGAACAGCGCTTCGGCTTCCGCGCGGCTGATCGGTTGGTCGTTGACGGCTGTGGCGGTCAGGATGCGGGCGCACCAGGCGGTGTCATCGGCATCGAGCGCGCGGGAGAAGTGCACCCTCCCCTTGGTGGTCGGGCCTTCGCCCGTGATCACGCCGTCGCGCACGATGGTCAGTGCGTGGGCCGAGGTATCGCGGCAGGACGGTTCGAGGGACGGCGACTCAACAGACGTATGCGCAGCGGCAGACATAGTTCACTTCCAGATTTCTTCTGATCGGCCAGCATTTTCACGCCGGCGTAAAGGGGTGGTTAATGATTCGATACGGGGATCACGACTTTTCTAGATGGTTGCCAATTGGTCGCTGTCAGGACCGTTTAGGTTCTAGGAAGCGCCGGGCGAGCGTGATGGAAGTCATAAAAGGCTTTATCGGGGCAATCGGGCCCCGTGTGGCCCCGGTGGAGATGTTTCGCCGCAGGCGCCGCTGTAACAAAAAGGTGCTAGGACATCAGGCCTTCAAAGAAGGAATTCACATTTTACTTGAAGCGGTTCAGTTGGCGTTCACTTGAGGTCGCGAAGACCCTATACTGATGGTGACGGCCAAGGATGAATTCTCAAGTAAATTCAATTCGATGAGGTAGAACCATGACACTTCCGATCGGCGCCACCGCACCCGACTTCGAAGCCGAGACCACCGAAGGGAAGATCAAGTTCCACGACTGGGTCGGCAACAGCTGGGCGCTGCTGTTCTCGCATCCAAAGGACTTCACGCCGGTTTGTACGACCGAGCTCGGCGTGCTCGCCAAGCTGAAGCCGGAATTCGACAAGCGCGGCGTCAAGCTGATGGGCCTCTCGGTCGATCCGGTCGACCGTCACTCCAAATGGTCGGAGGACATCAAGGAGACGCAAGGCACAGCTCCGAACTACCCGATGATCGGCGACACCGATTACAACGTGTCCAAGCTGTACGGCATGTTGCCGGCCGCGATCTCGGGTGATCCCCTCACCCGCACGGCCGCCGACAACCAGACCGTCCGCAACGTCTTCGTCATCGGCCCGGACAAGAAGATCAAGCTGGTGCTGGTCTATCCGATGACGACGGGCAGAAACTTCCAGGAGATCCTGCGCGTCATCGACTCGCTTCAGCTCACTGCCAAGCATCGCGTCGCTACCCCGGCCGACTGGTCGCAGGGTGACGACGTCATCATCGCGGGCTCAGTCTCCAACGACGAGGCCAAGACGATCTACCCGCAGGGCTGGAAGGAACCGAAGCCCTACATCCGGATCGTGCCGCAGCCGAAATAACCCAAACGTCGTTCCGGGCGATGCGTCAGCACCGACCCGGAACGACGACATTAGAGCCCTCACGCCGCGTGGACGCGGTCGAGGAAGCCGTCGACCTCGGCCTTCAGATGCAGGCTCTCGCCGGACAGCGCCTGGGCGGCAGCAAACATCCGGCTGGACGTCTCGCCCGTTTCGTTGGCGGCCTGACGGACGTTGACGGCGACATCGGCCGTGCCCGACACCGCCGCGCGAACGCTGACCACGAGGTTGTGGGTCGCGCTTTTCTGCTGCTCGTCCGCAGCCGGGATCGAGCCGGCGATACCGCTGATGCGTTCGATGGTCTGGCTGATCGCCTTGATGGCGACAACCGATTCCTCAGTCGCAAGCTGCATGCTGGCGATCTGGTTCGATATCTCGTCGGTCGCCTTGGCGGTCTGGCCGGCGAGCGTCTTGACCTCCTGACCTCCTGGGCCACCACCGCAAAACCGCGGCCAGCATCGCCCGCGCGCGCGGCTTCGATGGTGGCATTCAGCGCCAACAGATTGGCTGACCGAGTTCGGCTGGCGCGAGTTCTGCCGGCACCTGCTCCACGACCATCCCAATCTCGCTACCGAAAACCTCCAAGCGAATTTCGATGGCGGTTGAGCGTTGCTTTGACACAACTATGAAACTCGCTATCGTCATCGCTCCATGCAAACCGTGGGGGACGATATGGACGACGACAAGCCGATCACCGAACAGGCGATGGACACGATCACCGCCGCCGTGGAAGCGACCAAGGACGCCGCTGTCACTGCGGTGAAGAAGGTCAGGAAAGTCGCCAAGAAGGTCACGAAGAAAGTAGCGCCGAAGAAGGCTTCCAAGAAGAAAGCCAAGAAGGCTGCGAAGAAGACTTCGAAGAAGGCTGCAAAGAAGTCGTCGAAGAAGGCGGCCAAGAAAACTGCAAAGAAGGCGACGAAGAAAGCCGCCAAGTCGAAAAAGAAGGCCAGGAAGGCCAAGCGCTGATCGCAACGCTCACGTCTCCGGGTGCGGACGCGCCCGGAGACAGCTCCAGCGATACCCTACCCTCGCCTCTTGGCTGCGCGCCGGCCGGGGTGATGCTCGCCTTGCGGATCGCGAAATTCGCTGCGATGGCCGCGCCGGTCCTCCTTGGCGAAGCTCCGCCGTTTCTCAGGCGAGCCGAACGCCTTGATCACCTTCCGACCGTTGACCCGCTTGATGACGTAACCGCCCTCGGTCATCGAGAACGGCTCGGTCAGCGTCCCCTTGTGGTCGAACTTGGTGCCCCGGGGATGCTTGAACGGTTCGAACCAGGACGGATAGACGAAGTTAGACATCTCAAAGCCCGCGACGAAGAAGGAATCCTCCTCCACCGCGTCACAGACCTCATAGGCATATTGGGTGTTCGGATTTTTGTCGGCCCAGAGATTGGCCATGGGATCGAGCACCATCTCGAACAGCTCGTGCGAGGCCGCCACGCTGACCGGCTCGCTGCCCAGCGCCTTGACGAAGATCTTTGAGATCGGCTGGCGACGATACGTCAGCTCATGGCGGCCGAGCATGTTCTTGTGGGAGGCCTCGTCAAAATAGACCAGCTGCCAATCGCTCGGCTTCGGCCTTTCGGTGACATAAAGGTCGACCGGATAGCCCCACACTGGCAGGAAGTGCTTGTCGTAGCATTTCTGGAGCGCCGCAGTGAGCTTGGCCATTTTGCGGCCGCTGATCGTCGGCTCGGCGTAGTTGATGCAGGCAATCCGGACCGGCTTCAGGGACCTGCCGAGCAGTGCGCGTCTCGCCTTCTTCATGGAAAACCACCTGTGAAAGGGACACTGAAATACGCCGACCCTAGCACGAACATGCCGCGCACGTCAGGGATGTATTCCAGCGGCCCGGCCCGCCGGCGCTAGAAGCGTCGGTTGACCACGAACACTGCTGCCGCGCACATCATCATGCCGGCGATCGCCAGCGCATCGAGCTTTTCTCCGAACAGGAGATAGGCCATCAGCGCGGTGACGGCGGGCACCAGGTAGAACAGGCTCGCAACCGACGTAGCGGCGGCGTTGCGGATCAGCCAGTACAGCAGCCCGATCGACCCGATCGAGAGCGCCACGGCGAGCCAGGCCAGCGCGAGCATGAACTCCCGCGTCCAATGCACCACGCGGTCCTCGAACAGGAAGGCACCGGCCGCGAAGAAGATCGTCACGGCAACATATTGCACGAGATTGCCGGCACGCCAGTCGATGTGGTTGCAGTAGCGGCGCTGATAGAGCGTGCCGAGCGTGATGCTGATCAGCGAGACCACCGAGGCGAGCCAGCCGAGTCCGGCTTCGCCGGTCATGGGACGTCCGTGCAGGATCAGCACCACGCCGCCGAGGCCAAGCATCAGGCCTGCCCATTGCACCGGCGTCACTTTCTCGCCGAGCCAGCGGTTGGCGATGGTCGAAGTCAGGATCGGCTGAAGGCCCGGAATGAGCGCGGAGAGCCCGGCCGGAATTGAGTGCGCGATCGCGATCGCAGTGCCGCCGAGATAGAAGCCATGGACGAGAATGCCGGCGACCGCGCTGTGCGCGATGCCGATACGGTCCGGCCATTTCGGTCGCGCGATTGCGGCGATGATCGCCATCAGGCCGACCACGATCGCCATGCGGATGGCGAGGTAGGTCAAGGGGTCGGCGTTGTTGATGACGTATTTGGTGCCGATGAAGCCGGTGCTCCAGAGCAGGACGAACAGGATCGGCGCGGCGCGGGCGGTCAGGGCTTCTTGATTATTATTCATTGCCGCCCTCATTGCCCCACCGGCGGCCCATGCGGCAATGCGAATTTAGGCCAATTTCGCACGGATGATGCTGCGCTGCGACGGACAGTGATGGCTCAGCCGCTCACCATTCTTCCGGACAGGGATCTATGATCTTCCAGAGCTCGACGCCGTTCTTGATCTTTTTCATGTCGGTGGTGAGTCCGCCATTGCGGCGAATCCATTCCTTCACCGTGTCGGGATAGTAGGCCATCAGGTCGGACGTCCCTTCCGCGCTGGTGACCTTGATCCCGAAGGTGAAGGCCTTGTCGTAATAGGCCTGGTGGAAGCCGAGGCTGGCGCGCGGCGTCACGCAGATCTTGTTCATCGGCACGATGCCGAGCACCAGGGTGCAGGCCGAGTTGCAGATGCCGTCGATGATGACGCGCTCGCCCTTCTCGCGGACGCGCTTGTACTTGGCCTTGTACTCCTCGACATAGCCGCCGTGGTCGCGGGTGATGTGCAGCTCTGCGCGCGCCGGAGTGGCGGCGACGACCGAGAGCAACAGCAGGCTCAGAAGCGTGATGCGCATGGCGAGGTGACGGCGAAAACCTTCAGAAATGGGACCGGCCGCGTGGGAATCCCCAGACGGTGATTCCTGGGGCCGACGACAGGATTCTTAACCGGATTCTCTTTGGTCATACTTGTGTGGGGAATTCGTTAAGCATCTCGAAAAGGCCAAAAATGGGCAGGCTTCGACCACATGTCCGGCAATTGTGTCACACCCGCCCGGGAATCTGCGGGATTGGCCTCGATTTCCGGGCGCCAGACGGGTGTTCCGGCGGCCCGAAATGGCTATAAACGGCTGACCAATTCGTGCGGGTTCCGGAGATTCGAGATGAGCAAGTTGAAGCTTGTAGCCGCGGTTGCTGCCCTTTCGGCCGCGATCCTTGCCCCTGGCCTCGCAGAGGCGCGGGGACATCACCGGTACCACCGCCACTACACGAACCCGCTGCCCTACCCGATCAGCTATCTGCACAATTACGGGCCTGGCATCACTCCCGGGACCTTCGCCTTTTACGATGGCCCGTCGACCAACCATTGCTACCGGAGCGCAGCCGCCTATGTCGGCCAGGACCGCCGCCGGCACCCCTGCTTCTGAGGGGCCCCGGCAGGTGCTCTGCGGGGTGCCGCTATCTGGCGGCGCCCGACAGCAGCAATTGCTTCTCGATCTCGTAGACCGGCAGCTTGACGAGGTCCTTGCCGACCTCGCCCCGAAGCGCCTTGCGCACGACGTCCGAATAGTCGGCGCGGATCATGCCGAGCGCACGCGGCGAGGCCACCATGGTCAGGGCCGAGGTCTCGCCTGAGCTGACGGCGGCATCGAGCCGGCCGGCCAGGCTGCGCAGGAAGGCGCGCTCGGCCTCGTCGTGCCAATCAGTCTGCTCCACCGAGCTGCGCGCGCCGCCAGCCGCGCCATGGAGCCTGCCCGGCGCGTCGGTCCCTTGCGCAGCGGTCGAGGGATTGGGCTGCTCGTGCACCTCCCTGGTGTGGAGGTTCGGAAACATCTCGTCGCCGAGGTTTTCCAGAATGAGCGCCTTGCGCCCGTCGCACACGACCAGCCAATCACCCTTGTCTAATCTCATCTTGTCCATTGCACAGCTCCAAAGCCACCTTGCGAGCCTGCTCTTCGAATTCCTCGAAAAAGCTAGCCGCGACGACAAGCCTAGGGACGAAGGCGCACCAGTGAATTGCGCGGGATCAAAGATGACGGCGATGTCCTGTGCGGCGCCGCCGATGCAAGCCCAACATTGGTAGCAGCTCGAACCTCGGTTAATCTGGCGGAGCTAAAGATCAGGGACTGGCTGAAGATTTGTTTATCAGCATTACATTTTGGTTCCGCCACAATTTGATCAGAACGAACCTCGATATCCTGTATTGCGTAAGCGGAGGAAGACACATCATGAATCTCAGAATTGGCCTCGTCGTCGCGTCCCTGTTCGGTGCCCTGGCGGCATCGCCGGCGGCGTCTGCCATGCCCATCGCGCCTGCTCCTGCGACGCCGCAGGTCTCGGACGTCGAGCAGGTCCGCATGGTCTGTGACGCCTGGGGACGCTGTTTTTGGCGCCCGAACTATGGGTATTACGGCGCGCCGGCCCCGTATTACGGTCCCCGATATGCGCCGCGCTATTATGGTGCGCCGCGCTATTATGGTGGCCCGCGCTATTACGGACCACGCTATCGCCGCTGGTGATTTTTAAAGGGGCCCTCCGGGCCCCCTCGCATTTGCGAGATCATGGATGTCGCGGTTAGTCCGGACTCATTCCAAAACTGATCTAGCAGTCTGCTGAAAAACCCCTCGCCAGGGAGGGGACTTGATGATTCACTTTATCATCTCGAATCGGCGGAGACGATCATGCGCGGCAGGTTTACGGATCAGGGCGGCCTGTTTTCGTACATCGCGCCGGAT
>NZ_JBEPQT010000028.1:0-79640 GCF_040547985.1 Bradyrhizobium sp. LB14.3
AAAGACCCAGCGGTCGGGACGAAAAGCTGGCAGCAATCAAACAAAAAGCGGAACATCCGCCTTGACACACCAAATCCCCATGTGAGCAATCCAGAAATGCATCCGCGGAAACAGTCTGGATTGCTTCGACGCAAGGGCTCCTCGCAATGACGAATTGGAGAGAGGCGGGCCCTCACTCCGGTGCCGCCCCCACCGGCGGGCCGCCGGGCGGCCGGTGCAGGTATGTCAGCGAAACGTAGGCGCCGGCCCAGGAGCCGATCGCCGCGAAAGCCACATAGAAAGCGTTTTCGGTGTAGCTGATCACGGCGTAGGAGGAGAGCATGTACCAGACCGCGCTCCAGTTCGCCGCGGGCACGCGCTTGCGCGCGATCACGGCCGAGGTGAACATGACATAGACCGCGTCGGTGGCGGCCGTTGCGATGAACACGGCGCCTGCGGTGAGGGGATCGATGGCGGCCATTGCATTTCCTTCCGGGATAGTGAGAAGTTCGCAAAACTAAAGGGAGAGAAGCGGCTATGCAAAGCCCCGCCAACATTCTCAGGGATATCTGGATCTCCGTCGGCGGCGATATGGCCGCGCTCGAACGCGTGCGGCTGACCGGCGAGGAGCCGCAAATCCCGTCCTCGTTTCGCGTCGCCGTCGCTGGACAAACCACGATCGCCGCCGCCGGCCTCGCCGCCGCGGAAATCTGGAGATTGCGCAGCGGCGAGGTGCAGGATGTCACCATCGACATGCGCCACGCTGTCGCCGAATGCCGCTCCGAGCGCTATTTACGCGTCGACGACAAGCCGCCGCCACCCGCCTGGGACGCCATTGCCGGCGTCTACAGGACCGGCGACAACCGCTTCGTTCGCTGTCACACCAATTTCCCGCATCATCGCGACGCCGTCTGCAAGGTGCTCGGCTGCGAACCCGAACGCGAGAAGGTGCAGGCCGTGCTGATGCAATGGAAGGGCGAAGATTTTGAAACTGCGGCCTATGCTGCGGGCGGCGTCGTTGCCCTCATGCGCTCCTACGACGAATGGTCGGCGCTGCCGCAGGCCCGCGCGCTCGCCGAATTGCCGCTGGTCTCGATCGAGAAGATCGGCGAGGCTCCGCCAAAGCCGTGGCCGCAAGGACAGTCGAACGGCGATCGTCCGCTCGCAGGCCTACGCGTGCTCGACCTCTCCCGCGTCATCGCGGGCCCCGTGGCCGGCCGCACGCTCGCCGCGCACGGCGCGGATGTTCTGCTCGTATCAGGCCCCGAGCTGCCGGCCATCCCGTGGCTCACCATCGACACCGGCCGCGGCAAGCTCACCACCTTCATCGAGTTGAAGAGCGAGACGGGCAGGGCGCAGATGCGCGCGCTGTTGAAGGACGCAGACATCTTCTCGCAAGGCTATCGCCCGCGCGCGCTTGCGGCTCTCGGCTTTACGCCGGAGGACGCAGCGAAAATCAATCCCGGCATCGTCTACGTGACGCTGTCGGCCTATGGCCATTCCGGTCCCTGGGCAGAGCGGCGCGGCTTCGATTCGCTGGTGCAGACCACGACCGGCTTCAACCATGCCGAGGGACAGGCCGCCGGCCTCGACGGGCCGAAGGAATTGCCGGCACAGATGCTCGATCACGCCACCGGTTATCTGATGGCGTTCGGCGCGATGATGGCTAGGGCGCGCCAGGCCCGCGAAGGCGGTAGCTGGCACGTGCGCGTGTCGCTGGCGCAGACCGGGCGCTGGCTGTGGAATCTCGGACGGCTCGAAGGCGGCCTGAACACCCCGGATATTTTGGGCGAGGCCGTACATGCTGCATTCATCGAGAGCATGCCATCTGGTTTCGGCACGTTGAAGGCGGTGCGTCATTCAGCACTGCTGTCGAAGACGCCCGCGCAATGGAGCCGTCCGGCGATGCCGCTTGGCAGTCATCCGGCACAATGGCCGGCACGAAACTGACACCGAGCTTACTTGGACCTGACGCGTTGCAGAATTTTAACGCAAACCGAAAGGCGCGCCGCGTTTTTTAGGTTGTTTGAAATCACAATTCGGCACTATTAGCGCGACCGATGAGGCAGGCATCCGCCGGTATCATCGCAGACATGACCGGGCCCCATGGTAGTTGGAAATACCAAGCGATTGCAGGTGCTTACAAAACAGCGGGTGATCACATCCGTAGTTTTACTAGCTCTTGCCGGTGCCGGGGCCTACGGCTTCCTCTATGCGGGAGCCAAGGACAAGAGCCACTCCGAGATCTCCAGCCAGTCGCGCAGGAATGCGCAGAACTTCACACCGACGCCGTCGGAATGGGCGACGCTGACGATCGAGCCGGTCAAGGCCAAGACCTTCCGGGCCGAATATGTCACCGAGGGCAAGGTCGCGGTCGACGAGGACCGTTCGACGCCGGTGTTCTCGCCCTATGCGGGGCGGGTGACCAAGCTGCTCGCCAAACCGGGCGAGATGCTGAAGCAAGGTCAACCGCTGTTCACAATCGAAGCCGCCGACACCGTGCAGGCCCAGAACGATTTCATCGCGGCGATGACTTCGCAGAACAAGGCGAAGTCGGCGATCGATCTTGCCGACATCCAGTTCAAGCGCGCCAAGGACCTCTACGAGGGGCATGCCATCCCGCTGAAGGACTATCAGCAGGCTGAAGCGACCCAGGTTCAGGCGCAGAACGACATGCGCTCCTCGGCGACGGCGCTGGAGGCCGCGCGCAACAAGCTGCGCATCCTCGGCTTCACCGACGAGACCATCAAGACGTTCCAGGACAAGGGCGTCATCAATCCGGAAGTCACGATCCATTCGCCGATCGCGGGCACGGTCGTGCAGCGTAAGATCGGTCCCGGCCAGTACGTCAATTCCGGCGCCAGCGATCCGGTGTTCGTCGTCGGCGATCTCTCCACGGTCTGGCTCACCGCCTTCGTGCGCGAGAGTGACGCGGCTGCCGTGTGCATCGGGCAGGACATCACCGTCAACGTGATGGCGCTGCCGGGTCGTCCGCTGACTGCGAAAATCAACTACGTCGCCGCCGCGATCGACGCCAACACCCGCCGTCTGCTGGTCCGCGCCACCATCGACAACAAGGACGGCCTACTCAAGCCGGAGATGTTCGCCAACGTCACGATCTATTCGGCCGGCGACCGCGCCGCGCCGGCGGTACCGAAGCAGGCCTTGATCTATGAAGCCGACAAGGTCCGCCTCTGGGTTGCACGCGAGGACAAGTCGGTCGAGCTGCGTGAGATCAAGATCGGGCTCATTAATGGCAACCTCGTCGAGGTCACCAGCAATCTGAAGCCCGGCGAGCAGGTCGTCACCAAAGGCAGCCTGTTCATCGACCGCGCGGCGTCCGGCAGCTGATCGACGACCCAAGAAAAATTGAAGACCTGAATGGATCGCCTCGTCGCCCTTGCCGTCAATCGACGCTTCCTGATGGTCGGCATGTTCGTCGCCGTGCTCTTCGGTGGCCTCATTGCGTTCAACCAGCTCAACATCGAGGCCTACCCCGATCCGACCCCGCCGATGGTCGACATCGTGACGCAGAGCCCGGGCCTGTCGGCGGAGGAGATCGAACGCTACATCACGATTCCGATCGAGACCCAGGTCGCCGGTCTGAAGAACCTGACGACCATTCGCACCATCTCGCTCTACGGCCTCTCCGACGTCAAACTGCAATTTTCCTTCGCCTACACCTATGACGAGGCGTTGCAGCAGGTCTTGAACCGCCTGGCGCAGCTCGCGCCACTACCCGGCAACGTGCAGCCGCAGATCTCGCCGCTCAGCCCAATTGGCGAAATCTTCCGCTACCGTCTCGTCGGTCCGCCGAATTACAGCGTGCTCGACCTCAAGACCATCCAGGACTGGATACTCCAGCGCCGCTTTCGTGCCGTGCCTGGTGTGATTGACGTCACCGGCTGGGGCGGCAAGAGCAAGACCTACGAGCTCCAGGTCGACTTCAACAAGCTGGTCGCCAACGGCCTGACGCTGCCGCAATTGCTTCAGGCGGTCGGCAATTCCAACGTCAATGTCGGCGGCAACACCGTCAATATCGGTCAGCAATCGGCCGTGGTGCGCGGCGTCGGCCTGATTCGCTCGATCGACGACCTCGCCAACACCATGGTGGCGCAGACCAACGGCAACCCGGTGCTGGTCAAGGACGTCGCCACCGTCACCGTCGGCCAGAAGCCTCGTCTCGGCATTGCCGGCCTCGACGATTCCGACGACATCGTGCAAGGCATCGTCCTGATGCGCCGCGGCGAGCAGAGCTCGCCAACCATCAAGCGCGTCCACCAGCTCGTTCAAACCATCAACGACTCCAGCATCCTGCCGCCGGGCGTGCGCATCGAGCGCATCTACGACCGCGGGGATCTGATTGAGCTCACCACCCACACCGTGCTGCACAACATGGTGGTCGGCATTCTGCTGATCGTGCTGCTGCAGTGGATCTTCCTCGGCGATCTCCGCAGTGCGCTGATCGTCGGCGCCACGATTCCGTTCGCGTTGTTCTTTGCCGTGATCATCCTGGTGCTGCGCGGGGAATCGGCGAACCTGCTGTCGGTCGGTGCGATCGATTTCGGCCTGATCGTCGATGCTACCGTCATCATGGTGGAGGCGATCTTCCGGCGCCTGACGCAGACGACACCGATGTCGGAATCCGAGCAGATGTCGTCCGAGACGCTGTTCGGCATGAAAAGCCACGCCATCCTCAGCGCGGCGGCCGACGTCTCACGTTCGATCTTCTTTGCCGCGGCGATCATCATCGCGGCCTTCCTGCCGCTGTTCACGCTCTCCGGCGTCGAGGGCAACATCTTCGGGCCGATGGCGCGCACCTATGCCTACGCGCTTGCAGGCGGCCTCCTTGCGACGTTCACGGTGACGCCAGCGCTGTCCGCGATCATCCTGCCGGCTCATGTCAGGGAGACCGAGACCAGGGTGATGCGGATCCTGCATCGGCTCTACATGCCATTGCTGAATTGGGCGGTCGCCAACCGCGGCATCATGCTCGGTGGCGCGCTCGGCCTCGTGCTGATGACGGTTGCGCTCAGCCGGTTGCTCGGCCTCGAATTCCTGCCCAAGCTGGAAGAGGGTAATCTCTGGATCCGTGCGACGCTGCCGCCGACCATCTCGCTCCAGGAAGGCAACTCCTACGTCAACGAGATGCGCAAGGTGATCCGCGCGCGGCCTGAAGTGGAATCCGTGGTGTCGCAGCACGGCCGCCCCGATGACGGCACCGATGCCGCCGGCTTCTTCAACGCCGAGTTCTTCGCGCCGCTCAAGCCGGCCAGCCAATGGCCCGGCACCCGCGACAAGGAAGAGCTGACCGCGCAACTGCTCAAGCAGCTCGACGATCGTTTCCCCGGCGTCGAGTTCAATTTCTCGCAATATCTCCAGGACAACGTCTCCGAAGCCGTCTCGGGCGTGAAGGGCGAGAACTCGATCAAGCTGTTCGGCAGCGATCTCCAGGCGCTGACCGACACCGCCAACAAGATCAAGTCGGTGCTGGCCACCGTGCAGGGGGTCACCGACCTTGCGGTGTTCACCTCACTCGGGCAGCCGACCATCCAGATCGACATCAACCGTGCCAAGGCTGCGCGCTATGGCCTTGCACCGGGCGACATCAACGCCACCATCAAGGTCGCGATCGGCGGCGACACCGCCGGCGACATCTACGAGGCCGGAAGCGACCGCCACTTTCCGATCATCGTTCGCCTTGCGCCGGAATTCCGCAGGAGCGCCGAAGCGATTCAGAATTTGCGGATCGGCGCCCCCGGGCCGAACGGCACCGTCACGCAGATACCCCTGAGCGAGGTCGCCACCATCAGCCTCGTCTCGGGCGCGGCCTACATTTATCGCGAACAGCAGGAACGCTATCTGCCGATCAAGTTCTCGGTGCGTGAGCGCGACCTCGGCAGCGCGATCCGCGAGGCGCAGCAGAAGATCGCCGATCAGGTGCAGCTGCCGCCCGGCGCGCACATGGACTGGGTCGGCGAATTCGGCAATCTCCAGGACGCGATCCGGCGATTGTCGATCGTGGTGCCGATCTCGCTCGCGCTGATCGGCGTCCTGCTCTGGTTCAATTTCGGCTCGATGACCGACACGCTACTCGCCATGAGCGTGATCCCGATGGCGATCTTCGGCGGCGTGCTCGGTCTCTTGATCACCGGCACCGCCTTCAGTGTCTCCGCGGCGATCGGCTTCATCGCGCTGTTCGGCATCGCCGTGATGGACGGCATCATCATCCTGTCGCAGTTCAACCAGTTGATCGACGAAGGCATGGACCGCATGAGCGCGGTGATCCGCACCGGCGAATTGCAGCTCCGACCCGTGCTGATGACCTGCGTGGTCGCGGGCGTCGGTCTGCTGCCGGCTGCGCTGTCTGGAGGCATCGGCTCGCAGGTGCAGAAGCCGCTCGCGGTCGTCGTCGTCACTGGCATGATGCTGGCGCCGATCGTGATCCTGGTGACGCTGCCGGTGCTGATCTCCTTCTTCTCCCGCCGCGCACGCTGACCCGTTCGAGCTGGAATCGCGTTCCGCTTCGCGGCCATGTCCGCGCGGCGAAGTCTCAACCAGTCTGGCGAATCAAAATCCGTAGAGCCGCGCCGGATTGTCGACCAGGATTTTCTTGCGCACATCCGCATCCGGTGCCCACACCGGAAGCTGATTGAGGAGACGCCCGTCGTCGATCTGGTAGAGCGGCGCGACGTCGGTTGGCTTGCGTCCCTCGACGCGGCTCGAATCCGGATGCGGCCAGTCGGTGCCCCAGACGATGCGGTCCGCGTTCGCGGTGATCAGCGCCTGCGCGAACGGCACAATGTCCTTGTAATCCGGCGCGAGCGTTGACGAGCGATAGGCGCCCGAAATCTTGACATAGGCCTTCCCCGACTTCACCAGCGCGACGAGATCGGAGAAGCCCGGCTGCTCCAGGCCGCGCGAGGCTTCGAGGCCGCCGAAATGGTCGAACACGACAGGCACCGGCGCCGTCTCGACGAGGTCCTTAATCGCCGAGATCATCGGCAGCGTGGTGTAAAGCTGCACGTGCCAGCCGCGCGCCTTCATGCGCTCGACGGCGGCGGTGAAGCGCGGTCGGCCGACATTGGGGTCGTTGACGCCGCCGGTCGCGAGATTGAGGCGGACGCCGCGGAAGCCGTCCTGATGCATCGCGTCCAGCGCGCTCTCCGGCGTCTTGTCGTCGATCACGGCGACGCCGCGAGCATTGGCGCCGCGTGCTTTCATGCCGAACAGGGTCGACGAATTGTCGGTTCCGTAGACACTTGGGGTGACAATCACCACGCGTTCCATATTCAGCGACTTGTGCAGCGCGGCCATCTCCTCCGGAGATGCCAGCTCGGGCGTGTAGACACGCCCAGCGAAGAACGGAAACTTTTCGGGATCTCCGTGGATGTGGGTGTGGCAGTCGCAGGCATGCAGCGGAACGTCGAAGTTAACCGGCGTCGCGGGCTGTGCCGCACGGGCGTGGGCTTTGTTGGACATGGCAACTCCGGCGGCAAGGGAGGCAAGCAGGACGCTACGTCGGCTGAGCATGGTTTCTCTCCCCGCTTCGTCATTTGGAGGTAGTGACACTATCACATCAGTCCGGAAGCTGCTCCGCTTCGCTGCATAGCTGCTCGACGAGGCCCGCAAGCGGGCGTGAGCCGTCAACGCGCACCACCGGGGAGGGCAAGCCCGCGAGCCACGCTTCATCCTTTGCAAGACTGCGGCCTTCGCGATCTCCGGCTTCGTAGTGCGATGCCCATTCGACAAAAGATTCAGTCTCATCATGGCGCCAGCCGCCTGGCGCGACGGCGTCAGCGCCGAAATGGGCGGCCTCGCGGGCGCGCAATCGCGTCAGCCGAATCTCGCGCGGCGTGCTCACGAAGACGACCAGATCGAAAAGCGGGACAAGCTCCTCGCCCCAGCCGGTGACGGTTCCGCTCAGCACCCAATCGAGACGCGGCAGAAACATTTCACGCATCAGGCGCAGACGCTCGGCGGCGGGGCGCGTGGTCTGGTAGGACGGCGCGGTCGGCAGCCAGAAATAATCATCGCTGTCGTGATGCGGCAGCGCAAGCCGGCCGGCGAGCGCGCGGCCGATCGTCGTCACGCCGGAGCCTGAAGCTCCCATCAGATGGATGCGGCGGCTCTTCATCGGCACCAACCCAGACGATTTGGAATTATTGCCCAGACGGCGTGCGCAGGCCGTGCCAGGCGTCGCGGACCTGTTGGTAGTGCACCTCGGGCAGATAGTCCGGCGTGTTCAGGCTCAAGGTCTTGACATCGAGATGGCCGACGGCGCTGAGCAGCGTGTAGGAGGCGATCACGCGATCGCGGCTGGCGCCGATCAGGCGGGCCTTGGCCTGGATCAAATCGGCCTGCGAGTTCAGCACGTCGACCGTCGTGCGCTGTCCGCCGGCGGCCTCGCGCTGCACGCCCTGGAGTGCGACGGTTGCCGCCTTCACCTCGGACTCGGAAGCGGACACCGCGATCTTGGCGCCTTCGTTGGCAACCCAGGCGCTGGTCGCCGCGGTGCGCGCCTGGTTGCGCACCTGATCGAGCACGAGCCGGCTCTGCGCCGTGATCTCCTTGGCCTGCCGGGTCTGCGCAGCAGCCTGGCCGCCGTCGTAGATCGGCGCAGTGACGTTGGCGACGATCGAGGCCTGGTCCTCGGCGAAGGTGCCGAGCGTCGGGTCGTTGTTGCGGCTCCGGCTGGCGCTGCCCTGGATGCTCGCGCTCGGCAGCAGCGCACCTTCTGCGACGCGGATGTTGGTGGAGGCGACATCGACATCGAAGCCCGCCGCCATCACCGCCGGGTGCTGACGGATAGCCATCATCAGCGAGTCTTCGCGGCTCTTCGGCAGATAGCGGTCGACGACTTCGGCGGCTCGAAGCTGCGACGGTGCATTGCCGATCACCTGCGCGTAGATCGCCTGGCTCACCGCCAGCGCGACTTCGGCGGCGTTGAGATCGGAAAGCCCGCGGTTGAGCCGCGCCTCGGCCTGGGCGCTGTCGGTCGGCGTGACATCGCCGGCGTTGAGGCGGCGCTGGGTGACGGCGAGCGTTTCGCGCAGGAACGAGACGTTGGAGCGCTGCGCCTCGACCAGCGACTGGTTGGCGAGCACGTTGGTGTAGGCGGTGACCGCGTCGAGCAGCACGCCCTGGCCGACATTGCGCAGCGCCTCGCGGCCCGACTGCACCTGGAGTTCTGCGGCGCGCACGTTGTTGGCGGTGCGGAAACCGTTGAACAGGGTCTGCGTCACAGTGACGCCGATGATCCACGGCTTCAGATTGGCGGTCTGGATGGTGTTGTCGGGCAGCAGATTGCGCACCGATTGCAGGCCGGCGCTGAGGCTTGCCACGATCTGCGGCCGATAGCCGGCGAGCGCCTGCGGCACGTTCTCGTCGGTGGCGCGCTGACGCGCGCGCTCGGCATTGAGCTGCGGGTTGGTCTGATAGGCCTTGGCGAGCGCCTCCGGCAGGGCTTCCGCCCATGCGGCGGAGGGCAGGGCGCAACAGAGCGCCAGCGTGGTCCATGTCGCGAGCACAGGAGCCACGCCCGATCGATGCCGCGTCATCACGCGACCAACTCTGGCGGCACGCCCAATCATGTAAACCCGCAAATCCCGGCTGTCCGCCCCCGCCGACGGCGGCTCTCTTAACTGTTTAACCAGCCGACGTCCCGCAGGCAAACTGCCGCGGGGAAAACCCCCATGTATTCCGTGCTTGTTGCATGTGCGTCACACACCAATCCCCTCCAGGATGCGTTATAGGGAGCTTGGCGGCTTCCAATCCGTCAGGTGCCTGTCATGTAGTCCGGACCCCACGGATGATGCCGAAGCTCTTCTCCGATTCCGATGCTCTCGCGGAGGAGATCGTTCGCGATGTCGGAACCGATTTGGTGGTCGGACTGCCGCTCGGCCTCGGCAAGGCCAATCATGTGGTCAACGCTCTCTATGCGCGTGCCTGTGCTGATCCTGACCTCAAGCTGACACTGCTCTCGGCGCTGACGTTGGAAAAGCCGAGACCGAAGGGCTTGATCGAGCACCGGTTCATCGCGCCCGTGATCGACCGATTGTTCGGCGGCTATCCCGATCTTGCCTATGCCGATGCGCTGCGCGAAAGCCGGTTGCCGGCCAACGTCGAAGTCGTTGAATTCTTCTTTCTGGCGGGACGCTGGCTGCACGTGCCGGCCGCGCAGCAGAATTACATCTCGGCCAACTATACCCACGCGGCAAGCTATCTGCTGGCGCGCGGGCTCAATGTGGTGACGCAACTGGTGGCCAAGCGCGTCGTCGACGGGGTGCCGCGCTACAGCCTGTCTTGCAACACTGACACGACGCTGGACGTGCTGCGTGAACGCCGCGCCGGGCGTGCATCGTTCAAGCTGATCGCACAGGTGAATTCCGAACTGCCGTTCATGCCGGGCGCGGGCGACCTTCCGGCCGATGAATTCAGCGCCGTGCTGGAGAGCGCTGCGACCGACTTTCCGCTCTTTGCGCCGCCGTCGGAGCCGATCTCCAACGTCAAATACGCGATCGGACTGAATGCGGCATCGCTGGTACGCGATGGTGGCACGCTTCAGATCGGCATCGGACAGATCGGCGATGCACTGGCGCAGGGTCTGATCCTGCGCCATCGCGACAGCGCAGCCTTTCAAAAAATCGTGGCTCGGCTGTCACCCGCACGACTGTCTGTCGCGCAGGAAGCCGGAGCCTTCGAGGTAGGGCTTTATGGCGTCAGCGAAATGCTGACCGAAGCCTTCATCGGCTTGATCGACGCCGGCATCCTCAAGCGTGCCGTCGACGGGGTGGTGCTGCACGGCGCCTTCTTCCTCGGACCGAAATCTTTCTATCGTGCGCTGCGCGAGATGTCGCCTGACCAGATCGCGCGCATCCAGATGATGCCGGTGTCGTTCACCAACGAGCTCTACGGCGAGGAGGAACGGAAGCGCCGGGCGCGGATCGATGCGCGCTTCATCAACAACACGATGATGGCGACGCTCTTGGGCGCGGCCGTCTCCGACGGCCTCGACAACGGGCAGGTGGTGAGCGGCGTCGGTGGGCAATACAATTTTGTGGCGCAGGCTTTTGCGCTCGAAGGGGCGCGATCGGTCCTGACGCTCGAGGCGACGCGCCAGGCGGGCCGTTCGCTCAAATCCAACATTCTCTGGCGCTATGGGCACGAGACCATTCCCCGGCACCTGCGGGATATCTTCGTCACCGAATACGGCGTTGCCGATCTCAGGGGGAAGTCGGATGCCGACGTCATCGCGGGGATGCTGGCGATCGCGGATTCGCGCTTCCAGGGCGAGTTGGTGCGGGTCGCGAAGGACGCCGGCAAATTGCCGCGCGGCTATGAGATACCGGCGGCCCACCGCGAAAACCATCCAGAACGGATCACGAGCGCGCTCAAGCCCGCGCGCGATGCCGGGCTGCTGCCGTCGTTCCCGTTCGGCTGCGATTTCACTGAGGTGGAACAGCGCCTCATCCCGGCGTTGGAGATGCTGCAAGGCGCGCAACGCTCGCCGCAGGCGTTGGCGAGCTTGCTGTGGCAGGGATTGATACGAACGCCCGACGGTGCCGATGAGGCGTGTCTCGCACGCCTCGGTCTTGATCGCCCCGCGACCTGGGCCGAGCGTGGATATCGCGCGCTCGTCAGCGCGGCCCTCGCACAGAGCCGCGAGACGTAGCCGTTTTACCGGTTCTTGTTCACCGGCTTGCGCTTCTCGATGAACGCCGCCATGCCCTCGGAGCGGTCCTCCAGCGCGAAGGTCGAGTGGAACAGGTTGCGCTCCACGCTCATGCCCTCGGCGAGCGTGGTCTCGAAGGCGCGGTTGACCGCTTCCTTGGCCATCGCGACCGCGGGGCGCGACATCGCGGCGATCTTCTCGGCCGCAGCCATCACCTCGTCCATCAGCTTGTCGGCCGGCACGATGCGGCTGACGAGGCCGCTGCGCTCGGCTTCGGCTGCATCCATCATGCGGCCGGTGAGGCAAAGGTCCATCGCCTTGGACTTGCCGATCGCACGGGTCAGGCGCTGGGTTCCGCCGATGCCGGGGATGGTGCCGAGCGTGATTTCGGGCTGGCCAAATTTCGCGGTGTCGGCGGCGATGATGAAGTCGCACATCATGGCGAGCTCGCAGCCGCCGCCGAGCGCATAGCCCGCGACCGCGGCGATCGTCGGCTTGCGGCAGCGTGCGAGGCGGTCGCCGCCGATCGCGGCAAAATCCTCGGAAAACATGTCGATGAAGCCTTTCGGCTGCATCTCCTTGATGTCCGCGCCGGCGGCAAACGCCTTCTCGCTGCCGGTCACGACGATACAGCCGATGGCGTCATCGGTTTCGAGGTCGTCGACTGCCGCGGCAATCTCGCGGAAGACGCCGAAGGAGAGCGCGTTGAGCAGCTTCGGCCGGTTCAGCTTGACGATGCCGACCGCGCCTTTGCTTTCGACGATGATGTGTTCGAACGTGCTCATGCTCCACCCACGCTTTTTGATTGAGCGGGCAATGTGCCCGCTGGCGCGGTGGGCTTCAAGTGCCAAAGATATCGGAAAAGTCGGCCGGAACACGCCGAGATGCGCGTTCCGGACGAGGTCCCGCGGGCCGGCAATCAGGCTGGATTCAAGCCATGAACATGCGCGCGGCGGAAGCCAGCGTCAGCAGTGTGCCGACGCCGATGAAGATCTTGCCGATCAGGGAGCTCTGGTCCCAGGCCGAGCTCTGCTGGCTGCTTGCCATCACCGGCGCCGGTCGGGGCTGCGCATCGGTTGCGGCAATCACCGCCTTTTGCGCCGGCGGGTTGTCCTGTTGCAAGGCGCGGTCGATGTCGTTGAGCTGATCGGGTGCGACGACCTGGCTCTCGGCGTTCGGGGCGGCGGTATTATCGGCCGCTGCCTGGACGTTGTCGTTGGCGCGGCCCGTCATTGCGGAGGCCGCAGCCGCGGTCGGCGTATCGGCGGCGGCGAGCTGCGCATTGGCGTTGGCGACTTCCGGCGACATCTGCCGCGAGGCCGGAACGTTGCTATTGTCGGCCTTCGCATCGTCGGGCGTTGCCGCGGCGTCCTTCTTGTCGGCCTTGTCGCCGGATTTCTGCGCCGTCTTGATGGTGTCGCGATGGCGCGACGTCTGGCGCCGCTGCTTGCTCGGCTTGACTGCGTCCGCCTGGTTGCCTGCGCTGTCCGGTTTGCTGCTTGCGGCTGAACTCGGTGCCGCCTGTGCAATGCCCCCGAACAGCAAGAAAAGCCCGGCCAGGAGAATCAGGGCCGCGCGCCCGCTGGCTTTCTTCATGTTGACGATCTCCCCAATTTCGCCCGTCCCGGAAGCGAACAGAGACCCCGGGGCGTGACGACAGCGCGGCAAAAAATGGGAATCTTCGGGCTACACGGGGCAAAAGCGGGGCAAACTAGGCCCCTCGCGACCGGCCGCCGGGTGCGGACAGCACCGATCGGTGTTATGAGCCGTCCCAGATTTTACGGCCATATCGGTCGCGTGGCCCAGCACAGATCACGAGTTCGTGATCTCAAAGGTGCCGCCGTAACAAATTGAAAGAACGGCCGAATTGCATGGTGAGGGCGCGCGTGCGCGGACGTGAGGACGAGTGGACCGGCCTGATGCGGTCGGCCATGGCAGGCGATGACGCGGCGTATCATCGCCTGTTGAGGGCGGTCACGCCTGTACTGCGCGCAGCCGCGAGGCGCGGCCTGGCGCGGGCTGGGCAGCCTCCCGACCAGGCCGAGGATATCGTGCAGGAGATTTTGTTGGCGGTGCATTTGAAGCGGCACACCTGGGACAGCGAGGCCCCCTTCGCCCCGTGGCTGTTTGCGATCGGCCGCAACAAGCTGATCGACATGCTGCGGCGGCGGGGCCGGCGAATTTTCGTCAACATCGACGATTTCGCCGAGACTCTGCCGGGCGAGGCGCCGCAGGAGACGGCCTCTGCGGGCGAGGTCGCCAGCCAGCTCAACACGCTGCCGCAACGCCAGCGCGACGTGTTGCAGTCGATCGCGGTCGACAGCACCTCGATCAAGGATACGGCGGCGAAATATTCGATGAGCGAGGGCGCGGTGCGGGTCGCGCTGCATCGCGGCCTTGCGGCGCTGACTGCCAAACTGCGGGACCACTAGTCATGGATACCGATCAACTCATTCGCTCGCTCGCGGCCGATAACGCCCATCGCGCGCCGCGTGTCGGCGCGATGCTGACCATGGCGTTGCTGGTCGCCGCGCCTCTGTCGATCCTGATCTTCGCGACATTTCTCGGCGTGCGTCACGACGTGATGAGCGCGATGCACAACCCGTTCTTCGACATGAAGTTCGCGGTCACGCTGTCGCTCGCGATCCCCGCGATCATCGTCAGCCTGCATCTGTCGCGCCCCGAAGCGTTGCTGCGTGGTTGGGGCTGGTTGCTGCTGCTTCCCGTCGGGCTGCTCGCGGTGGCGATCGGCAGTGAGGCGATGATGGCGCCGGCCATGCCAATGACGATGCGATTGATGGGCAAGAACTCCAGGGTGTGTCTGTTCGCAATCCCAGCGATGTCGCTGCCGCTGCTTGCCGGTGCGCTGTTCGGCCTGCGCCACGGGGCGCCGTCGCATCCCGCGCTCGCCGGTGCGCTCGCCGGCCTGGTGTCGGCCGGGCTCGCCGCGACGCTGTACGCCTCGCACTGCACCGACGATTCCCCGCTCTTCGTCGCGACCTGGTACACGCTCGCGACCGCGCTGGTGACCGCGATCGGCGCGCTGGTGGGGGCGAGGGTTCTGCGGTATTAGCTCGCCGGCCTCAGGCCGCCGGCGTCGGGCCCTGCTGCATGCGGTGGAAGCGCAGCACCTGCTGCGCGGTCGAGCCGCGCAGGGCTTCGTAAGCGTCGCGCAGCGTCAGCATGTCGGTCTGCGAGCCGCCTGAGAGCTTCTCGCGCAGGGCGATGATCGCGCGCACGCTCGACCATTGCATGGCCGCGACCTTGGCGAGGATCATCACGCCCTCGGTCCGGCTTTCGATCATCATGGTCTCGGCGGTCTCGACCGCGACGCCCGCAAGCGCCGCGAGCCCCGCATTGGTCTCGTCGAACTTGCCTTGCTCTGCGAAGGCGGCGACCTGGAATTCGGTGAGGCGGCCGTCCTCGTGCAGCGACTTCACCAGCGCGCGCGCCATTTCGGTCTGTCGGGTCATGGCGGCGGCGCGGATCCGCTGGGCCGCTTCCTGGACCACGCTGGAGACTTCGTCTGCGAGATCCGGATGCGCGGCCTCCAGCTTCCTGCGCACGCTCAAGGAGGCCTTCGCAATCAGCTTCAGATAGTGATGGCGGGGCAAATCGGGCCGCAAGCCGATGCAAGTGGCGAGGTCGTCGTCGCGTTCGGCGCGGGTGACGAGGTCGATGAGACTTCCCTCGGAGAGCCGCGCGCCCGGATTGCTGACGGTCGATTGCACCACGCCCTCGTCGCCGCGGGTCACCAGCACGTCGGTCAGTGCTTCCGACAGCACCCGCCGCAGCGAGATCGCCTTGAGATGTGCCTGCCCTCTGGTGCGCGCGATCTCGATCAGGGTCGCTTCGTCCAGTCGTTCCGATTTCGACAGCACGGGGCCGGAGACCTCGATCACCTCGTCGAGCGCGAGCGTGCGGATGATCTTCGGCGGCGCAGTCGCGATCGGTGCGAGGCGGTCGGCGAGCAGCGCCCTGGCAGACGTCTCGATCTGCTCGATCAGGCATTGGAATATGTCGTCGAAAACGCGGACGTGGTCGTCTGAATAGTCCACCGCATTGCCGATGAAGAGATCAGTGACGCGGCGCAGCGTCTCGACCCGGCGCGCAACGGTGCCGTGCGAGAGCGCAGCTTGCAGTTCCTCGAGCAAATTCTCGGATGATTTTGGGGATTTCGATCTCATTGCCCTGTCCTGGAGCGTTCGGCCCGGCGATTGCTTCTGTCGCGCCGGGAAAAAATGGATTGGTCAGCTCGTTGCGATGCGGTTGCGCCCTTGTGCCTTGGCGGAATAGAGCGCGCTGTCGGCGCGCACGAGAAACGTGTCGGCAGTATCAACGTCGCGGAGCGTCACGACGCCCGCGGAAATGGTCACGCGCATGCCCAGGGAGAATGCGCTCCAGTCCAGATCTGCGACGATGCCGCGCAGCCGATCGAGCATGCGCGACGCCGCCGCGCCATCCGTTCCCGGCAGCAGCAGCAGAAATTCCTCGCCGCCGTATCGGCCGAAGCAGTCGGCCGGGCGGATATTGGCGAAAATGGTGATCGCGAAGGTGCGCAGCACCTCGTCGCCGACGGGATGGCCGTGGGCGTCGTTGATGCGCTTGAACCAGTCGAGATCAATCAGTGCGATCGCGCAAGGGGTCGACGTCTGCCGCGATTTTTCGATCTCGGCGTCGAGAAGCCGCATGATGCAGCGGCGGTTGTAGGAGCCGGTGAGCTCGTCGAGCTCGGCCAGTTCTTCGATACGCTGATAGGCGACCTTCAGCTCGATGCTGCGTCGGTACAGGATCTTGCGCAGTGTGGCGCCGAACAGGCCGAGGAAGGCGCACTGGCCGATCACCAGCACGAAGCAGAGCATCGAGGCGGTCCGCTGGAGCCGCGTAGCAACGGGCATGCCGATCGGCAGGTCGGAGGCGAGGAAGACGGCGGCGAGGCCGGCGGTCGCGATTGCCCAGGTCAGCATCGCCTGGGCCGAGGTCATGCGCAGCGTGCCGAAGGCGAAAATCAGGAACAGCACGCTGAGGAAGGCGACGCCAATGGTCGGCACCGACAGCAGGAACACGAATTGCAGCGCCATATGCGCCGAGATCTGGAACACGGTGAGATAGTGGTCGGTTTGCCTGTCGCCCACGCCCGCTTCCGACATCACGACGAAGATGCCGATGATCGAGAGACCGCCGACCCAGAACAACGATGGAACGTTCATCGCAACGGCGCCGTCGTAGCCGTAGAGCAGCAGGACGAAGGCGCCGAGCGAGTAGCTGGCGACCTGGCCGATATACATCTGGCGGCGCTGCCGCGCCCGGCGCGCCCGCACCTGGGGCGCAGCTGCATCGGGCACGAGGACGAGATCCGCGACCTCAGCGGCATTCCTCTCGGGAAAGGACGTCGCGGCCGTGCTCATGGTCCCGCCAATGGTAGTTGTCAGCCCAAAAATCTACATGGCAAGCCTTTAGGTTTGGTATCCTCCGAAACCGAATCCGCACTGCCCAGCGCGGGAGCGGAGGACGGTCGCGACCGGCTGAGGATTTGTCGTCGATTAGGGATCGTGTGCGATGCGGTCGAGCCAAAGCATGGCTTTCGGAAGACATATGTCGTGCAAGGCTGCTATGGTTCCAGCCATGTCGGGCTGTCCAAATTGGGACGGCGTTGCGCAGGAAAGTGCTTCATTACTATGTTACCGTTATTGAGCGAGGCGGCCAGCCGCGGGTGGCAAAAGGAAATTTCGCGCATGTGGGGTAGATCACACAGCCCCCCGTATGACTGCGGTAGGCTAAAGAATTTCGCTCCTCCCGTCGAACCGTCTGCCGCATCGACCCGACCAACCTTGCGAGACGGCCGTTGAGCGTGACACAGGCGGCTTCGGACGAGGTCCTGATCGCCAGGATCGCTCAAGGCGACCGGCTCGCCATGCAGGTGCTGTACGGGCGGCACCATGTCAGGGTGTATCGTTTCGGCCTCCGGCTCGTGCGGGACGAGCAGGCGGCGGAAGACCTCATCAGTGAGGTGTTTCTCGACGTCTGGCGTCAAGCCGGCAAGTTCGAGGGCCGATCCGCCGTTTCCACCTGGCTGCTGGCAATCACCCGATTCAAGGCCCTGTCTGCGCTCCGGCGCAGAAAGGATTTTGAGTTGGACGACGACGCCGCGAACGCGATCGAGGACACGTCCGACAATCCGGAAACGGTGGTGCAGAAGAAGGATACCAGTGAAGCGTTGCGGGAGTGTCTGACGGGCCTCTCGCCGGACCATCGGGAAATCGTCGATCTCGTCTACTACCACGAGAAGTCCGTGGAAGAGGTGGCCGAAATCGTTGGCATCCCGGAGAACACTGTGAAGACGCGCTTGTTCTATGCGCGCAAGAAATTGGCCGAACTGCTGAAGGCAGCCGGCATTGAGCGAGGCTGGCCATGATGGCATTGAGCAAGAAGATGCTGGAGCGAGAACCCAGTGAGATCGAGATGCTGCTGCCGTGGCACGCCGCCGGCACGCTGAACGCGCGCGACGCCCGCCGCGTCGAGGAAGCGCTTGCGAGCGATCCCGACCTCGCCAGGCAATATGCGGCGATCCGCGGCGAGTACGAAGAGACCATTCATCTGAATGAGAGCCTGGGTGCTCCGTCGGCGCGCGCGATGCAGAAGCTGTTCGCCGCCATCGACGCCGAGCCGGCGCGGGCCGCCGGTTCGCTGCCGCTGTCGGCACGCATCGCCACCTTCTTTGCGAGCCTGTCGCCGCGCACTCTGGCCTGGTCGGCGAGCCTCGGCGCCATGGCGCTGGTGCTGCAAGCCGGAATCATCGGCGCCGTGCTGACGAAGACCCAGACTGCGACCTTTCAGACCGCTTCGCTCTCGACCAGCGCGCCGATCACGCGCGAACTCGGTGCGACTGCCGCGCCGTCGCGCGCGCTGGTGCGCTTCACACCCGAGGCGCGCGTCGCCGACATCACGACATTGCTCGACAGCTACCAGGCTTCGATCATCGGTGATGCCAAGGGCGGCATGTTCCGCCTCCAGTTCGACAAGGCGATGAGCCAGGACGAACTCACCTCGCTGCTCGGCAAGATGCAGCGCGAGAAGTTCGTCAATTTGGCCGTCGCGGCACCCTAGACGCGCCGCTGAACCGATGATGCGCAAGTCCGAGAGCAGGTTACGCGCCGGGGCCTACGCTTCGTCGGTCGGAGCTACGCTGTTGCTCGCCGCCTGTCTCGGGGTCGAGGTTGCGCAGGCGCAGGCGATCATGCGCACGCCGACGATCAGCGTCCCCTCGCGCATGCCGACCATTTCTCCCAGCATCGCCGCGCGCGTCGGTCCGGGTGTTGCCGCCCGAGCGGTGGTCGTCGGCCGCGGCCCCGGGCCCGGTCCGATTGTGACATCGAGGATTTCGGCGCGGATGGTACCGACGCCGGTGCTGCCTTATGCGCGCTACTCCCCGAACCTCTATCCCGCCTGTACCGCGCCCTATCGCGACGCCAGCGGCGAATGCCTGGCGCAGCCGAGCGCAGGCGGCGACGGCGCGGGCAAATCGGGCAAGAAGACCGCCGGCAAGGGGCGCGGCAACAACACGCCGGCCGCCGTGGACTTGCGCACCTTCGCCGACCAATTCGTCGCCGAGATCAATGGGGCGCTGTCGTTGGCCGAGGCCGACGAGCTCGCGCGCCGCCATGGCCTGACACGCGTGTCCTCCGAGAATTTTCCGCTGATCGGGGCAACCTTTGGACTGTTCCGCATCACCGACCGCCGCGCTTACGAGACCGTGCGGCGCGAATTCGCCGCCGAGGGCAGCGTGCGCTCGGTCCAGCCGAACTTCCGCTACGTACTCCAGGACCAGAAATCGTCGGTGCCAAGCGAGGGAGATCCTGCGCAATATGCGCTGGCCAAGCTCCGCCTGCCGCAGGCACATGCGCTGGCGCATGGCGCCAACGTGACTGTTGCCGTAATCGATTCCGGCATCGACGCCCAACATCCGGAACTTGCCAATTCCATTGCCGAAAATTTTGATGCGCTCGGCAGCGCCGAGGGCCCGCACGTTCACGGCACCGGCATTGCCGGCGCCATCGTGGCGCATGCCAAGCTGATGGGCAGCGCGCCCGAGGCGCGCATCATCGCCATCCGCGCCTTCGGCGGCACCACCGGCGGGGCCGAGAGCTCGTCCTACATCATCCTGCGCTCGCTGAACTATGCCGCCGAGCACGGCGCGCAGATCGTCAACATGAGCTTTGCCGGTCCCAAAGACGCGGTGATCGAGCGGGCTATCGCGGCGACCGCCGCGCGTGGCCTGGTGCTGATCGCGGCTGCCGGCAATGCCGGCGCGAAGTCGCCGCCGCTCTATCCGGCGGCCAATCCCAACGTGATCGCAGTCAGCGCGACCGACCAGCAGGACCGGCTGTTCACCGCCTCCAACCGTGGCAATTACATCGCGGTCGCGGCACCCGGTGTCGACATCTTCCTGCCGGCGCCTGACGGCAAATATCAGATGACGTCGGGCACCTCGTTCTCGGCCGCCTATGTCTCCGGCGTCGCGGCGCTGCTGCTCGAGCGCAACTACGCCTTGAAGCCGGAAGCGCTGCGCATGACGCTGGCGAAGACAGCGCGCGACCTCGGTGCACCCGGGCGTGACGATCTTTTCGGCGATGGCGAGACCGATGCGTTTGCCGCGGTCATGACCGTTCCCGCCAACGGCGCGACGCCGGTTGCGGCTGCGTCCGGTACAACAAAACGTGAAGATATCGAGAAGCGTCGCGACGAGCCTGGCCTCCGCGCAATAGAGCAACCCTCGTTGTCGAGCACCGGCGATAAAGCCACGATTTCTCAGGCGGATAGGCCGGCGACGCGATAGCGGCTGCGACAACTTTGCGCGCGGTGCGAAGGTCGAAAAATCAAACGCCGCATTGAACGTTCGGCCCGCTGCCACGACCAAATTATGTGGGAGCGGTCATCCCTCCCCATAAGTCATATTAGGCGCGAGCGCCCATCCACCCCAAGCGCCCATATGGCTCGACCCGTCCGGTTGTCCCCCCGGACGGGTCTTTTCTTTTGGGGCATCCGATTTCTTGAAGCCCTGCGCGAGACCAGCTTCTGGTTGAGAGATCGCGACTCGGTCATCGGCATCGCACCGCAGGCGCGCCATGCTTGTGCGAAGCTTGACTCCAAAACCCCTTGAATCTCCGCACGACTACGGAGTTTGACGACGAAAAGGCTGTCGTTGCTGGACAAGTCGGAACTTTTCCACAAAATATTCATGTCGCGTCTAAATTGATTCGTCTGCGTTGCGTCGCGTCCGTATTTTTCTCCTGACGGGCTGGGTTATGACACATCGCCAAGAGGCTGTTCGCGACGTGGCTATTGGCCGCGACATTGCGGCACGCTGGTGCACTCTCGCCGAGCAGCGGCTGGTGCATCTCTCCGAAATGTTCGAGACCGGGCGCTGGCGCCGCTATCACTCCGAGATCGCATTTCTCGAAAACATCCAGGAGGCCAAGCGCGCCGTTCAGACCTGGCGCGCGCTTGCCACCGGCGCTGATGTCGCCACGGCGGCCGCCAGCGTGTCGCCCGCATTCGGCTGGTCGCCCGCGACGATGCCCCGCATGCTCCCGCGCGAGCTACAGGCGCAGGTCATGCAGCCGAAGGCCGTGCACATCGCTCCCGAGACCGCCGTGCCGGTAGGGCTCGATCCGACACCGGACGTTCTCGCCGAAATCACCGAAGCCCCGATCGTGCCGCTTGCCGCGCCTGCAGCGATGGCACCGCTCAAAGTGCCCGCTGCCATGGCGCCGCCTACCGCGCCCGTCGCGATGACAGGACCCAAGATACCGGCCGCGATGGCAGCGCCCAGGGCGCCTGCTGCGATGGCGGCGCTTCTGCCGCAGTTCTCTCCGCCCGCCACCGAAATTGTCGCAGCCCCCGAGCGCCTCGTTGAGTTCACCTTCAGCCTCGACGGCCTGGAGGCGAAGTATCCGCTGCTGCGGAACGCGTTCTAAGGCGAACGTTCAAGAGTGCCGCCGCAATGTCTCCCGTCATCCTGAGGCGCGAGGCATGGGACGCAACGCGGCCCATGGAGAGCCTCGAAGGATGCACGGCCCGTCTGCCGACCGCATCGACGCTTACGTCGGGGGCCTAGGCGCTCCCGCGCGCCGTCGCGCAAGCTGGCTCACCGATCTCCAATCCGATCGAATAAGCGCTTCCTTCTTGGCGCGGCTCCATCCTTTGAGCTGCCGCTCAGCGGCAATCCCGTCAGTGATCCGATCGAAATACTCCGACCACACCAGGACGACAGGTCGTCTCGAGTAGGTGTACCCCTGATAGGCGCCGGCATTGTGCCCGTCGACGCGCCTCGATAGGTCGTCGCCGGTGGCGCTGCCAATGTAGAACGAGCCATCCGCACATCGCAGCATGTAGACATAGATGCCCACAACGTCCTCCTTCGAGGCTCCCCGCGCGGCGCTTCGCACCGCACGGCTCACACCTCAGGATGACGGCCGCGTGTTTGTTGTCAACATTGCATCAAGACCCAGCGCTCCGTTTTTACCCCGTCATCCTGAGGCGCGAGGCATGGGACGCAACGCGGCCCATGGAGAGCCTCGAAGGATGCACGGCCCGTCTGCCGATCGCGCGCCTACCGCCGCACCGCATTCCCGCCGACCACCAATTGCGCAAACCGCTGGGCGCCGTCCGCCGACAGATCGGACGTCACGGCGCGCGCGTGATCGAGGCCGACCACGGCGCCGCGCGGGGTTTCCGAGATCATGTTGTTGTTGACGAGCGCGGTGCCGGCGCCCGGCACGACGGATACGCCGACGCCAGCCAGCGCCTTGCGGATCACGTTGCCCGTGATCGCGACGTCGCGGAGATATTTGCCCCAGCCGGCGACGATACCGTAGGACGGCGCATTCTCGATCACGTTGCCGGTAACCGACGCATCCGCCTCGATGTAGATGCCGACGCCGGCATCGTCGTCCGGCGCGGTGCCGATTGGGCGTTTCGGGATCAGATTGCGGATGATGTTGCCCTGGACCACGGCGATGCGGCCGCCTTCGTTGAAATTGCAGACGGAGACGCCGACGGCGGCGCCGTCGACAATGTTGTTGGCGATTACAGCGGCCTCGAACGCAAACTCCGAATAGAGCGCGACCTCGCGCACGTCGCTGACACTGTTGCCGGTGATGTGGATGTTCGATGCCGAGTTGCCGCGCACCGCGGAGTAATCGCAGTTTTTGATGCGATTGCCGCGCACGATGACGTTTCCGGCGCGGAAGGCATTGATTGCGTTGCCGTACTGGCCGGAGCCGCCGGGGCCGGCTTTGATATCCTCGATGCGGTTATCAGCGACCAGCGTGCCGTCCTCGCCGATGGCCGTGCGCAGGATCTCGATGCCGTTGTCATTGGTGCCGGTGATGGTGTTGCGGGAGACGCTGAGACCCTTGGCGTCGAACGACACCACCGCCGTCACCGCGATGTTGGTAAAAAGGTTGCCGGAGATGTCGCCCGAGACCTGCTCGAGCCAGACGCCGCTGCCGCCGGCGCCCGTGATCTCGCAATCGGCGATGCGGACGTCGCGCCCCCCGAGCACGTGGATCAGCCCACGTCGTGCCGGCAGCGGAATGCCGCCGCCATCGAAGGTGATGCCGGTGAGGCCGATCGAATCGGAGCGGTCGCTCTGGATCGCCGAGGCTCCGCCAGTGAAGATGAGCTTGGTCGCGCCGCGCACGCCGATCAGTTGCGCGCCATTCGGCAAGCGCAACAGTCCGGTGCGGTAGACGCCGGGTGGCAGCGCCAGCGGCGTCTGAGCCCGCGCGGCCTCATCGATCGCACGCTGGAGCGCACGGGTCTGATCCTCGCTGCTGCCGGGTCGCACACCATACTGCGTGGCATCGCGGCCGAGCAGCGACGTCACCGGCGCCGCGCGCGCAGCATCGGCCGGCATGGCCAGCGCGCCGGCGATGCCTGCGGTCGAAGCTCCGATGAGATGGCGACGATTGAGGTCCATGACGCGTCCTCCGGCGGACGCGGGGGTCCGCGATGGTTAGGTAGCGCAGGGCGGCTGGTGGCGTGAGGATTGTTCGCGGTAGGGTTAAATGTTTACGCAGTCGTGTTCCGCCCCTTTCGTGCCAACTGCACCATCTCCATCAGCATCGCCTCGCCGGCATCGACCAGTTCCTCCAGCGTGATCCGCGGCGCGCCCTTGCGGCGCACGGCGCCACTGCGCGCCAGCAGGGGAATATGGACGAATGCTGCCAGCCGCGGCCCGCCGCCCTTGACGTTCTCGATCGAGCGCCAGCTCAGATAGTTGCAGAGATAGGCACCGGCATCGCGCGAGGGGCGGGCGTCGATGCCGGTGAGGCGCGCGGCGCGCAGCAGCCTTGCCGTGTGTGGACCGAAAATCATCGCGTCCGCATTGGCGGCGATGCCGCGCTTGCTCGATCGGGTGTTGGCGGCGTCGGGCCAGAGCATGGTGACGGCGTTGCGCGCACGGCTCTCGATGCGCAGATAGGGCGTACGTGCGGCGAGGCCGAACATCAGCATCGCATCCGGCTTCTCTTTCGCTAAAACCTCCGGCAATTGCCGGTCCACCGCGGCATAGGTGACCGGGAAGATGTGGCTGGAGATCGCGGCATCGTCGAGTGCGGGACGGCGCAATTGCGCCAGCCGGGCGACCAGCGGCTGCGTCGGGTTGTAGGGCGCGCCGGGGAAGGGGCCGAAGCCGGTGAGGAGAATGCGGAGCTTGTCGCTCATTGCAGCAACTCCAAAATCTGCTCGGCGGCGATCGCCGGCGTGACATGGCCATTGGCCACCTCGGTCTCGATCTTCCGAACCTTCGTCCGCACCGACGCTTCGCTGCGCAGCCGTGCCAGCATACGCTGCTCCAGCATCGACCACATCCATTTCACCTGCTGCTCGCGCCGTCGCGCGGCGAACTCGCCGGATGCGTTCATCGCCTTGCGGTGATCGAGGACCTTCTGCCAGAGTTTTGCAATGCCGCCTCCGGTCAGTGCCGAATAGGTTTCGACCGGCGGATGCCAGTGCTCGGAGCGCGGCGTCAGGATATGCAGCGCGCCGCGATAATCGGCGGCGGTGATGTTGGCGCGCTTGAGATTGTCGCCGTCGGCCTTGTTGATCGCGATCATGTCGGCGAGCTCGACCAGGCCTTTCTTGATGCCTTGCAACTCATCGCCGCCGCCGGGCAGCATCAAAGCGAGGAAGAAATCGGTCATGTCGCAGACTGCGGTCTCGGATTGGCCAATGCCGACGGTCTCGACCAGCACGACGTCGAAGCCGGCTGCCTCGCACAGCAGCATCGCCTCACGCGTCTTGGCGGCGACGCCGCCGAGGGTACCCGAGGATGGCGAGGGCCGGATGAAGGCGTGGTCGGAGGCCGAGAGCTGCGCCATCCGCGTTTTGTCGCCGAGGATCGAGCCGCCGCTGCGCGCCGAGGACGGATCGACAGCGAGCACCGCGACCTTGTGGCCCTGTTCGATCAGATGGGTTCCGAGCGCATCGATGGTCGTGGACTTGCCGACCCCGGGCGAGCCGGTGATGCCGACGCGGGCCGCCTTGCCGGTGTCGGGCAGGAGCATCTGCACCAGCTCACGCGCCAGCGCCTGATGGTCGCCGCGCCGGCTCTCGACCAGCGTGATGGCCCGCGCTAGCGCCGCGCGGCTGCCGACGCGGAGGTCTTGGGCGAGGGATTTGATGTCCAGCGAAGGCTTTTTCTCAACCATGCCCTGCTTTACAACGCCCGCGCGGGGCAGGCGAGGGTTGCTCGCCCGATATCACCGGGATGTCGCCGCCACTTCCGTCCGTACCGGTTTCAGCTTCCGCCACGCCCAGACCATCACCGGCCACAGCAGCGCCCCGATCGCCATGGCGGCGAGGATGGCGGCGACGGGGCGCTCGAAGAACGGCAGGATGCTGCCGTCGGACTTGATCAGCGAGGTCACGAAAGCCTGCTCGACCATGGTGCCCATGACGATGCCGAGCACCATCGCGGCGACGGGATAGCCGTTGGCCTCCATCACATAACCGATGATGCCGAAGGCGGCGACGGTGACGACGCCGAACATGTTGTTGCCGATCGCGAACGAGCCGACAGCGCAGCACAGCATGATGATCGGCATGATTGCGGAGCGCGGTGCCAGCAGGATGTAGGCGGCGATCCGGATCATGGCGATGCCCAGCGGGATCATCAAAATGTTCGCGATGATGAACATCAGGTAGATCGCGTACATGCTCGACGCTTTCTCGGTGAACAGCGTCGGCCCGGGATTGAGCCCCTTCATGTAGAGCACGCCGATCGCGATCGCGGCGATGGTGTCGCCGGGAATGCCGAACAGCAGCGAGGGCACCCAGCCCGAGGCGATGCTGGCGTTGTTGCTGGCGCCGGCCTCGACCAGGCCTTCGACATGGCCGGTGCCGAATTTTTCCGGCTCCTTGGAGAAGCGCTTGGACATCGCATAGGAGACCCAGGCGGCCATGTCGGCGCCGGCGCCGGGCAGTACGCCGATGATGATGCCGACGATGTTTCCGCGCGTCATTTGCCAATGATACTTCTTCGTCAGCATCCACTGGCCGGCCATGATGCTTCCGAATTTGCGCCGCGGCAGCGGCGGCGGCTCCGGCGTCAGCATCGCGCGCATCACCTGCGCCACCGCGAACACGCCGACCAGTGCCGGGATCGGCTCGATGCCGCCGAACAGGTCCGTGAGGCCGAAAGTGAAGCGCGGCACGCCGCCGGGATTTTCGATGCCGATGCAGGAAACCAGCAGGCCGAGGAACATGCCCGCGATCGCCTTGACCGGCGAGGAGCGCGCCACCAGCGTCGCGCACATCAGGCCGAGCAACGCCAGCCAGAAATATTCGAAGGTCGAGAACGACAGCGCGATCTCGGCCAGTGGCGGCGCCAGGATCATCAGCGACAGCACGCCGGCGATGCCGCCGACGGCCGAGAACCAGACGCCGGCCCCGAGCGCCAGCTCGGCCTGCCCCTTGCGGGTCATAGCGTAAGCCTCGTCCGCATAGGCGGCGGAGGCTGGCGTGCCGGGGATGCGCAGCAGCGCACCCGGGATATCGCCGGAGAAGATCGCCATCGAGGACGCTGCGACGATGGTCGCGATCGCCGCGATCGGCGAGAGATAGAAGGTGACGGGGACGAGCAGGGCGGTTGCCATCGTCGCCGACAGGCCCGGCAGCGAGCCGATCACGAGCCCGTACACGGAGGCTGCGAACATCGCGATGATGACCTCCCAGGTGGAGATCAGTGCGAACGCTTCAATCAGGGTTTTCAGCATGGGATCACCAGGGCGTCGGCAGCAGGCCGGCGGGAAGCGGCACGCGCAGCAGCTTGCCGAAGATGAGATGGATGGCGAAGGGCGACAGCGCGGCGAGCGGCAGCGCCAGCTTCCACTTCGCCCCTAACGCGGTCGAGGTGACATAGACCATGATCGCCGCGGTGATGATGAAGCCGAGCCGGTCGGCCGCGACCACGTAGAACAGCAGCAGCGCCGGCGGCAGCAGCGCGCGCAGGCTGTAGAACTTGCCCTGCGGCGGCGCTGCGGCGGCGGCTTGGCCGTCCTCGAGCGGGATCAGCTCTTCCTCCTCCTCGAAGGTGTGACCGATGCCGAACACGATCGCGAGCCCGCACAGCGCAAGGCCGATGCCGATCACGAGCGGAAACACGTTGGGGCCGACCGGCTGCCCCGGCACCGGCGGCAGCAGCCAGCCGCCATAGGCAGAGGCTGCGCCGAGCACGACGAGAAACGATCCCGTGACCGAGTCGGGAAGACGCATGGGAGGAGTCCTATGAAAGATGTTCTCCCTCTTCCCGCGCGCGGGAAGAGGCGATCAGCGCGTGCAATCCCGGCATCATCCCGGTGCCGGATGCCGGATCACGCCTTGCTCAGACCCGCCGCCTTCATCGCCTCGCCCATCTGGGCGTCGCCCTTGTCCATGAAGCTGCCGAACTGGCCGGCATCGCCCCACACCGTGCCGAAGCCGCGATTGCTCATGAAGTCCTTGAACTCGGCGGAATCATAAACCTTTTTCAGCGCGGCGGTGAGCTTCGTCGCGATCTCCGGCGGCAGGTTCTTTGGCGCGCCGATCCCGCGCCAGGCGCCGGTCGCGTAGTCGATGCCCATCGCCTCCTTCAGCGTCGGCACGTCCTTGAAGATCGGATTGCGCGCCGGCGCCATGATGGCAAGGCTCCTGGCCTTGCCGGCCTCGATGATGGCGCGGGCTTCCGGCACCGAGCAAGTGGTGAGGTCGAGGCCGCCGGCGGCGAGATCCTGCATTGCGGGCGCGGCACCGTTCGACGGCACCCAGGCGACCTGGTTGGCGGGCAGGCCCATTGCCTGCATCCAGCCGACCAGCGCGAGATGCCAGATGCCGCCCTGGCCGGTGCCCGAGGCCTTGAACTTGCCGGGAGGGGCCGCCTTGATCGCCTCGGCGAGCTCCTTCACCGTCTTGTAGGGCGAGGAGGAGGAGACCTGGATACCCGGCGGGTCCTCGTTCATCAGCGCCAGCGGGGTGTAGCTCTTCGGCGCCAGCTCGGTCAGCCCCTGCCAGTGCATCATCGAGATTTCGACCGTGAGCATGCCGATGGTGTAGCCATCGGGCTGCGCGGTCGCGATCGCGGTATGGCCGACGACGCCGGACCCGCCGGTGCGATTGACGACGTTGAAGGGTTGGCCGAGATCCTTTTCCAGAAGGGCTGCGACAATCCGCGCAGTCGCGTCGGTGCCGCCGCCCGCGCCCCAGGGCACGATCACGGTGACGGGCCGCGCCGGGTAGGCTTGCGCAAATGCGGGAGTGAGGCCGAAAGCGGCGGATGCCGCGACCGCGGCAGTTGAGGCCGCAAAGGTGCGGCGCGTAATCTTGGACATGAATGCCTCCCAGCGGCGCCCGTGATACCGGGCGCTCTTGTCAATGGCGGCATTCTAGTCGGCTTTGCAGCGCCGCTGCAAGGTAGCGCTACCAGCGCGTTGTGAGCAATGCGGCGCTGCTCAAACGATGGTCACTGCGGCTCTTCCGCGTCAGCCTTCGGGCGCGCGCCGCCGAACATGCGGGTGCCTTCCGCGGTGAGATAAGGCTTCAGCGTTTCCCACGGCGCGAATGCGACATATTCGCCCTCGGCGTAGGGTCCGACTGCATAGGGCGGGTAGTGGAAGGTGAGCCCGGAACTCTTGCCCGCATCGGTCGAAGGCGCGAGCGTCACAGCGCCGATCTTGAGCAGGCTCGGCTCCACGCTTTTGAACCATTCATCGGTCGTGGTCTCGCTAGTATCGCGCTTCTTCTTCTCGAACTTCAGCGAGGCGATCACGGCCTTTACCATCGCCTTCATGGTTGGGCCGCTGTCGGCGGTCTCGGTGAAGAACGGGCGGATCGAGATGCGCTTGTTCTCTGCCTTATCCCACAGGATCGTGTTCACGTCCGAATTGGGATGGGCGCCGTGGGTATCCATGTAGTCGTTGCGGAGAATGCTGACATAGCGCTCGGCGACGACGGAGCGGATCGCACATTTGCGCTCAAAGTCCCAGCCGCCGTCCTTGAAGAACTGCGGATCCTCTTTGCGCGAGGCGGCAGCTTCAGCCGCGTTCTTGGCGAGCCACTTTTTGCCCTCAGCGAGACAATCCGCCGCCAGCGTCGGGGCAGCCTTGATCTTGTCGTCGAGGAAGACGCGCGCCTCGATGCTCTTGTTTTTGATGACGGCGTCAGGCTTGGGTTGGCGGCCCAGCTAAGGCTTATACCTAACTGGATGAGAATTAACGATGCTATCGTTCGCGGAATACCGAGAGAAAAGAGCATGAAGCGATACCGATTCGTTGTGAGTTCCTATGGCTGTTTGCGAAGAATGTCCTGAAGCAGGATATCCATCTTAGCTAGCACTTCATCGAGGGGCAAAATCTCGCAGACCTCGTTGGAGAATGAATCGACTGCGGTAAGAAAGGTTTGAATTTCGCTGACCGGCCTGGGGACCTCTTTGAATTGAGTTGAAGAGGCAACCAAAATGTACTTGCCCACGCAAGCCATCGTGAGGAAGAGCAGTTGCGTGGCGTATGCCCGCAGAACCGCTCCTCGCTGTATGGTATTGATCTCCGTGGATGAGTAAGTGAAGAAGTGGGTATGATGATCGAATTCAAAATGAGTATATTTTGATAGTACCCCATATAGTTGGCCGCTCGCGGGCACAAATTTCTTGAAGTGATTCAGGCAGTGAATCGGGCGTATCGCTTTCACGTCTTCCGATTCTTTTAGAGACAAGAGCTTTGCGCAAAAGGCAAACTGCTCCAACGCTGATCGCAAGATCGTAGCCACTTCGCAAAGATAGCCAAGTTCCGACAGGCGCTTCGATGCGTCGAGCGAACCCATTGTTCGAAAAAAGAATTGCCAAGACAGATTGTCTTGGCTGGTATCATCCGCGTCCTTGACTTGCTCTTTTCCGAGCGAAAGATACTGGTTTAGATACTTTTGACCTTCGCCATAGAGGCGGTCAATTCGCTCGGTCAGCCCTAACCAACGAGTCTCCAGTGCATCTTTCGCGTAGCGCTTCTCTGCGTAAGAAAGACCGATCTGCATCCGGCCGGCTAAAAGCGCGGCTAGAAGAATTCTTCGAAATTGAAGGTCCAGTCGGCCTGCTAGGCCTATCCGTGGAAGACGTTTGCCGCCTATTGTGTAGTGCGCAACAAAATCAGGCAGCAAGGGAAACAGAGACTCGTAGCGCTCGATAGACTCAAACGAGTGCCATGGCTGCTCACCCTCCGGTTCGGAGTTCACTCCGCCGCCTCGCTATGCCCGAGCCGGGCGTTCAGCTTGCGGATCAGCTCCTCGGCCGCGTCCGCGATCACCGTGCCCGGCGGGAAGATCGCTTCGGCGCCGGCCGCATAGAGCGCGTCGTAATCCTGTGGCGGCACCACGCCGCCGACGATGATCATGATGTCGTCGCGGCCCTGCTTCTTCAGCGCGGCCTTCAATTCCGGTACCGCCGTGAGGTGGGCGGCGGCGAGGGAGGAGACGCCGAGAATGTGCACGTCGTTCTCGACTGCCTGCCGTGCGGCTTCGTCGGCGGTCGCAAACAGCGGCCCGATGTCGACGTCGAAGCCGATGTCGGCGAAGGCCGACGCGATCACCTTCTGGCCGCGGTCGTGACCGTCCTGGCCGATTTTTGCGACCAGGATGCGTGGGCGGCGGCCTTCGGCTTCCTCGAAGGCGTCGATCAGCGCCTGAACCTTCTCGACCCGGTTACCCATGCTGGACGCCTCCCGCTTGTAGACGCCGGTGATCGACTTGATCTCGGCGCGGTGCCGGCCGAACACCTTTTCCATTGCGTCCGAAATCTCGCCGACGGTCGCCTTCGCGCGCGCGGCGTCGATGGCGAGCGCGAGCAGATTGCCGTTGCCTTCGCCGGCCGAGCGCGTGAGTGCTGCGAGGGCGGCGTCGACGTCCTTCTGGTCGCGTTCGGATTTCAGCCGCGTCAGCTTGTCGATCTGGAGCCGGCGGACATTGGTGTTGTCGACCTTGAGAATGTCGATCGGGGCTTCGTCCGTCGGCTTGTACTTGTTGACGCCGATCACGGCCTGCTTGCCGGCATCGATCCGGGCCTGGGTCTTGGCCGAAGCCTCCTCGATGCGCAGTTTCGGCACGCCGGCCTCGATGGCTTTCGCCATGCCGCCGAGTTCCTCGACCTCCTGGATATGGCCCCACGCCTTGGCGGCGAGATCACGCGTGAGGCGCTCGACATAATACGAACCGCCCCAGGGATCGATGATGCGGGTGGTGCCGCTCTCCTGCTGGAGGAAGAGCTGGGTGTTGCGGGCAATGCGCGCGGAGAAATCGGTCGGCAGCGCCAGCGCCTCGTCGAGTGCGTTGGTGTGCAGCGACTGGGTATGGCCCTGCGTCGCCGCCATCGCCTCCACGGTGGTGCGCATCACGTTGTTGAAGACATCCTGCGCGGTCAGGGACCAACCCGATGTCTGGCAATGCGTGCGCAGCGAGAGCGAACGCGGGTCTTTCGGATTGAACGGCTTGAGCAGCTTCGCCCAGAGCAGCCGCGCGGCGCGCATCTTGGCGACTTCCATGAAGAAGTTCATGCCGGTCGCCCAGAAGAACGACAGCCGCGGCGCGAAGCGGTCGACGTCGAGGCCCGCCGCCAGGCCGGCGCGAAGATATTCGACGCCGTCGGCCAGCGTATAGGCGAGCTCGAGGTCCTGCGTCGCGCCGGCCTCCTGCATGTGATAACCGGAGATCGAGATCGAATTGTATTTCGGCATTTTCTGCGAGGTGTATGCAAAAATGTCCGAGATGATCCGCATCGAAGGCGCGGGCGGATAGATATAGGTGTTGCGCACCATGAACTCTTTCAGAATGTCGTTCTGAATTGTCCCTGAGAGCTTTTCCGGCGCCACGCCCTGTTCGCCCGCGGCGGCGACATAGAGCGCGAGGATCGGCAGCACCGCGCCGTTCATGGTCATGGACACGCTCATCTGGTCGAGCGGAATTCCCGCAAACAGCGTGCGCATGTCGTAAATGGAATCGATCGCAACGCCGGCCATGCCGACGTCGCCGCCGACGCGCGGATGGTCGCTGTCATAGCCGCGATGGGTGGCGAGATCGAAGGCGACCGAGAGGCCCTTCTGTCCGGCTGCGAGGTTGCGGCGGTAGAATGCGTTGGAATCCTCCGCCGTGGAGAAGCCGGCATATTGCCTGACGGTCCAGGGCTGGTTGACATACATGGTCGGGTAAGGGCCGCGCAGATAGGGCGCGATGCCCGGATAGGTATCGAGGAAATCAAGCCCGGCGAGATCGGCCTCGCCATAGGCGGGTTTCACCAGAATGCCCTCGGGCGTCAGCCAGGGCTCGGCGCTGCCTGATGGCGCGGCGCTTGTGGTCCGCTCGAAGGCGATGTCTGCGAAGTTCGGAATGCGGCTCATGGTTTCAACCATATCATAGGCGCTCAATCATGGTCCGGATGCTGATGGCTCACGATGGTCGCCATCTTCTCCGGTCCGTAATTCTGCTGCGTGGTCTGGCTCGGCAAATTGGAGATGCCGACCACCCAGCCCAGGCGGGATTCGGTGCCGAACTGCCGCGTCGGCACGATCTGGTCGGGGCGGTCGAAGGCGCCGGTCATGATCTCGATCCGGTCGCCGTCGATGCGGCCAAAACTCAGCGGCGTGCCGCAGGCGGCGCAATAGCCGCGGTCGGCGATGGAGGAGGAGCGGAAGAACGACGGCTTCCCCTTGGTCCAGGAAAAATCCGTCCGGTTGATGTCGGCGAACGAGGCGAACGGCGCGCCGCTCGCCTTCTGGCACATCCGGCAGTGACAGATCGAAACCTTGTAAGGTGCTTCCGTCAATGCAAAGCGGACCGCGCCGCATTGGCAGCCGCCGGTGAGAACGGGTTTGCCTGCTTCCGTCATGGCTGCTCCATCCGTCGATAGGCGTCCTGCAATGTCGCAAGCGCATCGCCACCGGCGAAGACGAAGCCCGTGACGCCGGCGGCACGCAGCGCCGCCTCGGTATCCGTCGGGCGGCCTGCCAGATAGATAAGTCTGCTACCTGCGGTTTGCAGGGCCTTCGCCGTTGCTTCGGCATGTTCCGCATAAACCTTGTCACTGGAACAAAGGCAGGCGAACTCGGCGCCGGAGGCCTTGAACGCGACAGCTAACTGGGATGGATCGGCAAAGCCCTCGCTGTCGACGGCCTGAATGCCGCCGGTCTCGAACAAGCTTTTGGCAAAGGTCGCCCGCGCCGTGAAATCGGCGGGCGTGCCGAGATTGGCCAAAAACACTTTTGGGCGCGCGCCGCGCGCCTTCAACGCCGCGTCCGATTTGTCGCGCAGCGCCTCGAACGGTTCCGCCAGCCGGATCGGCGACAGCGCGTCGAACTTGTATTTTTGCTCGCCGTAGGGCGCGAGCGCGACCGGCGTCCCGTTCAGCACCGCCGTCTCGCGCTCATGCAGGTTCGGGAACTCGCTGGCGCCGGTCAACACGTCGCGGCGATTTGCGATGCTGGCCTCACGCGCTTTTCGCGCGGCCGCGACCTTGCCCTGGAACACGCCTTGCTGAAGAGCGGCAAAAGCGCCGCCGGCTTTCTCGCTCTCCTGGAACAGTGCCCAGGCCGCGTCGCAGAGCTGCGCCGTCAGCGTCTCGATGCCGCCTGCGCCCGCCGCCGGATCGCTGACCCTGGCGAGGTTGCTTTCTTCCAGCAGCACGGCTTGCGTGTTGCGGGCCACGCGCCGCGCGAACGGATCGGGCAGACCCAGCGCCAGCGTGTGCGGCAGCACGGTGATTGCGTTGGCGCCGGCGAGTCCCGCCGCAAACGTCGCCATGGTCGCGCGTAGTATGTTCACATCGGGATCGCGCTGCGTCAGCATGCGCCAAGCGGTATCGGCGGCGACGAACAATGGCCTTGGCGTCAGCCCGCACGCCGTCTCAATGCGCGCCCAGAGCAGCCGCAGCGCGCGGAATTTTGCCATGGTGAGGAACTGGTCTGCATCCGCCGCAAGCCGCGCATAGACCATGCCCTGCGCCTGCTCCAGCGGAACGCCGGTGCCTTCAATCGCGCGCAAATAGGCGACACCGCAGGCGAGCACAAAGGCGAGCTCCTGCGCCTCGGAGCCGCCGGCATCGTGGATCACGCGTCCGTCGGCCGAAGCAAACGGCCCCTTGAAGCCGAGCGCGACGAGGCCCTTGATGCCGCCGGTCACGGCAGGAACGATCTCCTCCCAGCTATAAGGGTTGTGGCCCCACACCGCGCCCGCCGCGAGCGGGTCGAGCCCGAAGCGGATGTCGCAGGCACCGGGATCGATGCCGTTGCCCTTCACATATTCCGCGAGATGGATCGCCGCCATCCGCGATTGCGGACCGATCTCAAGCTCGAGGCCGATGCCGGCATCGAGATGGACGTCCTTCAAGATCTTTGCGACTGCGTCTGCGGTCGGTTCCAGCCCGAACCCGTGGGCGCCATTGCCGCCGGCGAACACCAGTGCAAGCCCCGTCGCGCCATTTTCGAGATCGGTCAGAGCTTGCGCATTCGCCGCACTTGCATCGGGATGGTCGATCCGCTGCATGATCTGCCAGGGCGCCGCCGCCAGCCGCCCCACCACGGGCGCAACGCCTTTGGCGCGCGGATAGAGCGGTTCGATCCTGACACCGTCATAGGTCTTGCCGACCAGCTTTTCGAACGGCGCGCCCTTCAGCACGCCATCGACCAGCTTGCGCCAGTCTTCGACGGTCGCCTTGGGAAAATCCGCCGCCAGCGGCAGGTCGTCAGTCACGGAGGTCATACGGCCAAGGGCTCCCGGAAATCTTGTTGTGCGCGGGCGAAATTGCCACGGCCGGCCGTCCCTGCAAACGGTTGTTTTTGGTTAACCGGTATCCGGAAGCCGCTCAATGCCTTGCGCCGAGACGCTGGCTAGCCCGTCGCGCACACGAATGCCGGCGATCACGCGGTCGGGCGCAATCTCGGCCAGCGGCACCAGCACGAAGGCGCGCACGAACAGGCGCGGATGCGGCAACGTCAAATCGGGCTTCTGAAACGACACATCGTCATAGGCGATCATGTCGAGATCAAGCGTGCGCGGGCCCCAGCGCCGCTCCTTGTCGCGCGTGCGGCCGAATTTCTGCTCGACCTTCTGCATTACGAACAGCAGCGCGTGCGGATCGAGATCGGTCTCGATCTCGACGCAGGCGTTGATGAATGGATCCTGGTCTTCGTCGCCCCAAGGCGGCGTCGAATAGTCCGACGAGCGCGCGATCATCGCAGCTTGCGCCATGCCGCAGATATGGGCGATCGCCTTTTGGAACGTCGCGCGGACATTGCCGACATTGCCGCCGAGTGCGATCAGCACGCTTGCCATGTCAGGGCTGCCGCGAGCGCGTCAGCATGATGCCGACGTCGTCGAAGATCGCGGCGATCGGCGCATGCGGCTTGTGCACGGTAATCTTGACCGCACGGATGCGCGGAAAGTGCGACAGGATGGCGTCGGCCACCGCGCCGGCCGCGCGCTCCAGCAGCTTGTAATTGGTGTTCTTGAACGCGGCCGTCGTGGTCGCCACGACGTCGGCGTAGGACACGGTGTCGGCTAGCCGGTCGCTGCGCGAAGGCTCCGACAGGTCCGTATAAAGCTCGAGGTCGATGACAAAACGCTGGCCGACCTCGGTCTCGTGCTCCATCACGCCGTGACGGGCATGGATCGACAGGCCGGTTACGAAGATCGTATCGGTCATGGCTTGCTCTCGATTGCATGCGCCACTCGCAGGGCCTGCAAGGTCTCGGCGACATCATGGGTCCGGATGATTTTTGCGCCGCGCTGCGCGGCGATCAGATGCGCGGCGATCGAGCCGGCGAGCCGCTCTTTCGGCTCCGACGGCGACACCGAAGCGATGAAGCGCTTGCGCGACGCGCCGACCAGGACCGGCAGGCCGAACATGTCGAACTCACGCAACCGCGCCAGCGCGGTCATGCTCTGCTCGGCCGTCTTGCCGAAGCCGATGCCGGGATCGAGCACGATCTTGTCGCGGGCGATGCCGGCTTGTGCGGCGATGTCGAGCGAGCGCTGAAAGAACACGGTCATGTCCGCGATGATGTCGATAGCGGGAACGACGCTGTCGCGGTTGTGCATGACGATGACGGGGACGCCTTTGGCGGCCACCAGCGGCGCCATGCCGGCGTCGCGTTGCAGGCCCCAGACGTCGTTGGCGATCGCAGCGCCCTGAGCGAGCGCGAACGCCACCACCTCCGCCTTCATGCTGTCGATCGAGACCGGCACGCCGAGCGACACGACGCCTGCCAGCACCGGCTTGAGCCGTACCAGTTCGTCTTCCGCCGTGACCGGCCGGGCACCCTTGTAGGGTCGGGTGGACTCGGCACCGATATCGATGATGTCGACGCCTGCCTCGATCATGGCCCGCGCCCGCGCGATTGCCTGCTCGGGCGCGATGAATTCGCCGCCGTCGGAGAAGGAATCCGGGGTGATGTTGAGCACGCCCATCACCGCCGGGATCGGCCGCTCGAGAAGCGTCCGCAGCACGTCAGGCCCGACTGAACCGGCCGCCGGGACGGATGGGGAAAGCGAGGCATTCATGCGCGTCGCTTTGCGCGGTCGGGAAGGGGGAGTCAAGAAGGGAGGGGAGCGCAAATACGTGCCACTCTATCACCATTCTGAGCTGGCCGCTTCTTCAGCGGCCCTCGAAGGGCGACGGCCCGACGCTCTCCGAGTGGTGGCAGCGGTGGCCGTTCATCCTTCAAGGCTCTCCACAGGACGCGTCGCGTCCCGTGCCTCGCACCTCAACCGACAACCGCTTCGCGGTTGCGCGGGGATGACGGAGCTACCATCAATACGAAATCTTCGGCGGCAGCTTCTTCGCCTTGGCGATGATGTCGCCGACCGACTTCTCGGAAGGAAGGATGCGGAGCAGCTTTTTCTTTTCGTTGGCATCGCGCATGCTCTGGGCGAGCCTTGCCGGATTCCGATAGGAGAGCTCGCGCACGGTGGTGACGCCGGCGGCGCGGACCAGTCCGACCTTGGCCCTGCCCATGCCGGGGATACGCATGTAGTCGGAGACGTTGGCCCATTCCAACAGCAGCTGCTCGCTGATGCCGGTCTTGGCGGAGAGCGCCTTGCGGCCCTTCACGGTTGAGGCCGCTTCGAGCAGCGCGTCGGTTGTGCGGATACCTTGCGCCTTCAACTTGTTGGCGGCAAAGGTCGACAGGCCCTCAATCTCGGAGATCGGATATGTCATGATACTCGATATGAAATGCGCAAGCTTCAGGCGAACTGGCTGAGGCCCGGTGTCCCCGCGATGATCTTGCCCATCTGATCCGCTCCGATTTTGTCTCGGCCGAAGCGAAAAAGTTCACGGGCGACGTTCTGAATCTCGGACATGCCAAGTCCCAGGCCCATCAGGCGCGTGCCGACGGCCATCAGGCCGCCGCCCATCAGCCGCGACAGTCCGCCGCCGCTCCTGGACGCCTCGATTGCGGCCTCCGCACCGGGGATATGATCGATTAGGGTCTGGACACTGTCGGAAGGCCCCTCGTTGCGGAGGAAGCCCAGGATAATGCCGATCGTCTTTTCAGCGTCAGCACTATCTATGCTGGCGATTGTCGCCAGCCGTCCGATCAGCTCGTCCATATGGCCTGCCCCTCAGCCGGTTCACATGCCGGGTATTGTTTTCGAAAATGATCTTGAGCCGGTGCGATGTGAAATACAAGCGATGAACGCCACCAACGTTCCGATTCACTCTCGAACGCGCGGCAAGTGTTGCAGCTATGCAAGAGCGGAGATGGAATCGGCGAAAAAATGCCGCGGTGCAAATGCGTCGTTCCTACTTTCGACGGATGCTGCTCGCATGTTTCCGATAATGTCGCATGCTTGGAGCGCGTTGAATGGTTTTAATCGGCGCGCAACATGCGTTAAAGTACGGAACTGGTGCATTCGAGTTTCGATACGCGAAACACGGCAGAGAGATCAGAGAGAATAATGACCGCACAGGACAGCAAGCTCGGCGACACCGACGACAAGATCTTCGTCGGCAAGGGAGACGAGCAGGCGTGGCTGACGCTGGCGCTCGCCAATCGCCACGGCCTCGTCACGGGTGCAACGGGAACCGGCAAGACGGTGACGCTGCAAGTCATGGCGGAAGGATTTGCGCGCGCCGGCGTTCCGGTCTTCGCCTCCGACATCAAGGGTGACCTCTCCGGCATCTCCGAGGTTGGCGAAGCCAAAGACTTCATCCTCAAGCGCGCCACCGAGATGGGGCTGACATTCCAGCCCGACCAGTTCTCGACGGTGTTCTGGGACGTATTCGGCGAGCAGGGCCACCCGGTGCGGGCGACCGTCACGGAAATGGGCCCGCTGCTGCTTGCACGCATGCTCGACCTGAACGACGTGCAGGAAGGCGTGCTCAACGTCGCCTTCCGCGTCGCCGACGACAACGGCCTTGTCCTGATCGACATGAAAGATTTGCGGGCGCTGCTCGATGCCATCGTGCCCGACAGCGGCAAGAAGGGGCCGGACGCCGCGGCGGATCCGCTCGCCGAGATTCGCAAAGCCGCGCAGGGTTTTGGCAACGTCACCAAGGCGACCGTCGGCACCATCCAGCGCCAGCTTCTGGTGCTGGAGAACCAGGGCGGCACCAAATTCTTTGGCGAGCCGGCGCTGACGCTGAAAGACTTCATGAAGACCGACCGCGACGGTCGCGGCATGGTCAACATCCTCGTCGCCGACAAGCTGCTCCAGAGCCCACGGCTTTACGCGACATTCCTGCTGTGGATGTTGTCAGAACTGTTCGAGGAGCTGCCGGAGGCCGGCGATTTGCCAAAGCCGAAGCTGGTATTCTTCTTCGACGAGGCGCATCTGCTTTTCAACGACGCGCCCAAGGCGCTGATGGACAAGATCGAGCAGGTGGTGCGTCTGATCCGCTCCAAAGGCGTCGGCGTTTATTTCGTGACGCAAAACCCGGTCGACGTGCCCGACCGCGTGCTCGGGCAATTGGGCAACCGGGTGCAGCACGCGCTGCGCGCCTTCACGCCGCGCGACCAGAAGGCGGTCGCCGCCGCGGCCCAGACTTTTCGGCCCAACCCGAAGCTCGACACCGCCAAGGTGATCATGGAGCTCGGCAAGGGTGAGGCGCTGGTGTCCTTTCTCGAAGGCAACGGCACGCCCGCGATGGTCGAGCGGGTGATGATCCGGCCGCCCTCGGCCCGGATCGGACCGATTACGCCGGCAGAGCGGAAGGCGATCATGGATGCAAGCCCGGTGAAGGGCAAATACGACACCGCCGTTGATGATGAGTCCGCCTACGAGATGATCCAGCAGCGCATTGCCGGCACGGCCGCGCCTGCCGATCCAGGCGCGGCGGGCGGTGAAGGCGGCGGCATCCTCGGCCAGATCGGCTCGATCGTCGGCACCATCTTCGGCACCAACGTCAAGCGCGGCCGCCTGTCGACGGGCCAGGTCATCGCGCGCGACATGACCCGATCGGTGACCAACCAGGTGATCGGGGGGATGGCGGCCAATATCGGCAAATCGGTCGCCGGCAAGCTCGGTGGCTCGATCGGCCGCACGCTGGTCCGCGGCGCGCTCGGCGGCTTGCTGCGGCGCTAGGCATGTTGTCGCCATTTTAGGCCCTTCGCCGCATCAGGCCGTTTTCGGGAAGTTGCCTGATGCGCGACGGGAACAAATTCGGGTGAGGGGCTCTCCAAGCGTCCATCGGTCTGCTAGGTGCTATGGCCCATGACTGGACCACACCGTGACCTCACCTGAATCTTTCGCCGAACCCGGCGCACTCCGAACCCTGGCGCTGCGTGCGCCGCTCGACCTGCTCTTCCTGCTCTGCTGCTTCATCCTGGCCGCCGACGTCCTCGGTCCCGAGATCTTCGGGCATGGCAAGACCAAGGATTACGGGCTGTGGTACTGGGCCGGGCAGCAGGTCTTGCAGGGCGGGCCGCTCTATCCCGACGACATCCATGAGTACTTCGAGTTCATCTACCCACCGCTGCCGGCAATCCTGCTGGCGATCCCGAGCTGGTTCGGCAAGGTCGCGCTCTACACCGTGCTGTCGATCCTGAATATTGTGGCGTGGTGGTACACGGGAATGTTTTCCAACGCCATGACCGGCTCGGGCCACAGGCCCGGCCCCTGGCTGGAGGCGCTGCCCGCTTTCGTCACCGTGACTTTCGTGTTCGACATGTTCGATCTCGGCCAGCCGAACCTCGTCCTGCTGGCGATGATGCTCTACGGCTTCTGGAGCTTGCAGCATCAGCGCTCCTGGCTTGCAGGCTTCATGTTCGCGCTCGCCACCGCCATCAAGGTGTTTCCCATTGCGGTGCTGCCCTATCTGGTCTGGCGACGGAAGTGGGGGGCCGCCGTTGCAACAATTGCCTTCACCGGCATGCTTCTCTATGTCGTGCCGGCACCCATTCGCGGCTTCGAGCGCAATGCCGCCGAGCTCAAGACCTGGTATCAGGGCATGGTCGGGTCGAGCTCGGAAAAGGGATTTGGCCAGCGCGACGAGCAGAACTGGTCGTGGGTGAACCAGTCCCTCATTGCTGTCACGCACCGGCTGGTCCGGCCGATCAACTACAATCAGGAAGATGCCAACAAGCCGCCGCGCACGATCAATGTCATCGACGTCGATTACAGGACGGCGAACTGGATCGTGCTGGTGCTGTCGGCGTTGCTCGGACTCGCCTTCGTCGCGGTCATGCCACGGCAGGGGCGGCGAACGGCGCGGTCGGACGCCGAAGAGCTCGGCATCCTGTTCTGCCTGATGACGGTGGCATCACCCCTGGCGCGGCAATACTACTTCATGTGGCTGTTCTTCCCGATGACGGTGCTGATGCATCGCGCCGCCTTCGACGAGCGGGCGAACGTACGCCTGGGAACCTGGCTCGCCCTAGGCGCCGCCGGCGTGCTCATGCTGCTGTCGCTGCCGTGGTTTCCCAATGTCTTTCAAGCCTGGGGCAATAACCTCGTCGCCACGGCGGTCCTCGCAGGTAGCCTCGCATGGCACATCCGCCATCCGCCGGATGCGGCTGGTCCCAAGGCCGCGGCAGCGCTAAAAGCCAAGACATCTTGAACGCAGGGAACACGACCATGGCCAATGCACAGCTTCAATCCGTGCTCGACCACATCGACAAGGATTTCGACAACAGCCTGGAGCGTCTGTTCTCGCTGTTGCGGATCAAGTCGATCTCCGCCGATCCCGCCTTCGCGGCGGATTGCAAGGCGGCGGCCGAACATCTGGCCAAGGACATCGCGAGCCTCGGCGTTGCGACTGAAGTGAGGCCGACCGCCGGCCATCCCGCGGTCGTCGGCAAGAGTGTCGCCGGTGGCCGGCCGCATGTGCTGTTCTACGGTCACTACGACGTGCAGCCCGTCGATCCGCTCGATCTCTGGCACCGTCCGCCATTCGAGCCTGTTGTCACCGACCATGCCGACGGCCGCAAGATCATCGTCGCGCGCGGCGCCGAAGACGACAAAGGCCAGGTCATGACCTTCGTCGAGGCCTGCCGCGCCTGGAAGAAGGTGACGGGCTCGCTGCCGATTGACGTCACTTTCCTGATCGAAGGCGAGGAAGAGGTCGGCTCGAAGAATTTCGTGCCATTCATCGAAGCCAACAAGGCCGAGTTTGGGGCGGACTACGTGCTGGTCTGCGACACCGGCATGTGGGATCGCGACACGCCGGCTATCACGACATCGTTGCGCGGCCTGCTCTATGAAGAGCTGAAGATCACCGCCGCCAATCGCGACCTGCACTCCGGCGTGTTCGGCGGTACGGCGATGAACCCGATCCGGGTGCTGACCAAAATTCTGGGCAGCCTGTTCGACGACGACAACCGCATCACCATCCCCGGCTTCTATGACGGCGTGAAGGACGCACCGCCGGACATTCTCGCGCAGTGGAAGAAGCTCGACTTCACGCCGGCGACGTTCCTCAAGCCAGTCGGGCTATCGATACCGGCCGGCGAGAAGGGCCGGCTCCTGGTCGAGCAGGCTTCCACGCGTCCGACCTGCGACGTCAACGGCATCTGGGGCGGCTATATCGGCGAGGGCTCCAAGACGGTGATCCCGTCACACGCATCGGCAAAGGTGTCGTTCCGATTGGTCGAAGGCCAGGATCCCGCGAAGATCCGCAAGGCTTTCCGCGAGTATGTGTCGGCGCGGATTCCGGGAGATTGCAGAGTTGAATTCGGCGACCATTCCGCCGGGCCTGCGATTGCGCTCGACTGGAACATGAAGCCGCTCGCCGCAGCCAAGACCGCGCTGACCGAGGAATGGGGCAAGGAGACCGTGCTGATGGGATCGGGCGCCTCGATCCCGATCGTCGCCGACTTCAAGCGCGCGCTGGGGCTCGACTCGCTGCTCGTCGGTTTCGGCCTCGACGACGACAACATCCACTCGCCGAACGAGAAGTACGATCTGCGCAGCTTCCAGAAAGGCATCCGCTCCTGGGCCCGCATCCTCGCCGCGCTCGCGGAGGTGAAGTAGGGACGCCCCCTATCCCCGTCATTGCGAGCGAAGCGAAGCAATCCAGTATCCCTCCGTGGAAACAGTCTGGATTGCTTCGTCGCAAAAGCTCCTCGCAATGACGAGCAGAGAAGGCCGCACCAAATAAAAACGCCGCCCGGAATTGGGCGGCGTTTCATTCGAAAAGGTGTAGAGGTTAGTTGACCGCTACCTTACACCAAATCCGGAAAATCTCAAGACCGGTAGCCCGGAAGCTCGCGGTCGAGCTTGCGGAGCAACGGCGGCCACACCAGGTTGGTGGCGCGCAGCTCGGCGCGGTCGCGGTTGGCGAGCAGCTCGGTGTTCTTGTCGATCGCGATGTCGTCGACCGGATAGACCGGCGTGCCCAGCGCGCGCGTACACACCTGCATCGAGCAGGCGCGCTCGAGGTGATACATGCGCTCGAAGGCCGAGGCGACCGAGCGGCCGACCGTCATCGTGCCGTGGTTGCGCAGCAGCATGTGGTTATGGTCGCCGAGATCCTTCTGGAGCCGCGGCCGCTCGTCATGGTCGAGCGCGATGCCTTCATAGTCGTGATAGGCGAGGTCGTGGGTGACGAGCTGGGCGGTCTGGTTCAGCGGCAGCAGGCCTTCGGCGCTGCTCGACACCGCGGTGCCGTCGAGGGTGTGGAGATGCAGCACGCAGATCGCGTCCTCGCGCACCTCGTGGATCGCCGAATGGATGGTGAAGCCAGCCGGGTTGATGCTGTACTCGCTCTCGGAGAGCTGGTTGCCGTGCAGATCGACCTTGACGAGGCTCGACGCCGTGATCTCGTCGAACATCAGCCCGTAGGGATTGATGAGAAAATGATGCTCGGGGCCGGGTACGCGCGCGGAGATGTGCGTGTCGACCAGATCGTCCCAGCCGTAGAGCGAGACAAGCCGATAGCAGGCGGCGAGATTGACCCGTTGCTGCCACTCGGCCTCCGTCATGTTCGAGGGCACTTCCTTCAGACGCGCTTCCGCTGGCGACATGGCCTATCTCTCCGAACACCGTTGTTGCGGAGCGGAAGCGTAGTCTTGGTGATGGTCGGCGGCAAGGCGCTGAAAGCGCGGCAGTTAGGCGTGGCCCGCATAGAGAAAAATTATTACGGCGCCGGGATCGAGAGCAGGCTGGAAATGCTGCTGCCGCGGATGTCGTAGACGCGGGCGAACACCACGTCGTCGCGTTTGATCTCGACCAGCACGGGCGCGGTGAGGCCCTTGCAGTAGAACTCACCGAGCGTCATGGCGAAATCGGCGGCATGGGAATCCCAGCCGATGGTGAAGTCGGGGCCGAGCGCGACCTGGGCGGGGCGCTGCGGGCCGCACACGGCGACCTTCCATTTGCGGTTGCGCGGCGGCACTTCCTGGCGCTCGACGAGCTGCTCACGCAATTCGTCGGAGGCCTGCTTCAGCGCGAGACCCCAATAATCCAGCATGAAGCGATCGTCGGCGCCGCGCACGGTGCCGGCGATGTGGTTGAAGTGGGTGTATTGATACGGATGCAGCCGGATCATCTCGGCGAGCGAGAGCGCAAGGCCAAAGCAGAAGGTCGCGAGCACGACCGGCTGCCAGGTGCGGTGATTGGCGCGCAGGCGCTCCATGGCCCAGCCAAAGGCGACGCCGCCGAGCACCGCCATCGGCGGGATCACGAAGACGAAGTGGCGGATGCCGTTGTACAACGCCGGCCGCTTCACCATCGCGATCGCGAGCGGCAGGGTCGCGGCGAGCGTCAGCATCAAGAGGATGGTCTTGCGGCGGGCGGGAATCTCGCGGCGCGGCAGCATCGCGAAGGTGCCGATCACGGCGCCGAACATCAGCACCAGCATCACTTCGGGCAGTTGAAGCGCGAACAGCGTCGGCAGATAGGACCAGGGCATGTCGGGCACGGACACGATCGCGCCGTCGAACATCTCCTTCCAGGGCTTCTCGAAGAAGTGCGAGAAGTAGGTCAGCGCCTCGAAGGGATTGCCGGGCTCCATGATCGACCACGGCCAGATCAGCCCCATCACGAGGTAGCCGAGCACGAGGCCGGGCAGCAACAAATAGACGACATGAGCGAAGCGGCGGACCGATTCGCGCAGACCCTCGCTACGCAGTTCCTCCAAGAACAGCGGCATGAAGCCGATCACGGCATAGACCAGCGCAAGGCCGCCAAGGATGCGGGTGCCGAGCGAGAGGCCGGCGCCAAGGCCGACGATCAGGATCGTGCGCGGCGAAGGCTGCGGATATTCTTCGGCGAGGCGGACCAGACCCAGCATCAGGATGATCATGGCCACCGCGAAGGGCGCATCCTTCGGATTCATGAACATGTGGCCGTAGAAGATCGGGCAGAGTGCGAGCAGCAGGAGCGAGGCAAGTCCCGCAAGGGGGCCGCTGATGCGGCGGCCGAGCCGCCACGTCACCGCAAGCCCGATCACGCCGACGACCGCGCCGACCAGACGCCGCGTCTCGAACAACTCGAGCGGAATCACCTTGTGCAGGAGAGCCGCGACCATGTCGAAGCCGCCGCCATACATATAGAGGTTGGCGAAGGAGAGTGCCGCGGTGTCCTTGAAGCCGGAACCGAACATGCGCAGCAACAGGTCGGCATATTCAGCGTGGGTGTAGTCGTCCCAGCCGAGCCCGTAGTCGCGGAAGGTCAAGCCTGCAATGACGGCGACCGCAGCCAGCACCAGCATGGCGAGATCGTCGCAAGTCCGTTCAACCGAGCGCCGCAGAGGCGTGTCGATCGCCGAAGTCGTGATGGATGTCATGGCTATTGGTGACCCGGAATCCCCGCTTGGCCCTGCTGGTGCGCGCGGGCCTGCTCCCCGGAATCCCTATAGCGCAGTTCCATTACCAAGTAATTGGGCATTATGGCTAAATTCCTGATGCGACGCAGCAAATCCGACCAACTTGAGAGCTACTTAGAACTAGCGATCCGTAGCTGAAGGGAATGTGAATAAGTGCCTGATATCCTTCCCTTCAGGAACAGAGGCTTCAATTCGACGTTGGCGTGGAACACGGTATGACGGTATCGTGGCGTGACGGGTGTCGCGTATGGCTGCGCGGCCGGGGGTGAGTTAGATGGCGTTGGTATTGTTGATCGCGGGGATTTTCGCCGTTCTGGCGGGCCTCCTTGCGATCTTGTTTGGCTTTACCGTCAGGGAATTCAGTCTCGGCAGCACCCTCATAATCTCAGGTACGGTCGGCGTCTGCTCCGGGATGTTACTGGCCGGCCTCTACGTCGTGATCGCGGAACTGAAGGGCATCGCGCGCCGGCTGGCTGGATCAGTCGCACCGTCCGATGTTCGGGTCAGCCCCGTCCTGCCGGGCCCCGGGATGCCTGGAACGCCCGCGCCCGAGCCGGTGGGCGCAGCGAAGATCGAGCCGACGCCGCCATTGCCTGCCTCAGGGCCGCCGCCGTGGCAGAACGAAGCGGCCGCGCGAGAGCGTCCGCGCGTCGAGCCGTCGCCGGAGCCGGAAGTTCCGGTCCTGCCTGAGGCTGCGGAACCGCCGCGCCGGCGTAACCTGATGTTCGCCTCGACCTCCCGCAAGGAGCGCGAGCGCGCGGAGGCGAAGGGCGGCGAGGGCGTGCCGCCGCTGCCGCATGCGGAGCCGCCGGCGGCGCCTGACGCACCGGATGGTCCGCCTGCGAGCTTTGACGACGCCTGGCCGAAGCCGGACCGTATGAGGCCTCAGGAGCCGCCGGCCGCCTCGCGGCGCCCGCCGCCGCGCTCGCCGTCGACCTTCGCGGAGGCTGCTCCTCCACCTGCACCCGAGCCGGCTCCAGCGGTCGAGCAGGCGCCCGTGACCGTGCTCAAATCCGGCATCGTCGATGGCATGGGCTATTCGCTCTATTCCGACGGCTCGATCGAAGCGCAGATGCCCGAGGGCATGATGCGCTTTGCCTCGATCGACGAGCTGCGCGCCCATCTCGACCAGCGGTCCTGAGATCTGCTGCAGGCAAGTAAAGCGTGGCTATTCTTGTCGCACCGCCAGTAAATCAGTCCAGCCTCGTCAGTCATCTCATTTCAGCCGAACGTATTGTTGACACGGAATACTTCCGCGTCGTCAATCCCGTGAGACGCAAGGTCGAGAAAGGTCGGGCCCATGTCGGATGCCGGGGCTAAGAATTTCATTGAGCTGACGGCGAGCATCGTGTCGGCCTATCTCAGCAACAATCCGACGCCTGCGGCTGAGATTCCGAACCTGATCAGCCAGGTGCACGGTGCCCTGGTGCGGGTGTCGTCAGGCCGCACCGAGACAGCGCCGCTCGAGCCGGCGAAGCCGGCGGTCTCGCTGAAGAAGTCGATCGCGCCGGATTATCTGGTCTGTCTGGAAGACGGCAAGCGCTTCAAGTCGCTAAAGCGCCATCTGCGCACCCAGTACAACATGACGCCGGAGCAATACCGCGAGAAATGGGGCCTGCCTGCCGACTATCCCATGGTCGCGCCGAACTATGCGGTGGCCCGCTCGCAGCTTGCGAAGCAGATGGGACTGGGGCAGCAGCAGCGGAAGCGGAAGTAGAGCCGCTGTTACATCAGCTCACTCGGCCCTCATCCTGAGGAGCCCGCAAAGCGGGCGTCTCGAAGGACGGCCGCGAGCGAGAGCGGGGCCGTCATGGTTCGAGACGCGCGTTCCGCGCTCCTCACCAGGAGGGTCCTCATGACGCTTCCGCGAGCGCTTCTTTCGCGTCGGTCTTGATACGTTCGACCATCGAGCGCAGGCCGTTGGAACGCTGTGGCGTCAGATGATCGCGAAAGCCGAACTCGTCGAACACGGCAATGGCGTCAGTCGCAAGAATCTCCCGCGGCGTGCGGCCGGAGTAAAGCGACAGCACGATCGCGACCAGCCCGCGCACGATGTGGGCGTCACTGTCGCCGCGATATTTCAGGATCGGCGCGCCGCCATGGCGATGATCGATCAGCTTCTGGAGCCAGACCTGGCTGACACAGCCGTTCACCTTGTTCTCGGCCGAATGCTCAGCCTCGGACATCGGTTCCAGGGTGCGGCCGAGCTCGATGACGTACCGGTAGCGGTCGTCCCACTCGTCCAGAATCTCGAAATTGTCCCTGATTTCGTCGATCGTCGTCATGCTGGCCCGTGTTCCCGTTCAGGCCAATATAGGGACGCAAGGCCGTGAAATCGATAGGGTTTGGGGGCTAATTCGCTGGCGCAGGCGGCGGGCCGCGCCATTCCAGCGCAAGGTCGTCCTGGGACAGGGTGTCGCGCGGGGCTTCGCTCGTAGCAGTGTCGCCTTCGCCGGCCAGCGCGATCGAGCCGGTGTGGTCGGGCGCCTTCTTGTCGGGCTTCTCGAGCTGCTCTTTCTTGTCGTTGATGATCTGGTAGATCTTGCGCGCGCCGTCCTGTGCGCGCTGGCCGATGATGGTTGCGGCCTGTCCGCCGACCTCGCAGGCCGCGGGCTGGCGCTTGCAGAACTGGGTCATGTCGGAGACGGCCGCGGTCGCAGCCTGCACCGCGTCGGCGGCGCCGATCTGCGGCAGCTTGTCCGATTCGGGCGTCTTGTCCCGCGGCAGGAGCACCAGCACCAGCCCGAGCCAGAATGTGATGCGAAGCAGAAAGCGCATCTTGCGACCTGTATGTTAGATCCCGCCGCGGCATCTCCGCGGATGTCGGACCTAGCAACTCTCGATAAATCGCAAGTGATTGCCTTCCGCTTAATTCGCAGAAAATTTACGCAAAAATCTTCGAAATCGAGGGTCTCGTAAATTTTCGATTGACGCCCACGCCCGTGATTCTGCCGGCACGCCCATCCACCATTTCGAAACCATGCGGATCACGGTGAAACCCTGTGTTCACCATTCTTGCCGATGACGTCGTCAAATCGTCTAAAAAGCCCCGCGATGACACGGTGTCCGGCGGCACGCCGCATCGCCTTAGTGTTCGTTTAAGGTCGCTCTGACACGGTGACCTCACGATAAGGAGAGGCGTTCCGGCACGTCTTCTCGACGAGTAAGCCGAAGCGCGAGATCCGTGACAGTTTTGAGTATCATCCGCGATTGTCTCGATGCGCTGCTGCATCCCTCCGCGCGTTACGACGCGCTGACGCGAGCACGCCATCGTGCCTTCATGGCGCCGCGTCTGCTCGGCAGCCTGGCCGCCTTTGCCGCATTCCCGGTCTATCTCGCCATGCGCGGCGCGCCGAGCGCGATCGAGGTCGCCGCCTTTGCCTGGCTGATCGCGCCGATCCTGTTGTCCTGGTTCCTGTCGCGCACCGGGCGCTATGAAGGCGCGCATGTGCTGTCGTCGCTGGCGCTCGCGGGCCTGATCATGGCGGTTGCGGTTACGACCGGCGGCATCGAATCATTCGCCGCGATCTGGCTGGTCGTGGTTCCCCTCGAAGCTGCGTTGTCGGCCTCGCGCCGTGTCGCGGCCTTTGCCTCGCTGCTTGCACTGTCCTGCGCCGGCATCCTCATCCTTGTCAGCCAGCTCGGCTGGCTGCCGATTGGCGACACCAGCGCCGCGGAGCGCGGCGTGCTGATGGCGTTCGGCGTCGCCTCGGCGACCCTCTATGCCGCAGGCCTCGCCTTCGGGGCGGAATCGCTCGCGCGCACCAGCTTTGCGCTGCTGTTGCGTGAGGAAGAGCGTTACCGCCTGCTGGCGCGGAACATGAGCGACGTCATCTCGCGGCATCGGCGCAACGGCGCGGTGCAGTTCATCTCGCCGGCGGTGGAAGCCATGCTCGGCGTGCCCGTCGCGCAACTGCTCGGCCACGGCCTGTTCGACCGGGTCCATGTCGCCGATCGTCCGGCGTATCTGACGGCGCTGTCCGATGCCGCGCGCGGCGACGTGCGCAGTGTCGAGTTCCGGTTGCGCCGGGAGCCTGTCGGCTCGGAGCGTGGCCAAATTGATTTCATCTGGGTCGAGTTGCGCTGTCGCCCGCTCGATCAGGATGCGGGCCGTGATGCCACGCGCGAGGCCGATGTCGTCGCCGTGATGCGCGATGTCACCGACCGCAAGCTTTCCGAGCAGGCGCTCGATCGGGCGCGCAGCGCCGCCGAGGAGGCCGACGCCGCCAAGACGCGCTTCCTCGCCACCATGAGCCACGAACTGCGCACGCCGCTCAACGCCATCATCGGCTTCTCCGAGATGATCGCGCAGGAACAGACCTTGATGCTGGGCGCGGCCCAGCGCAGGGAATACGCCCAGCTCATCAACGATTCCGGCCAGCATCTGCTCTCGGTCGTCAACGGCATCCTGGACATGTCCAAGATGGAATCGGGCAATTTCGAGATTGCCTCCGAGCCGTTCGCGCCGCGTGCATCGGTGATGCATTGCTGCAATCTGCTGGCGCTGAAGGCGCGGGAGAACGGCGTCGATCTCGTCACCGATGCGCCGCAGGACCTGCCTTTCATGACCGGCGATCCGCGCGCCTTCAAGCAGATCGTGCTCAACCTCGTCGCCAACGCCATCAAATTCACCGAGCGCGGCGGTCAGGTCACCGTAACAGCCGCGGTGTCGGGCTCGCAGCTTGCGCTAGGCATCAGCGACACCGGAATCGGCATCGCGCCTGACGATCTCAAGCGCGTCGGCGCGCCGTTCTTCCAGGCCGGCAAGACTTATCAGCGCCGTCACGAAGGAACCGGCCTCGGACTTTCGATCGTGAAGAGCCTCGTGGCGTTGCATCTTGGCGAATTGACGGTACAAAGCAGGCTTGGCGAGGGCACCGCCGTCACCGTCAAGCTGCCGCTCGTCTACACGCCGCCACAGGCCAAGACCTCTGATCAAAAGACGTCTGATGAAAAGACTTCCGATCAAAAGACGTCTGAGGCGAGCGAGAGCAAGATCGCGACGCTGACGCCGGTGCCGCGTCAGGAATCTCACGACCAAGTTCAGGACCAACCCGCTCTGGTGAAGAAAAGTGCCTAAGAAGTCTGCCAAGGACGAAGCCGCTCCGCGCCGCCGTGGCGCCAAGGCCGCGGTGATCGACGTCGAAACCGAGCGCAATCTCGTGGTGCGAGTGCTGCTGCACAGCCCGAAGGATACGCTGGCCGGTCTCGTCGCCGTTGCCGCCATCAGCGCGATCGTTGCCAATGCGCTGTTCCTCCAGACCGGCCGGCATCCGGCGCCGATGTTCGGCACCGTGATCAATCTTCCTGCGCCGTCATCCCTGCCGTTGTCGAACCCCTTGCCGCGTCCGCGTCCCGTCGGCGCCGATACCTCGCCGCTCGAGCCGAGAGCGACGGAGTTTCGTGCCGAGCCCAGACCTGCGGAGAAGGCCCCGGAGAAGCCGGTTGAGGCGACCGCATCGACGCCGCGCTCAGGCGATCCCATGACCAATCTGGTCAAGCAAACGGCGTCGGTGCCGCCGTCCGTCGCCATCGCGCGTCCGCCCGCGCCGATTCCGGTGCAGCAGAGCCCGGCCGCGCGGCGTATCGCCGGTGTGCAGCGCGCGCTGTCCGAATACGGCTACGGGAATTTGAAAGTCACGGGCGCGATGAGCGGCGAGACCCAGTCCGCGATCCAGAAATTCGAGCGCGAGCACAAGATGCAGGTCACCGGTCAGGTGTCCGACCGCCTGCTGCGCGAGCTCGGCGCCGCGATCGGCCACCCCGTCGAATAAGCATCAGGCTTCGCAGGGTCCGAAGCCCGAAGGCTGGTGCTCATTGCAGCCCTGGCCTATCGTGCGCCCATGCGATTAAAATCAAACATCTGGGTCTCAGCCTATCTGCGCCGGTGCCAGACCGAGGGCGTGTTCGGCGCGGTGCGCCGTCGCGGGGCCGAGGAGGCGGGCGCGGTGTTCGTGAAGGTGTCGCTGCTCGACGGCAATGCGATGCTCTACGCACCGGCGCCGCAGACCGTCTATGACGATGGCCGGCCGGTCGATCGCTTCTTCGTGCCGGTTGCGCCGCAGCCCTTGCCTGAGCACACCATCGAGGAACGGCTGACCAAGGAAATCCGCTTCGATCAGGACGTCTGGATCGTCGAGACCGAAGACCGCGCCGGGCGGCATTTCCTCGAGCTGGCGAAGGCCTAACGATCCGACCCGTCGGTGCCCGTCCGCACCGCAGGCGCGGAGCCGGGCTGCACGCCCGGGCGCGTCTGGCTTGCGCCCGCACGCGCGCGCTGACGATCGCTGTCATGCAGCGACGGCTGGTACTTCGCGCGGGTGACGGCGAGTGTCGAGCCGCGCCAGGCGGCCAGCAACACCAGCGCCGAGCGATCGCTGAGGCGATCGTAGAGCCGCGACAGCCGGTACACGTCGGTCACGGAGTTGCCGATCTCCGGCTTGAAGAACAGCAAGATGCGCTGGAACACAGGACTCGGCATGTCGAGCGCGCGCGCCGCGACAGCGAGCGCTTCACCGCTTGCATCGTCGACGATCTGGGCTGCGACGCGCGAGGGCAGGATCAGGCTGTCGCCGAGCTCGAAGGTGAAATTCTCGACATCGCCCGCGATCGCCGCCATCTCCAGGATCTGGATCGCGCGCTTGGCACGCACGGTCGGAATCCGCGGCGCGGCCTTCAGCGGGGTCTGCGCCAGATTGTGCAGGATCAGCGCGCGCTCGGAGGCGCCGGCGTGGAAGAACATGTCGTGGATCTCGGCCGCGTCCTTTGGCTGCATCGCCATGTTCGAGGCCATGCGCTGCTCGGCCTCGGTTGGCGTGCGAACCGGGGAGGGGGCAGGCGGAGCTACCGGGATTTCGCGCGCAAGCGGAACCCTGCGGCCCTCCTGCGCGGCCGACAGTCCGAGCTTCTGCATGATCGGGGCGGGCGTCGAGGGATAGATCGCAAGCCGCGCCTTGACGGCCGCGCGCGTCGCGTCGTCGACCTGGTCGATCAACCGCATGGCAAGCTCGACGAACTGGCGCTGCTCGTCGTCGCTGTGGGTGCTCGACTGAACATAGAGGTCGGTCAGCACGCGCAGCAGCGTCGGACGAACATCGACGCCTTCGCGACGGGAGAGGGACATCAGTCCGTCGAATCCTGGAAACAGCGACTTGGTCATGGAGAGATACGCGACCTGGAAAAGATACTGGCAGTCAGCCTATCGCGGGCTCCTTTAAAGGCTCGTTAAGGAAAACGAGGCGTGAAGCCCGATGCGCGTTTTGAAGCGTTCCGTGCCGCAAGGGGACGGTAGGTCCGGCCCGTGCGGTTACGGTCCGGCCGGCACGTTTACACCCCGTTAACCATGAACTGATCTTAATGAATGCATGTTGCATAAGCGCGCCGGGTCGCGCGGCAATTGATAGAGAGCTGATCATGGGGACCATTATCGAATTTCCGGCCGGTCGCCGGGTGGGCGCGTCGGGTGACGTGGTTCCGCGCGCGGACATGGGAACGATTCTGATTCTCCCCGTGATCCGCATCGAGCGCGAGAGCGATGAGCCCAGCGGCGATCACGGGCCGGAGCAGGGCACAGCGCCGGGGCGCCGTCGTCGTCGCCGCTAACATCCGGCCTTTTGCAATGCCGGAAAACCTCCGCCAGATCCGGCCCGTCGTAACGGCCATCCTGCTCGTATCGCTGGGCGCTGCGCTCGCCGCCTGCAGCGGCGGTGATTTCGGCCGGACCCGCGCCGACATGCGCAGCGACGACATGCATCGCTGGCTGGGCGCTGAAGTCACCTCCAGCGTCGGCCTGAAGCCGTCGCAATTCCAGCTCACCGACGAAGAGCGCCAGCTTCGCGACCTCGCCTATCCCCTGATCGAGCCGCCACTGTCGCGGCCCGCCTGGAAGAGCGTGTTCGGCGACTACAAAGCGCTGCCCTCGCCCTGGCGGCAAAAGATCGTGTTCGACCGCACCATGTACGGACGCACGCTGATCGACGAGCCGCACCGTTCGCATTCCTCGCGCTATGCGCAGCTGATCGAGGACGTGCGCAATGACATCACTCGCTTCGAGCCGTTCTTCGGCTCTGCGATCCGCGTCATCGACCTCGACAAGAAGCGCAACGCCAGCATGGCGCGCGTCTCCAACCTCTCGCCGAAGGAGAAGGAGGACGCGGTCGAGCGCATGCAGGAGAATTCGCTGATCATCCAGTGGGTGCAGCAATGCCTCGAGCAGCGCGTCTCGTCGTATCGCTGGGGTCTGGAGCGGCTGGTGATCCAGGCGCCCGACGGCATGGCCGCCGATGCCGATCGGCTGATCGGCGAACTCGCCGCCCAGACCGCCAACCCGCCGGTCGCGGCCCAGCCGCCGTACGGCCGCGCGGTCGTCTCGAAGGGCTAGAATTTCTCGCGAACCTACTTGGCCTCGACCACCTCGCCATCCTCTTTCACGAACCGGCCGACGGGATTGTCCAGGAGATCGATGACGGCTTCCGAGGGCCGGCACAAGCGTGTGCCCCTGGGCGTCACCACGATCGGACGGTTGATCAGGATGGGGTGCGCGAGCATCTGGTCGATCAGCTCGTCGTCCGTCCATTTCGGCTCGTCGAGGCCGAGATCGCGATAGGGCGTGCCTTTCTCCCGCAGAAGCGCGCGAGCGGAGATGCCCAGGGCCTTGATCAGCTCGACCAGCTTTTTGCGGGATGGCGGCGTCTTCAGATATTCGATGACGACGGGCTCGGCGCCGCTCTGCCGGATCATCGCCAGCGTGTTGCGCGAGGTGCCGCAGGCGGGGTTGTGATAGATCGTCACGCTCATGATCGGGCCTCCACGACAGTTGCGGGCTCGCGCGCATCGGCATAGCGAATAGATGGTGTCGTCATTGCCGGACCTCAACCGCAGTGGCCGCCTTGCCAGCGCCTGCCTCGTACCAGCCTCTGGTCGCCTTCACGATGCGGACGACGGATAGCATCACCGGCACTTCGACGAGAACGCCGACCACAGTTGCAAGCGCTGCGCCGGAGTCCAGACCGAACAAGCTGATCGCGGCAGCGACTGCCAACTCGAAGAAGTTGCTCGCGCCGATCAGCGCTGCTGGAGCGGCGACGCACCAGGCCACGCCAAACCGCCGGCTGAGCCAATACGCCAGGCCCGCATTGAAATAAACCTGGACGAGGATCGGCACCGCGAGGATCGCGATCACGCCCGGCTGTCTGACGATCTGCTCTCCCTGAAAGCCGAATAGGAGAACCAACGTCGCCAGAAGCGCAACGAGCGAAAGAGGTTGCAGCGTCCGCAGGCTGCGGGCGAATGCAGCTCCCCCCTTTTGCAGCAGCATCCTTCGCCACACTTGCGCGACGATCCCGGGGACCACGATGTATAGCAAGACCGACAGGAGCAACGTGCCCCAGGGGACGCTGATGGAGGCCACCCCGAGCAGCAGTCCCACGAGCGGTGCGAACAGGAAAACCATAATCACGTCGTTGAGCGCGACTTGGCTCAAAGTGTAGTGAGGCTCGCCTTCGCACAGGTTGGACCATACGAACACCATGGCGGTGCAAGGCGCGGCGGCCAGCAGGATCAGGCCCGCGATGTAGGACGAGATCTGGCCCGCCGGCAGCATCGGTGCGAACACATGGCCGATGAACAACGAGCCCAGCAGTGCCATCGAGAATGGCTTTACGGCCCAGTTGATGAAAAGGGTAACGCCCACGCCGCGCCGATGCTCACGGACTTGGCCCAATGAGCCGAAATCAATCTTCAGCAGCATCGGCACGATCATGAGCCAGATGAGCGCCGCAACCGGCAGGTTGACCTTGGCAACCTCAGCGGTCGCGACCGCAGCAAAGAAGCCTGGCAAGACATGTCCCAGCGCTACGCCGGCCACGATGCAAAGCGCAACCCAGAGAGTAAGGTATCGTTCGAAGAGTCCCATGGGCTACGCCACATCGCGCAGCGCCAGCGGATGCGCCGCGGCTTTCGGCCTGCTGCCGGCGGAGAACGCCCGAAACCGGCCGGCACCGTCCTTGCGGAGGATCGACTCGGCGAAGCTCGAGCGCGCCGAATTGCCGGTGCACAGGAACAGCACATTGAACATCTGGTCAGGCACGGCTTCGCTCCTTTCGTTTTGGCGAGCAGCAGGCTTGAAGGCTATCGACGACCGGCTCGCAAACTTCCGGCCGCCCGCCGCAGCAATCCCGGAGCAGGAAGACCGCAACGTCCCGGAATTCGGCGAGGTTGGCGCGGTAGACGATCGAGCGGCTGTGTCGCTCGGAGGTGACAAGGCGCGCGCGTGTCAGGATCGACAGATGGGCCGACAGCGTGTTCGGCGGGACTTCCAGCAGGCGGGCGAGATCGCCGGCCGGAAGGCCGTCGGGCTCGTGCCTGACGAGCGTCCGGAAGGCCTCCAGACGGGTCGATTGCGAGAGGGCTGCGAGCGCAAGAACGGCTTCTTCGATTTCCATATATCCAGATTTATGGAAATATTGGGGGAAGTCAATCCGGAAATCCGTGCCGCTCCAGACAGATTGTATTGAAGTGGTATTTCGAACATTCTAGAAATACAGGTGACAGCAACTGGCGATCGGCGCATGATGGCGCTCATGAAGATTGACGACGCAGCAGCACGCCTGGAAGCCTTGGGCAACCGGACACGGCTTCAGATTTACCGAGCCCTGGTCCGGGCTGGACGATCGGGCATGCCCGTCGGTCGCTTGCAGGACAAGCTGAAGATCCCCGCATCGACGCTGTCCCATCACATCAAGTCTCTGGTCGCGGTCGGGCTCATCAGTCAGGTTCGGGAATCCACGACCCTGGTCTGTCACGCAAACTACGACGGCATGCGTGGCTTGGTGGACTTCCTGGTGTCCGAGTGCTGTGCCGACGAAACCGAATGCAAGAATGCCAAAACGGCGGCGTGATTTTTTGGTCTAATTATTCGATAATTCTAGAATGATGGGAGAAGTGGAATGAGCGGTGAAAAAACGGTTGCTGTCATCGGGGCAGGGCCCGTCGGCCTGGCTGCGGCCGCGCACGTGCTCGAACGCGGCATGTCGCCCGTCGTGTTGGAGGCCGGGCACGAAGCCGCGCACGCGGTGCGTCAATGGCAACATGTCCAGCTCTTCTCGCCGTGGGAGTACAATATCGACAAGGCCGCGGCGCGCCTGCTCGCACCGACAGGATGGAATTCGCCGGACCCAAGCGCCTATCCGACCGGTGGCGAACTGCTTGATCGATATTTGATGCCGCTTGCGACGCGAACGCCACTGCGCGAGGTGATCCGGACATCCAGTCGCGTCTCGGCCATCAGCCGCGTCGGTTTCGACAAGGCGAAGACCAGGGGAAGAGAGCAGGCGCCCTTCGAAATCCGCTATCAGAACGGCGGAGGTCCGGAAGTGCTGCGCGCGGATGCCGTGATCGATACATCAGGCACATGGTTCTCGCCCAATCCGGCGGGCCGCAACGGCTTGCCGGCGATCGGCGAGCCTGAATGCGCCGGCCACATCGCCTACGGCATGCCGGATCTGCGGAGCGCCGATCGCGCCAGATATGCCGGGAAGACCGTTGCCGTGCTCGGCGCCGGCCATTCCGCGGTGGGCACGCTGATCGATCTCGCGCAACTCGCCGACGAGGTGCCGGGGACGCAAGCTATCTGGCTGTTGCGCGGCGCCGATCCCGCCAAGGCTTTTGGCGGCGGCCGGAATGACAAGCTTGCTGCACGCGGACAGCTCGGCAGCGCCTTCGCTGCGCTTGTTGCCTCCGGGAAGATCAAGGTCGAATCCGAATTCGGCGTCACGCATCTCTCGGAATCCGAAGGTTGCCTCGAGATCGCGGCCGGCGCCGGCGCGCGAAGTGTGATCGTGGACGAGCTGATCGTCTCGACGGGCTTTCGTCCCGATTTTTCGTTCCTGTCCGAATTGCGCCTGCGGCTCGATCCCGCCATTGAGGCGCCGGTCGCCCTGGCGCCGCTCATCGATCCCAACGAGCACAGCTGCGGCACGGTGCGCCCGCACGGCGCGCGCGAGCTCTCGCACGATGAGCCGGGCTTCTACATGGCGGGCATGAAGTCGTATGGCCGCGCGCCGACCTTTCTCATGATGACAGGGTATGAACAGGTCCGCTCGATTGCGGCCGATCTCGCCGGCGACAAGGAAGCCGCCGCAAGGGTGGAACTCGTGCTGCCGGAGACCGGCGTCTGCACGCGCGGCGGCGTCGAGTCCACTGAAGCGGCATCAGGATGCTGCGGTGGGCCGGCGAAGCAGGAACCAACGGCCTGTTGCGCGGCCGATGAAACGGCGAAGAAGGCCGGCGCTTCGGGGTGCGGTTGTTCATGAATTTGGTTCTTGCAGGTGAAGCGGGAGATTCTCCCACCGTGGTTCGTGCGCCGTTTCGGCTTGGGGGCGGGAGGACAGCATTCGTAACTTGAGCGGTCGGTCGCTGATCGCGGTGATGTGCATCGGCCAGGTCGGCAATCTGCTGCCGCATGTGACGCTATCCGCGAACCTTGCGCAGCATTTGATGCCGGCTTGGGGGCTTTCCGCCGCCGAAGGCGGGCTGATGGCAAGCGGTTATGCGTTCGGCTACATGCTCGCGGTGCCCGTGTTGACGACGTTGACCGACCGGATCGATGCGCGACTCGTCCTGCTCTGCGGCTCGATCCTCAGCGGGCTGGCGACCTTGGCGTTCGGAATCTTCGCGCAAGGGTTTTGGTCCGCGACTGCGATCTGGTCCCTTGCTGGACTTGGATTTGCGGGCGCCTACATGCCGGGCCTGAAGGCGCTGACGGACCGGCTTCCCGCCGGCGACACTTCACGGGCCGTCACTCTGTACACGTCGAGCTTTTCAGTTGGTGTCGGCCTCTCGTTCCTGGTGGCGCAGATCATCGCTGACGAATGGGGGTGGCGGACCGCCTTCCTCGTGACTGGCTTCGGTCCCATTGCGATGGTTGTCGCGTGCCTTCTGATGCAGGAGCAGCGCCCCGCGCCGAAGACGGGACGCCTTTTGAGCTTCGCGCCCGTCTTCGCCAATCGCGAGGCGCTCGATACATATTCGGTTACGGCGCCCATTGCTTCGAGCTCTACGGCATTCGCACCTGGCTGGTCGGGTTCTGGACCTTCGTCATCTCACATCAAGGCGCGCCTTCCTGGTTGAGCCCCGTTGTGCTGAGCTTCTGCTTCGCGGTGATCTCGATGCCCGCAAGCATCCTCGGCAACGAGGCTGCGCTGAAGTTCGGGCGTCATCGGGCAATCACGATTGTGATGATTGCATCGGCTTGTGTTGCGCTGGTCATCGGGCTGAACGCGACCGCCCCGGCATGGCTGCTCGCGCTGCTGCTGATGATCTATGGCCTGACGGTGCCGGCCGATTCCGGCGCATTGACCGCCGGCATGTCGGCCGCTGCAGTGTCCGAACATCGCGGCGCGACCCTGGCCTTGCACTCCACCGTTGGCTTCGGCCTGTCGGCTGTCGGCGCCTGGGGAACCGGCGCCGCGCTCGACGCAGCCGGCGGCCCGCAAAGCGCCAACGGCTGGCTGCTGGCGTTCATTGTCCTCTCGGCCGGGATCGCGGTGGGTCCACTGGCGCTGCTCTGGGCGCGGGCGCGACCGTCCCTGAGCCGCAGCGCGAGATGACGCCGCTCGCCCCGGCGTTTCTATTTGGCCGAACCAGCCCTTTGCGTCCGCTAGAGCCGATGTTTTGCCGTCCGCGCGATCGCCGCCGGGGCCTCCTCGGGGATCGCAAAGCATGAGCTCGCGTTGATCTCGCACAGGACGTAGGTGTCGGCACCGGCCGCATCTTTAGGACCGTACAGGAAGTCCGCGTCCCAGATGACCGGAAGCGAGCCGTCGTCGATGTCCAGCGTCTTCATCATTCCCGGGGTCCACTCGTCCTCCATCATCCTTCGCAGCACCTGGAATTGCGGAGCATCGGGTCCGTGCATGACTCGCGGTCCCGGCTGGGCCTCGGGCGAGTCCGCACCTTCCGGCGGCGGCGCGATCAAGGCCTTGATCAGTTGGTGCCCGAAGCCCGCGACCTTCGACCCGCTCATGTAGCAGCGGATCATTCCATCGGGCAGGCGAGGTTGAAACGCCTGGTCGATGATACAGCCGCCCCAGCCGAAATACGGCTCGCATCGGGCGAGGAAGACGTCGAGCGGCACGTCCTCGGGCTGGCTCCCGCGCTGCGCATGGAGCACCCGAACCATGGCGTCCGCGTTCGAGAGAGCCTCGACCTTCCAGATGCCCTGGCCGCCGTTGCCGCGATTTTGCTTCAGCACGCGCGGGCCGTGCGCAAGCAGGCGCGACGGGAATTCGGCGCGGAAGGATGCCGCGGTGTCATAGCGATGCGTGTCGGCGCCCCAGCCGAGATGACGCGTGCGGAAGAGCACGTCCTTGACGCCCATCTTCAGGATGACGTCCGGATGCGCGCTCACCCACGATCCCCGCGCCGCAACATCACGGAGCAGGGGATCAAGCTCAGCACGCGTCTTGCCCTGGTGGATCGGATCGACCCAGACGAGAACGCCGCTGGTCGCGAGCAATTGATCGCGCACCTCCCCGGCAAAGCTTTCGTCGTAGATCACCGGCCGGGCTTCGATGCCGACTGCGGCAAGTGCTTCGAAGACCCGGACGAAACGGCTGTTTTGCGCCGTCGCATCCCGCCGCGCGACAGCGTCTCCGCGTGAGAGGATGGCGACGGTGTGTTGGTGAGAAGGGTGTCGTTCGGTATCCATGCGCAAGCTCCACGAATGGCGTGCTGCGCAGAGCTTGGACCGAGGCCTCACGGGGAGTCTGCTTCGTCCCCTCGTGAGCGACATTAATGAGGCCATCCGCAAGTTTCAAGACGGTGGTCGGCGCGGTTCCGCTCGGACAGTGAACTCTTCGTGACGCCCGAACACATGACGGTTGACAGCTTCGCGCTCGAGGCTTTCTATTTGCGGGACGGGGAAGTGCGATCTCCTCGCGAGGCGACATGCCCAAGAATCGCGTCCTGATCAGCAAGGGCGCAGCATGTCATCATACATCCGGATTTCATCCCACAGATTGTCTCGACCTGTCGGTACGTTGGCCGCGCCGACGCTCGTCGACATGCGCGTCAATGCCGGCGTCCTGCCGCGCCCCTTGGGCGCCAGATAGGGACAAGCTCGTGAACGGACTTCACCTGGGGCAGGGACACAACCAGGAGAATGAACATGCGAAGGTGCACAATTTTTCACACGGTCCTGCTGTTGGCGCTCGCGGGCGGGCTGTCGCCGGTCCACGCCCTGACCCAGGAGGAGCTGATCGCCAAGATCCAGGCGGCAGGCTACTCGCAGGTGAGCGACGTCAAGTCGACGGCCGAAGGCATCACCGCAAAGGCGGCGAGGAACGGTAAGGCTGTGACGCTCGTCGTCGACAGCAGCGGCCAAATCAAAGAGCGAAACTGAAGGCGAGGAGTAGCACGATGAAAAGAATCATCTGGGCCATGGTCGGCATTGGCATCTGCCTTCTTGCATTTGGTTTCGGCCCCTTCATCCGGGCATACGCCCAAGATGCCGAATGGCAGAAGGTGGACGAGACCCTGGGCCGCAAGCCTGCCGTCTCGGATGACGTCCGCCGTTACGGCTTTCCCCGCAGCGATCTCTCCGTGACGTTGGACGGCGTCACGATCAAGCCGGCGTTGGCGCTGGGCGGCTGGGTCGCATTCAAGCCTGCGCATGGCGGCGCAATGGTCATGGGCGACCTTGTGCTGCTTGAGACCGAGATCAATCCAGTGATGGCGAAGATGATCGCGAGCGGCCTCGAAATCACCGCCGTGCACAATCATCTGCTGCGTGCGAGCCCGGCAACGTTCTACATGCACGTCGCCGGCCATGGCGATCCCGTCAAGCTGGCCTCCGCGATCCGCGATGCGCTCGCCGAAAGCAAGACCCCGCTGACGGTCGCGGCGCCGGCGAACCCGCCACCTGCCGTCGACCTCGACACGGCGAAGCTCGACCGGATCATCGGAGTGAACGGGAAAGCGAATGGCGGCGTCTACCAGTTCAACGTGAAGCGGCGCGACCCGATAACGGAAGACGGCATGTTGTTGACCCCCGTCGCCGCGATGGGCGTCGCAATCGGTATCAATTTCCAGCCGGTTGGCGAAGGCAAGGCGGCCATCACCGGCGACTTCGTGCTGACCAGCGACGAGGTAAACCCGGTCATCCTGGCGCTTCGGACGCACGGCATCGAGGTGACGGCACTGCACAGCCACATGCTGGATGAGCAGCCGCGGCTCTTCTTCATGCATTTCTGGGCGAACGACGATGCCGTCAAGCTTGCTGAAGGTCTCCGTGCGGCGCTCGACAAGACGGCGAGCACGAAGAGCTGAAGGCATGGGAAGGCTTGCACTGGCATTTATGCTGGCTTTGTTAGGAGGAGGGAACGCGGTGGCCGAGACCCTGAATTTCGACAATGCTGCTGCCGGAACTTCGCCCGACGGGTGGACTTTCACGATGACCGGCAAGGGAGAACCGAAATGGACTGTCGAGGCCGAGTCCACGGCGCCAAGCAAGCCGAACGTTCTCAAGCAATCCGGACGGGCGACGTTTCCCCTCGCCATCAAGCGCGATACCAACATCCGCGACGGCTTCGTTGAGGTGAAATTCAAGGCCGTCGCCGGGTCCGAGGATCGCGCAGCGGGAGTCATCTGGCGGGCGAAGGATGCCGATAATTATTATGTGGTCCGCGCCAACGCGCTGGAGGACAATGTCGTGCTGTACAAGACGATCAATGGGGTTCGAACGTCACTTGAGATCGTGGGTCGCAGAGGCGGGTATGGCGTCAGCGCGCCGGTGTCATCCGGGCAATGGCACGTGCTGCGCTGCGACTTCGCGGGAAGTCGGTTCAAGGTGACCTATGACGGACAGCCGTTGTTCGAGGTAGAGGACGACACGATTGCGCATGCGGGCATGATCGGCCTGTGGACCAAGGCGGATAGCGTGACCCTGTTCGATGATCTGACATATGGTGAGATCAAATAGGCGTTTGGTCACTTACGCCGAGATTGCCATGAATGTTCTATGCCGGCCGGTTGCGACGGCCTGCTGATTGCGTCGATCTGCCCACTACGGGCGGAAGTAGTTTGGTCGCGTTCAAATCACTCGATCCGGAACTGGCCGCTCGATCTTGCGCGCGCTCTTGGGAGCTTGGCGGCCGTCTGAGTGCGCATGGATTGACCGATATTTTCATCCGAAGCCTTAGCGAGACAATGCTGACTGGAATGCTCGGCATTTTCCGGCCGTCAAGATCGGTCAGTTGCAGACTTCTCTGTTGCGACTTGCTGCTCCCATTGATCCCATCGCGGCAGATGTAGAAGCTTCTAAATGACAGCCCTTTTGCACCGGCCGACAACCAGCGGAATTGCAGACAATTTGTCCCGAGGTTGGAGCCGTTAACTTCTCCGGGGCTGCTGCGGAGCTTTCCGGCCGGATGCGTTTGGGCTGAGTGTCTTCACGGCTTGCGGTTGGCTTTTTTGCAATCTTCCCGCAAATGTTGTCATCGCCGACCTCATAACTGCTGCGACACACAATCTTTGTACAGCGGTCACCGTCCGTCCTAAAGCCATGTTCACAGAGCAAGGGGCAGACGCGTCCGCTCTTGTGAAGGTTTTCAGATGCCGGCCCCATGAAGGTGGCGCCGCGGGCACGGGGCCGGCGTCCGAATTGTCGGTCAGCAAGGTCGGGGGAATCGTGAGCTGAGCGCTGATGGCCGCCGCTGGCTCGCTGAGTCACAGGCACGTCGGTCATCCCTGCACGGCATAACAAGTGAAACGGTTGCAATCCTGGTATATGCCGCGACACTCGAAGGATGGTATTTGCTTCAAGGACAGGCAGTCGCGATATCGCGCACGACAGATTTTTAGGCATTGCTGTTTAGCGGTGTGTGCCGCCGCGAAGGTGAAAGAGGCGAGATCGGCGTCGCGCGCGTAGAGCGTTCCCGAACCTAATGAGAGAAGCAGTGCAAGCAGCACGAAGGCGACGGCAAACCATCGATTGCTAGAGGTCATGGCTCTGGGTCCTTTCTGGGTTGAAAAACACGGCGAAGTCTGGAGTGTCGCGCATCGGACAGAAATGGTAGGCCAGCGGGAGCGGGACAGGTGTTTTCGCATCGCATCCATCTTCCTGGCTGCTGACGCAATCCCCACGACACGGCCGGCGCGCGGTTCACAGGCCCATCACCATTCGGGAGGCCGGATCGTCGGCCCGATATCCTGAGGACCAGGCAGACCCGGCGCCAGCGGTTGTTGCTCGTTTGCCGGCGGGAGCAAATTTCCCCAGTCCGTCCGTGCACGCATCCGTTCAAGGGTTGCGGCGGTGACGAAGTTGCCACCTTCCCGTATCTGCCATCCGCCACCGAGCGCCCGAAACACCGCGGTCAGGCCAAGCGGAACGTTGGCCGAAGCGCCGGCCAGGCTGTTCTGTGCCTGAAAGAGATTCTGTTCCGCCGTCAGTACGGTGGTAAATGATGTCCCGCCCTGCTCGTATTGCTCAAGTGCGATTTTGAGGGCTCCCTTTGCCGCTTCAACGCTGCGACGCAGATACGCGGCCTGGTTTCGCGATTGTAGATATGTCGCAAGACCGTTGTCCACCTCCTGCTGGGCGCTCAACGCGGTGTTCTGATAGTCGATCAGCAATTGCTGCAGCTTGGCATCCTGCAAACGGATGTTGTTGGTGATTTGGCCGTAGTTCAGAAGATTCCATTGAAACGATGGGCCCGCAGCATACGCCACGCCCTTCCAACTGACGACCTGGCCTAGATTATGGCCGTTGGCGGTGCTCGCCGAGCCGCCGAACGTGCCCGTAATACTGATTGCCGGATAGAGTTGCGTCGTGGCGATTCCAATCTGCGCGCTCTGTGCCAACGCGGCAAGCTCCGCTGCTCGGACGTCCGGTCTCCGGCGCAACAGATCCGCGGGTATACCGACAACGACGGACGCGGGCGGCAACGGTATCCGGCCGATTGAGCGTGAAAGCATCATGCCGAGCGACTGCGGCGGAACGCCGAGCAGGACGCAGAGCGCGTTTTGTCCCTGCTGCAATTGTATCGTCAATTGGGGTATTGCCGCACGGGTCTGCTCGAGGACATTTGTCGCCTGGAAAACATCAAGCTCCGAAGTTCCGCCGCCCGAGAACTTCGCCTTTGCGATACTAAGCGCCTGTTCCTGCCTGCGGACATTGGCCCGTGCAATCCCGATCAACTGCTCTATTGTGCGTATACCGATATAAGTTGCGGTGACATCGGCTAGAAGCGACACCAGAACGCCGTCATAAGTCGCAATCGACGCCAGGTACACGGCATCGGCGGATTCGACTCCGCGGCGAAACTTGCCCCAGAAGTCCAACTCCCAGGCCGCCTGTGCGGCCAGGCCATCGGTCCAGAAGTACTGTGGCGTCGCATTTGGACCGGCCAGCGGCGTCGCGGCACTGGTCCGATTGTAAATGACCGACCCCACTCCCTGTTGGACCTGCGGATAGGTTATGCCGATGGCTATTCCCAGCACGGCACGTGCTTGCAGCACCTTGGTCCCCGCGCTCTCCAGCGTCAGATTTTGGTTATACGCAATTTTTATTAGCTGATTGAGCGTCGGATCGCGAAAGCCTTCCCACCAGGGTTCATACTCGAGCGGGCCGGATTTAACCGCGCGATTGCCTGCGCCACGAAATTTTTCGGAAAGCGGAGCGATAGGCGCTGTAAAATCCGGCCCAATCGTACATGCTACGGTTGGCAGGAGAAGCGCAGCCACAAGCAACCCATGAATTGACCAGCCAGCAATAGCGCGGGCATTGTGCGGCCGCCCAAACGTTGCCTGATGCTGAGTCTCCAAGATTTTCTCTCCCCACGCGTCGGCCAGACTCGTGTGTATCTCTTTGTTGTTGTATTGCACGTCAGGACGGCGGCTTTTCCACTGAGGGCATGACGTACAGCAGCCACTTCTTCATCCGGATCGTGACCTTCGAAATGACGTGCGTGGCCTTGCCCTTCTGCGTATAGATCGCCGCTGATCCGCCTGACCCAAGCGACAGCTTGCGGGCTATGGCATCGTCGCTGAAATTGATCCGCACTGCATAAAGCCCGTCGGATCCGATCCGCGCTGCGTTCGGTATTGTGCCGCTGGTTGTGAATTGACCTCCCCCAGTTGCTGGAATCACGTAGTCCACTTTTCCAAGGAACAGGCGGCCCGGATAAGGGTTGAGCACCATTTCCACGTCATCGCCGGGCTCGACATTCGAGAGCCAATTCTGCGGAAACACGGCGGCTACGGCCGTATCGGACACGTTGACGAATGTTCCGGCTGCAGCAAGCGGCATCGGCACAAGCATGGTTCCGATCTGCACCTGCCAATTGGTAACATACCCATCGCCTGGCGCCGTCATCTTGCACTGGGCCAAGTTGAACCGCGCGTCATCGAGTTGCGCTTCAACGGCCGGAACGTTGCTTTGAGCCGTTTGCACAACGGCTTCGGCCTGTTGCGCAGAAGCCTCCGCTTGCGCAAGGGCCGCTTCGGCCTGTTGAACGGCGGCTTCCGCCTCCTGACGTTCCTGCGTTGCCTTGGCTACGTTAAGCTGACTAATGGCCGCTTTGTCCGCGCGCTGAATGTTGAGGGCGATTTGCTCCTGGGTCTTTGCAAGTTCGTCAGCAGCCTTCGCTTTTAAGAGACTGGCCTGCGCATTCGGTATGGCCGTCTTTGCGGTCGCGAGCGCAGCTTCGGCTTGCCTTACGTTGGCCTTCGATGCAGCCAACTGCGCCTCGACCTGGTTCACCGTGTACTTGTACGGCGCCGGATCGATTTCCAGCAGCAAGTCACCTTTCTTCACTCGTTGATTTGCCTCGGCGTGGATCACCTTGACTTGCCCTTTGACGTAAGGGACGAGCTGCACCACGTACTGGCTGGTCACCATCTTGTCCGTAATCGGCGCCGACTGCGTCCAGACCACCACGACGCCGCCGATCATGAACACACCTGCGACGATCAAGCCTGCAATCAGATAGGCCGTGGGCTTGAGGCGCAGGACCTTGAACAGTACGAGAACGAGTGCAACGTAGACGATGATCAGGATCGCGATCACGGTCGTGTCTCCCTCTCCACCGAGTGCTGCCGTGAGGCTGCCACGGCGTCACTTTCGACGTTACCCAGCTCAGGGGTGTTCTTTCCAGACCTCAGTCCGAACGGCTTCGTGAACGCCCATACGAAAGCTACCGGCCACAGCAACCCACCAGTCGCGATCCCGACCCAGCTCATGGCATTGATCGCGCTGGCCTGGGGGTGATTCCATTTGCGAGCGAGCTGGCCTGGAAGTTTGCCTAGATTGACGACGATTAGGACGCCAACAAAGATCAGAACAGCGAATACGACAAACGCGAATGCGTCCAATGCACCGAACGAAGAATCCACTGCCAGCACTCCAAGTAGGACTAAGCCATCGGATTCGGCGCAATTACTCGCAGTTCAATCCCGTCGACCGAGCCAGCCGAGGATTGGATTAATACGGGGTGCGCTTTGGTTTCACGAAGGACATGCGCAATCAGAACCATCTTTGAGCCTCGTCGAGGAATGGTCATACCGAACTCCTGCGCTTCGGAAAAAGAACCGCAACGTTGAGGAGGCAGCGCTGCGGCCATGCCCGCGGGCCGCAGCAATGATGGAGGACAACCGCCTTCCGGGGCTATGCATTTTCGGCCGACGACATAATTATCGTTCGAGGGCTATGAGGGAACGCTTCAATGTCCGGTTCGGGGTCAAAGGCTGACATCAGCTTGGAGCTGCCCCGGCATGAAAAAACCCGCGGCGGATTTCTCCGCGCGGGTTCTACGAATTCTCGATAGTGCCATTCTGCCAGTGTTTTGCCCGACGTGTCAAAGCTGAACGGCGCGGCGCTCTGCACGGCCGGCTTAGTCCGAGACCGGGTGCTTGGCACGAGCTCAGAATTGCAAATGATTTCAGTGCCCGCGCTACTGTGCATGGGGTTGTTTTTCAGTTTTTATTTTTGCGGTGCCGAAGCGGCGCGCGTCAGCGCCGTCCGCGCGGCGCTTCGGCCTTGGCCGGCTGCTCGGTCTGCGGTCCGCAGCTTGCGGCAGCGAGGGTTGCCTGCGCCTGCTGCATCAGGCCGGGCTCGGGGGCCAAGGCCTTCATCACGATCAGGCCGGTGGTAGCAGGGGAATCGATGATCAGGCGGTCGGCCGCGGTGATCTCTTCGTCCTCGGGCAGCTCGTTGTGCTGCGGCTCGGTCATCAGGTCGAGCTCGATCACCTTCTTGCCGGCCGAGCGGTCGTTGATGGCGTAGTAGGCGATTTCGTTGCGGGTGTAGAACGACACCGAGGTGTAGGCCTGGCTGACGGGCACGGTCAGCTTGATCGGTCCGTTCGACAGGTCGTAGCGGCAGATCGCGAGCGCAAAGGCCGGGTCCATGAACGGCATCGGCGAGGTGTTGGGATCGGCGAGGGGAAGCTGCGTGACGGCGTTGAGCTTGGTCATCGGCGTCAGCCGCGAATAGGCGTCCTGGGTCGCGATCCGCGGCAGCGCCAGCACGCTGACCAGATGGACCACGAGGCCCAGCACCACGCCGGTAACGATGGTGAACAGCAGCCGGATCATGAGCAGCCCACCGTCGTGATCGTGGGCATCGGCGCATCGCGCTGGGTGCGCGTGGCAACGCCGACCGGGGTGTCGTAGAGCCGCAGCATCAGCGCATAGCGCTCGATGCCGCCGGTCGGCAGCCAGTTGCCGGCGCGCGAGCGCGAGGCGATGCGGATCTCGAACGAGCCGTCGGACTGGCGCACGATCTCCTGGCTGGTGAAGCCATAGCGCTGCAGCGAATTGGCGACCAGATGACCCTTGCGGTCGTACAGCGTCAGCGTCCAGAACCGCGCCGGCGGCGTCACCCCGGAGACTACGACATCGCAGCGGCCGTCGAGCACCTTCTTCTTGTCGTCGGCGGTTGCGGTGAAGGCGACGCCGTCGCCGGTACCGATCGGCAGCTCGCCGTTGCGCACGATGGTGGCGCGCGAATAGGGATCGACGTCGGCAGTGCCGGTGCGCGGGCGCGCGGTCCAGGGGCCGATGGTCAGCGCGCCGATCTCGGTGCCGCGCGTCGTCGTCATCCAGGTCGCGCCGACGCCCACGACGGTTGCTAGCAGAAGGGCCGTCAATGTGATCAGGATCAGCCGCACTTGTTTCGATCAGTTCTTGCGCGGGACGGATGGGTTCGCGTTCTCTTCCGCATAGTTCTGCGGGAAGGCGAGCGCGCTTGTCGCCGAGGCGGGCTTGGCCGCCTTGGGGTCGTTGCTGGTTGATTTGGTCGCGGTTTTGGCGGCGTCATCCAAAAGCTTCTCGACACGAACAAGGACGTCGGCGCCGCGCTTGGTCAGCACCGGCGGCGGACCGGGCTTGGTCTCCAGCACCTTCGGTGACGCGTTGGCTTGCGCGTTGGCGATTGGCTCCCGCGGCAGTTTCTGGCCCATGCCGACGCCGGGGATTTCCCGAACCTCGACGCCCTGATGCGCCGCGAGCATGATGTCGTGCCAGGTCTGCGCCGGCAGCGAGCCGCCGGTCATGCGGTTGGTCGGCGAATAGTCGTCATTGCCGAACCAGACCGCGCAGGTGAAGTTGCCGGTGTAGCCGACGAACCAGGCGTCGCGATAAGCATTCGTGGTGCCGGTCTTGCCCGCGGTCGGAATGCCGTCGAGGGCTGCACGGCGCGCAGTGCCTTCGCTGACCACGTGGCTCATCATGCCGGCCATGTCGGCGGCGACGGAGGCGGGGATCGCCTGCCGCGGCTTCGGACCGTCGCGGTCCCAGCGCCAGACCGGATCGCCGGCGCCGGTGCGCACTTCCAGCACGGAATGCGGCGTCACGGCCTTGCCGCGGTTCGGGAACGTCGCATAGGCGACGGCATGCTCGAGCACGGTGACTTCGTCCGAGCCGATCGGCAGCGACGGGGTGTCAGGCAGCGGCGCCTTGAGGCCGAAGCGACGGGCGACCTCGACGATCTTGGCGCGGCCGATCTTGGCCGGGTTCGGCGCCTTCGGCTGCTCCTTCTGGCCGATCGCGATCGACAGTTTGACGGGCACCACGTTGATCGAGCGCGTGATCGCCTGCGTCAGCGTCACCGCGCCGGAATAGGAGTGGCCATAATTCTGCGGGCACCAATTGCCGATGCAGACCGGGCCGTCGACCACAATCGAATTCGGCGTGAAGCCGTTGAGGAGCGCGGTGGTGTAGACATAAGGCTTGAACGACGAGCCCGGCTGGCGATAGGCGTCGGCGGCGCGGTTGAACTGGCTGGCGCCGTAGTCGCGGCCGCCGACCATGGCGCGGATGCCGCCGTCGAGATCGGAGACGACGGTCGCGGCCTGGGTCGCGTGATAATCGCGGCCGAACTGGCGCAGCTGGTTCTCGACCGCGTCTTCCGCCGCCTTCTGCACATTGGCGTCGATCGCGAGGCGCACCACGAAGACGCGCTCGGTGTAGGATTTCGGGAAGGTGTCGACCAGCTTGCGCATCTCGTCGAAGGCGTAGTCGAGATAATAGTTCGGCGACGCCTCGTCGCGGCGGTCGACCGCGAAGGCGGGGTTGCGGCGGGCGCCGAACACCTGGCCCTCGGTCATGAAGCCGGCGTCGACGAGGTTGTCGAGCACGACGTTGGCGCGGGCGCGCGCCGCGGGCAGGTTGATGTGGGGCGCGTATTTGGTCGGTGCCTTGAACAGGCCGGCGAGCATCGCTGCTTCGGCAAGCGTCACGTCACGCGCCGACTTGTTGAAGTAGAAATGCGCGGCGCCGTCGACGCCGAAGGTGCCGCCGCCCATATAGGCGCGATCGAGATAGAGTTTCAAAATCTCGTTCTTGGTCAGGCGCCATTCCAGCCAGACCGCGAGAAAAGCTTCGTTGACCTTGCGCTCGATGGTGCGCTCGTTGCTCAGGAACAAATTCTTGGCGAGCTGCTGCGTGATCGAGGAGCCGCCCTGGCGGACGCCGCCGGCCTGGGCGTTGGTGACGAGCGCGCGGCCGGTGCCGGCGATGTCGATGCCGAAATGCTCGTAGAAGCGGCGGTCTTCGGTCGCGAGCGTCGCCTTGATCAGCACGTCCGGAAAATCTTCCAGCGGGATCGAGTCGTTATGCTTGATGCCGCGGCTGCCGATCGGATTGCCGTAGCGGTCGAGGAAGGACACCGCGAGGTCGGACTTCTTCAGCCAGTCCTCGTCCGCAGTTTCGCGGAAGGCGGGAATGGCGAGCGTGAGCATCACGACCAGGCCGCCGAGTCCGATGGTCGCAGCCTCCGACAGCGGCTCGACGAACACCCAGCGCTTCCACCGCCCGACATAGAAACGGTCCATGAAGGTCGAGTAGCGCTCGTAGAGCTCGCGGATGCCCTTGGCCGAGGAGAACAGCGAGGAGTCGATGCGCGCATCGAGGTCCAGGAAGAAATTCCGGACTTTCTGCTTCCAATGCGATGGTATGATCTGGCGCACCTAGAACCCTTGAGGCTTGGTTCGAAAGCGTTCAAGCACCCGGCCGGGGCGGCATCGAGACGTCTTGCGGGAGTGTTGCGGCAAACCCAAGGCGCCCGGCTAGCGCCTTAGGGGACTTGCTGTTCCTTCTAGCCGAGCAGGGCCTATAAACCAATGGTCACGCTCGCGATTTTGAACAACAGGCCTAATTGACCCCGGTTCATTACGGGTCTCACGCGGGCGTTGCTTGCAGCCCCACGGCTGCACGCCCTAGATGACATGAACCGTAGCTCTTTCGAACTTTTGTTGAGGCCCATGACCGCAGCTCCCAAACGACCTTCAGGCCAGGAAGGATTCTTCTGGAAAACCAAGACGTTGGAAGAGATGTCTGGGCCGGAATGGGAAAGCCTGTGCGACGGCTGCGGCCGCTGCTGCCTGAACAAGCTCGAGGAAGAGGGCACCGGCGACATCTATTTCACCCATGTCGGCTGCAAGCTGCTCGATGGCGCGACCTGCGGCTGCAAGGACTACCCGAATCGTTCCGACAAGGTTCCTGACTGTGTTCGCCTGACCCCCGCCAATGTCCGCACCCTGAACTGGCTGCCGCCGAGCTGCGGCTACAAGCTCGTCGCCGAAGGGCGCGACCTCTATTGGTGGCATCCGCTCGTGTCAGGCGATCCGAACACCGTGCATGAAGCCGGCGTCTCCGTACGCGGACGGGTCGAGGGCAGCGAGGAGCAGATCCCGGACGACGAGCTCGAGAACCACATCGTGCAATGGCCGGCGCAACTGCCGAAGCGGGCGCGCCTGAAGCGACGTCCAAAGGACTGATCGGCCGGGAATTCGGATCACGTCTTCGGGAAGACCGTGAGGTGGGATGCACCCATGCGCGGCGGTGCCTGCCTGAGAAGAACTTTGCTGTCTACATTGGGCTGCATAGAACGAATCCTTCGCGGCGTTGCGCCGCCTCATGGCTTCCGGTCGAGATGAACAAGTTCGAGCGGCAGAGCAGTTCTGCCGACATCCAGACATTGCCCGACGACATCGCCGAGGAATTGTCCCGCCTGCCGTCCGAGGTCTTGAGCGTCGATGACGCTCCGTCACTGGCGCCGCCGGCGCCGCTGTCACAGGACGAGGTCCGCACCATCGTCATCAGCCTGATGCTGACGATGTTTTTGGCTGCGCTCGATCAGACCATCGTCGCCACCGCGCTTCCAACCATCGGACGCCAGTTCCACGACGTCTCCAATCTCTCCTGGGTCATCACCGCCTATCTGCTCGCCTCGACCGCGGTTGCGCCGGTGTTCGGGTCGCTGAGCGACATCTACGGCCGCCGCGTCATGATCATCATCTCGCTCAGCCTGTTCGTCGCGGGCTCGGTACTGTGCGCGATCGCGCCGAACCTGCCGATGCTGATTCTTGCGCGCGGTCTCCAGGGACTGGGTGGCGGCGGCATCATGCCTGTCGTGCAGACCGTGATCTCCGACGTCGTGAGCCCACGCGAGCGCGGCCAGTACCAGGCCTATTTCTCCAGCGTCTGGATGGTGGGCGGCATTCTCGGCCCGGTCATCGGCGGCGTGTTCGCCGAGCATCTGCACTGGTCGATGATCTTCTGGATCAATGTGCCGCTCGCGGCCGCGGCGATCGCGTTGCTGCTGCCCAGGATGAAGAAGATCCCGGTGTTCCACCGCAAGCGCAAGGTCGACTGGCTCGGCGGCGTGTTGTTGATGGCCTCCGCCGTCGTCTTCATGCTGGTGCTGACCTGGGGCGGCACGCGCTTCCCGTGGCTCTCGCCGACCGTGCTTGCGATGGTGGGCGGCGCTGTCGCGCTCGCGGTCACCTTCGTGTGGCATGCGCGTCGTGCGGACGAGCCGTTCCTGCCGCTGCCGCTGCTCGGAGGATCGGTTGCCCCGTTCGGGCTGGCGGCTGGCGGTTGCGCGCTCGGTGCGATCACGGGCCTCACCGTGCAGCTCCCGCTCTATTACGAGGCGGTGTATCATCTCAGCGCCAGCGAGGCGGGCCTTGCGCTGATTCCGCTCGCGGCCGTCTCGACCATCGGTGCGGCCGTCGCTGGCCGCACCATGGCGCGCGCCAAGCACTACAAGCGCGTCGCCATCGTCGGAACGTCCTGGGCTGCGCTGTGCGGCCTCGGCCTCACCTTGATGACGCTGCCGCTATGGGCCCTGCTGACGCTGATGGCTGCGTTTGCGCTTGGCCTCGGCACCACCTTTCCGGTCTGCGTGGTCTCGGTGCAGAATTCGGTCTCGCGTCCACAGGTGGGCACCATCACCGGCGCATTGAACTTCTTCCGCTCGCTGATGTCCTCGTTCACGGTCGCGGCGTTCGCGGCCATCCTGCTCATCGCGCTCGGTGCCGACATTCCGCTCGCCGGCGAGCATCACGTCGCGGGGAGCGTCGCAATCCCGGCCGACGACATGCGCCACGCGTTCCGCTACGTTTTCGGCGCCGCGACGGCGCTGATGACCGGCGCCACCCTCTGCCTGATCATGATGGAAGAGCGGCCGCTGGCCGGCCCCACCGTCACCCCGCAGGTCGAGATGGCGGAGTAGGGATTTAACCGCCGCGATCGTCGTAAGGATCGTCCCCTGCGTCGCCCGCACTCGTCTTCCGCGCCTTCGCCGCAAGCTGCTCTTTAAGCCGCGCCAGCGCGTCGGCGGACCAATCACGGACATCGGTGACCGCGACCCAGGCATCGACGTAATGCTCGGGCGCGTAGACATGGCCAAAGCCCATCGGCGTGCCGTTTGCGACCGCCATGTCGAGGGCGAGCTGCAGCATCGTGACGATGGGATACCAGTGCAGTTCCGGCGACACGTCCGGCCCGCGCGGTGCGCTCATCCAGGCCGGGGCCCGATAGGCATCGCGGTAGGCGAAGAACGTGATCGCGTCACTGGCATATTGCAGATAGACGATCCGCATCGGACCCCAGGGCGCATCAACCGGCACCGTCGGTCCATTTTGATTCATGAAGCGCACGAAGCGGCCGTCGCGAAATTGCGGCAGCCACGCCGGCGAGCCCGGATTGCGGTTCGCGATGACCGAGCGCCAGATGCGGCTCTCGAACGGTGGCCCGCTCCAGAGCGCGCCTGCGATGGGATCGCCGATCGTCTCGAACAGTTCTGCCGATTTCTCCGAGTTCATGGCGCCGAGGCTAAGCCCATGCAAATACAGCTTCGGCCGTTTTTCTTTCGGCAGCGTCGTCCAATAGCCGTAGATTTCCGCGAACAGCGCGCGCGCAGCCTCCGCGCCGTATTCTGGCTGAAACAGCAGTGACAGCGGGCTATTGAGATAGGAGTATTGCATCGCGACGCTTGCGACATCGCCATGGTGGAGATATTCGACGGTATCGATTGCGGACGGATCGATCCAGCCGGTTCCGGTCGGCGTGATGACGATCAGGATTTTGCGGTCGAAGCCGTGCTGCCGCTTGAGCTCGTCGAGCGCAAGCCTGGCGCGCGCCTGCGCGGTGTCTCGGCTGCCGAGGCCCACATAGACGCGCAGAGGGTCCTGCGCAGGCCTTCCCGTGATTGCACCGATGTCTGTTGCGGTCGGACCTGAGGCGATGAATCGGCGGCCCGTACGCCCGAGCTCTCTCCAATTTACCAGCGATGCCGCGCCTCCTGTTCGACCGGGATCGGTCGGCTGCGGCCGCTCGGGCTCGTGCAAGGCGTCGAGTTCACGGAAGGACGAATCAAGCGCGTTGAACGCCATGCGGACCAGGATGTTGCTGGCGATCGCCCAGAACAGCAAGCCTGCAACGAGCACGCCGATGACGTTCGCGATTCTCCGCGGCATGAGGCGCCGTTTGCGTGCGGCAAGGAAGCGGGCGACAAGCACAAACAGCCGCCCCAGCGCCAGCAGCACCACGAACGTGACTATGGCAATCACGCAGACCTTGAGTGGATGCGCGGTCTCGACCGGGGTCATCTTCATTACACTGCGGATCGAATTCTGCCATTCGGTTGTGCGCCAGAGGAAGACGATGACGAGGAGCAGGCAGCCGACTGCCGCCAGCGCATTCGCAATCGCTCGTGCGCGCGCCGACGGCTCGGGCAATTCGAGATAGTGCCACAGCCGGCGCCACAGGACGCCGGCGAGGTAGCCGATCGCGAAGCAGCCGCCGGCAAGCGCACCTTGCGTGAGATAGCTGCGCGGGATCAGCGTTGGCGTGAGCGCGGCCGCGAAGAACAGCGCGCCCAGAATGAGGCCGACGCCGGACAGCGAGAGCAGTTGCCGCCGAAAGAACCACGCGAGACCCTTCAAGACACCCTCCCGGTAACGCTATCCCTCGTTGTTCTCCGCAAAGCGGCTCTTGCGCGGCAGCAGAATCCTGAACTCCGTGAACGCGCCGGGCTCGGTCGCAACGTCGATCGTGCCCCCGTGCTGCTTTACCACGATGTCGTGGCTCATCGACAATCCGAGGCCGGTGCCTTCGCCGGCCGGCTTGGTGGTGAAGAACGGATTGAACATCTTCTCCTTCACCTCGTGCGGGATGCCGGTGCCGTTGTCGCGGATGCGGATCTCGATGCTGTCGCCGCGATCGCGCGTCGTCGCGGTCACGATCGGGTCGTAGTCGCCGGCGCCATTATCCGCCTTGCGCTTGGCGACCGCGTAAAAACCGTTCGAGATCAGGTTCAGCAGCACCCGGGTGATCTCCTGCGGAAACACTTCCGCTTGCCCGGCCGCGGGATCGAGCTCGCGCTTCAGCGTCACGTCGAACTGCGGCTTCTCGGCGCGGGCGCCGTGATAGGCGAGGTTGAGGCTCTCTTCGACCAGCGCGTTGATGTCGCTCAGCCGATGCTCGCCGCCGCCCTCGCGGGAATGCAGCAGCATGTTCTTGACGATAGAATCGGCGCGCGTTCCGTGCTGCACGATTTTCGCGAGGTTGTCCTTCAGAAGCCCGGTCAGGTCGTCGACTTCGCTACGGACGTCGTCCGCGAGCGGGACAGTCGCGAGCGCCTCGTTCAGCTCGTCGGTCAGCTCGGCGGAGAGCGCCGCGAAATTGTTGACGAAGTTGAGCGGATTCTTGATCTCGTGCGCGATGCCGGCGGTGAGCTGGCCGAGCGAGGCCAGCTTCTCGGTCTGGACCAGCCGGTCTTGGGCGGCGCGCAAATCGTCGAGCGATTTGGCGAGCTCCCTGGTGCGGTCCTGCACCTCGTTGAACAGCCGCGTGTTCTCGATGGCGATCACGGCCTGGTCGGCAAAGGTCTTGAGCAAGGCGATCGCCTTGTCCGGGAAAGGACCGGCCTCCGGCCTCGTCACGCCGATAGTGCCGATCGCAACGCCGTCGCGCAGCATCGGGATCACGAGGATGCTGCGATAACCTCTGGTCCGCGCCAGTTCCCTCATGGCGTCCGTGAGGTCGGGCTCGTTCTGCATGTCGCTTCGGAATGCGAACTCTCCGCTCGTCGCCACCCGGCTGTGAATGCCGGATGCCGACAGCGGCGCGGGGAACGAGCTGAGCAGATCCGCGTTGCCGGCCTCAACGTCAGTGGTAAAGGCCGCCAGATGCAGCAGGCCGTCGATGACGCGGGTGACAGTGGAGGAATGTCCGCCGATCAGCGTCTTGGCGCTGTCGGAGATCGCCTGGAACACCGGCGTCACGTCCGCGGGCGAGGCCGCGATCACCTTGAGGATGTCGGCGGTCGCGGTCTGCCGTTCCAGCGCTTCCCTCGTGGCGTTGAACAGGCTGACATTCTTGATCGCGATCACCGCCTGGTCGGCGAAGGTCTGCAGCAGCCGCACATGATGCTCGCCGAAAGCGCCCGTCGCTCGCCGCGTGGCGATGATGATTCCAATGGCCTCGCCGTCGCTCATCAAGGGTGCGAACAGCATGCTGCGGTAGCCGCGGGCGCGCGCGATGTCGCGGGCCGCCGGTTCGAGCTCGGTGTCGGGCAATTGCGCCGCCGCACCATGGGCCACGAGCTGGTAGGGCGGGAACTGCGCGAACGGCACCGGGAACGAGGACTGGAGCACGCGATCGCCGGCTGGATCGGTCGGCGTGAACGCCGCAAGGTGCGCGGCGCCGTCGATATAGCGCAGCACCGCGGTGGAGAAGCCGCCGATCAGCCGGTTGGCGTTGGCGGCGATGGCGTCGAACACCGGCTGTACGTCGGACGGTGAGGCGGCCATCACTTTCAGAATGTCGGCGCTGGCAGTCTGGCGCTCCAGCGTCTCGCGCGTCTCGTTGAACAGGCGCGCATTCTCGATCGCGATCACGGCCTGGTCGGCAAAGGTCTGGAGCAGCTGCACGAGGTCGGCCGCGAACGCGCCGGGCTCGGCGCGCGTGACGCTGATCATGCCGACTGGAGCACCCCGGTTCATCAGCGGCATGAACAACACGCTGCGGAAGCCACGCAGCCGTGCAAGGTTCCGGTTCAGCTCCGGGACGTCCGCAGCTTCGCTATCTGGAAACTGGATCGTCTCGCCGCCACGCACCAGGGCGAAGGTTGGAAAGTCGGCAATCTTGCGCGGGAACGAGGCCTTGAGCCCTTCGTCCGCCTCGGGGCTCGTTGGTGTAAACGCCACGAGGTGCAGCTCGTCGCCGATGAATTGAAGCACGGTGGCGGAGAAGCCGCCGAGCAAATGCCTGGAGCTGGACGCAATCGCCTCGAAGACCGGCCGGGCATCGGACGGAGAGGCCGCGATGGTACGCAAGATCCCGGCGCTGGCGCGCTGACGATCGCGCGCAGTCGCAAGCTCGCTGCGAAGCTGCGCGCTTTCGGCTGAGGCCGATTGTAACAGGCGCTCGAGTTCCTTGATGTCGTTGGTGGGGCTGGTCATTCGCAATCCGGCTTGATGCAGCGACATGCGCGGCACCAGGGCGGATTATCACATCTCCTGCGGCCGGAGCCAGCGCCCGCCCCAGTGAGTTTGCCGCCAAAACACGGCCCGCTTCACGTGCCCGGCCGCGACACCTCGGTCTCCTTGCTGGTGATGAACTCCAGCAGCACCGGAACGCCTTCCCGCGTCTTCTGGATGCCACGCTTGATCGCAGGAATGATGTCCTCAGGCTTCGTCACCCGCTCGCCATAGCCGCCGAAGGCGCGCGCCATCGCGGCGTAGTCGCCGGAAATGTCGGTCGAACGATATTTTTCGGTCGAGACCGGCATCACCTTCAATTCGATCGCCATCGAAAAATTATTCAGGAGGATCGACATGATCGGGATGCGCTCGCGCACTGCGGTCTCGAAATCCATGCCAGTAAAGCCAATCGCCGCATCGCCCCAGACATTGATGCAGAGCTTGTCGGGCTTTGCGAGCTTGGCGCCCATCGCAAGGCCCAGGCCGTAGCCGAGCTGCGTCGTCTTGCCCCAGCCGAGATAGGTGAGGGGCTCGACCGACTTCCAGAACGGCGAGAGCTGGTCGCGCGGGCTGCCGGCATCATGGGTGATGATGGTGTTGCTGACGTCAACGGTGTGTTGCAAATCCCACAGCACGCGATAGGGGCTCAAGGGCGCGTCATCGCTGGTGAGTTTTGGCATCCATTTGGCCAGCCACTCCTTGTGCGAGGCCGCGATCTCGGCTGCGACCGCCGATGCGTCGCGATCCGCGGTGACGGTCCTGCCGATCTCCTCCAGCAGCGCGTCGAGCACGAGCCCGGCATCGCCGACGAGGCCGATCCTGGCTTCCACGTCCTTGTTGAGATGGTTCGGATCGAGCGTCGAATGGATGATGGTCTTGCCCTTCGGCATCGCGATGCCGAAATTGGTTTCGGTGAAGGAGCATCCGATACCGAGGATGACGTCGGCCTCGGCGAGGAATTTTGGCACCGCGCGCGGCACCGCAAGGCCGCCGGAGCCGAGCGAGAGCGGATGCGTTTCCGGGAAGGACGATTTGCCGCCGAGGCTCGTGGTGACGGGAATGGCGAGCCGCTCGGCGAGCCGTTTCAGTTGCGCCCATGCCTGGGCGTAATGCACGCCTTGGCCGGCATAGATCACGGGGCGCTTGGCTTTGACGAGCAGGGCGGCAGCTTCCTTCACATGAACGGGATCGGCGCCATAGCGGGTGCGCAGCACCGGCGTGTAGTTCAGCGGCTCCGGCACCTCTTCGTTCCACATGTCAGCAGGAATTTCGACGATGACGGGACCACCGCGGCCGTTCTTTAGTTTCGTGAACGCGCGGCGAAAAATATTGGCGACCTCGGCGGCCAGGATGATCGGCTCGGATGATTTCGAAAATGGCTTCATCGCCTCGCTGGAACTGAAGTTCGGCTCTATATGCGCAAGCCTGCGCTGATAGCCCATCGGCAGCACCAGCACGGGAACGGATTCGCCGTAGCATTGCGCGACGCCGCCCATCGCGTTCTCCGCGCCGGGGCCATGCTGCATGCAGAACGCGCCGATGCTGCGTCCCGAGGTCACCCGCGAGATCGCATCCGCCATGTGGATGCCGACGCGCTCCTGCCGTACCATCACCGGGCGGATATCGGCCTTCGCCGCATGCTCGATCAAATGGTTGACGGGATAGCCGCAGAGGATCTCGATCCCCTCGCGCTTCATGATTTCCGCAATCGCGGTGCCGAGCTTCATGGCGTCTCTCCCTGGGGCAGGCCGGTTGATCCGGCTGATTAGGGATAGAGGATCAGGAATCGGGGAGAGGGTAAAGCGCGAGCGGATGAGAGCCGCGGTAGATCAGCTATGCAGCGAGCTGCCGTAGATGGGGTAACGGGCCCCCCGGGACCTTCCAGCCAAGCCGCGCTAGCTACGGCGCAATTTGGTGGCGCGCGTCGCGCGGCTTGACTGGAAGG
>NZ_JBEPQT010000029.1:0-77285 GCF_040547985.1 Bradyrhizobium sp. LB14.3
CGTCTCCAGGTTGGGTGGTATTGCAACCTCAGTCTGGCCTCAGACTTGGTCGCTATCCACTCCCCATGGAATCTTCGCTGCGCTCGCAATGACGAATTGGAGAAGTTCGGCATATCCTCCGAAACAGCTACAATACCCTGCATCAACAAGAAGGAGCCAAACAATGGATCTCGGTCTCAAAGGCAAGAACGCCATCGTGCTCGGCGGCACCCGCGGCATCGGGCGGGCGATTGCGGCGACGCTGGCCGGTGAAGGCAGCAATGTCGCGGTGTGTGCACGCAACGCCGATCAGGTTGCCGCCACCGTTACGGAGTTGAAGGCCAGCGGTATCCGCGCGACCGGGGGCCCCGTCGACGTCACTGACGGCGCGGCACTGAAATCCTGGATCGAGAATGCTGCAAAGGAGCTTGGCGGCATCGACATGCTGTTCTCTAACGCGGGGGCGATGGCGCAAGGCCATGATGCCGCATCGTGGGAGCAGAATTTTCGGCTCGACCTGCTCGGCGCCGTCCATGCGTTCGACGCCGCGCGGCCGTTTCTCGAGGCCGGCGGTGAGAAGAGTGGCGACGCCGCCTTCGTCATCATCTCCTCGATCTCAGCGGCACAGGCCGATCTCGCCAGCTCCTACGGCCCGATCAAGGCGGCACTGATCCACATGGCCAAGGGGCTGGCGCGGCAATACGCAAAGAAGAAGATCCGCGTCAACGTGGTCTCGCCCGGCACCGTCTACTTCAAGGGCGGCGTCTGGAACATGATCGAACAGAACATGCCAAAACGCTACGAAGATGCGATGAGCCGCAATCCGACCGGCCGCATGGCGACCCCGCAGGAAATCGCGAGCGCGGCGGTGTTCTTGGCAAGCCCGGTGTCGGCGTTCACCACAGGCTCCAATCTGGTGGTGGACGGCGCGATTTCGAACCGGGTGAATTTTTAGGAGGGCATGCGCGTCCCCGGCAGTTCCGTCATCCTGAGGTGCGAAGCTTGCGATGCAAGCATCGCAAGAAGAGCCTCGAAGGATGAACGGCCGAGCTGGTAGCCGGGCCGTCGCCCTTCGAGGGCCGCTGAAGAAGCGGCCACCTCAGGGTGACGGTGCGAGAGCGGCGCGGCCCACAACCTCAATGAAAATCCCGCGACGGCGGCAGGATGCGGACGTTGCGGGGGTGGCGGATTTTTTGCGCGGGCGCATCCGCATGGGCGCGGGGATCGTCGTTGAGCGGCTCGATCAGGGCGGCGCCTGCCGGCACCGGGTGCTTGCAGCTCAGGGCGTCGTTGGCGAGGCCGACCAGATCGTGCGAACGGTCGATCATGCGCTGGGCGATAAGGTGCGTCACCTTTTCGGGGCTGCTCTGGATGTAGCCTTCGACCAGGATGAGGCGCGCACCCATCACCTCTTTGCGGTACTGCTCCATGATCTTGGGCCATACCACGACATTGGCGATGCCGGTTTCGTCCTCCAGCGTCATGAACACGACGCCGCTGGCGCTGCCCGGCCGCTGCCGTACCAGGACGACGCCGGCACAGCGCACGCGGCGCCGCTCGTTCACATGATTGATGTCCTTGCAGGCGACGATGCGCTCGCGCGTAAACATCTCGCGCAAGAATTCCATCGGATGGCCTTTGAGTGAAAGGCGAATGGTCTGGTAGTCCGCGACCACCTGTTCGGCGCGCGGCATCACCGGCAACGGCTTGGCGTGCTCGTCCGGCTGCTCGCGTGCGGTGGCCGCTTCGAACAGCGGCAGCGGCACATCGTCGGGCAGGCGCCGCACCTGCCACAGCGCCTCGCGGCGGTCGAGCCCGAGCGAGCGGAACGCGTCGGCATCGGCGAGCAGGATCAGCGCGCGCTTGGGCAGTCCGGTGTCGCGGGCGAAGTCTTCCAACGAGGTAAAGGGCCGGCGGTTGCGGGCGGCGACGATAAGATCTGCCCAGTCTTCCTGGCTGACGTATTCCTTGCCCTGCCGCTCTGCCTGTTGTTTTTTGAGTGCGTCCTCATCCGGATCGAGCCAGTGAAAGCCGTCGACCTGGCGGAAACCGAGACGGACAGCACAATACTTGCCCTCTGTATTTTCCAGCGTGTTTTGTGCGGAACTATGAGACACGTCGATGTCGCGCACCTCGACGCCGTTCTTGCGGGCGTCGCTGACGATCTGCGCCGGGGCGTAAAAGCCCATCGGCTGCGAGTTCAGGAGACCGCAGCAGAACGCATCGGGATGATGAAGCTTCAGCCATGAAGAGACGTAGACAAGCTGCGCAAAGCTCGCCGCGTGACTTTCCGGGAAACCATAGGAGCCAAACCCCTTGATCTGCTCGAAGCAGTTTTTTGCAAATTGCGGATCGTAACCTCTGCGAATCATGTTGCCGATCATTTTCTCTTCGAAATTGCCGATGGTACCAACGTTGCGAAACGTCGCCATGGCACGACGCAATCCGTTCGCTTCTTCCGGGGTAAATTCTGCGGCCACGATCGCAATTCGCATGGCCTGCTCCTGGAAAAGAGGAACACCAAGCGTCTTGTACAGAACGTCTCGAAGCTCATCTTTATTGCCACCCTTAGGGTAGGGATATTCGATATCCTCGGGCCGCATTTTCCGCCGCCGCAGATACGGATGCACCATGTCGCCCTGGATCGGTCCCGGCCGCACGATCGCGACTTCGATGACGAGATCGTAGAAGGTCTGTGGCTTCAGGCGTGGCAGCATGTTCATCTGTGCGCGGCTTTCGACCTGGAACACGCCGAGCGATTCTCCGAGGCACAGCATGTCGTAGACTTTGGGATCGTCCTGCGGGACGCTCGCCAGAACCCAGCGCTTGCCCTTGTGCTGGTCGATCAGATCAAAAGATTTCCTGATGCAGGTCAGCATGCCCAGCGCGAGCACGTCGACCTTCATCATGCTGAGCGCGTCGACATCGTCCTTGTCCCATTCGATGAAGGTCCGATCGTCCATCGCGGCGTTGCCGATCGGCACATAGGTGTCGAGCCGGTCTTGCGTGAGCACATAGCCGCCGACATGCTGAGACAGATGACGTGGAAATTCGATCAGCTCGGTCGCGAGCTCGACCGCGAGGTTGATCATGGAGTTTTGCGGATCGAGGCCGGCCTGCCTGACCTGCATGTCGTTGAGGCCCTTGCCCCAGCTGCCCCAGACGGTGTCGGCGAGTGCGGCGGTGACGTCCTCGGTCAGGCCCAGCGCCTTGCCGACGTCGCGGATGGCGCTGCGGGGGCGATAGTGAATGACGGTGGCGATGATCGCGGCGCGGTGGCGGCCGTAACGGCGATAGACATATTGCATCACCTCCTCGCGCCGCGAATGCTCGAAATCGACGTCGATATCGGGCGGCTCCAGCCGCTCCTTGGAGATGAAGCGCTCGAACAGCAGATCGACCTTGGTCGGGTCGACCGAGGTGATGCCGAGCACGTAGCAGACCGCCGAATTCGCCGCCGATCCCCGCCCCTGGCACAAAATGTTCTGGCTGCGCGCGTAATGCACGATGTCGTGGACGGTGAGGAAGTAATGCGCGTATTTCAGCTCGGCGATCAGCGCGAGCTCTTTCTTCAGGGTGGCGCGCAGCTTGTCGTCGATCTCACCATCGAAATATTTGTCGACACCCGCCCAGGTCATATCCTCCAGATGCCCTTGCGCGGACTTCCCCGGCGGCACCGGCTCGTCCGGATACTGGTATTTGAGCTGGTCGAGCGAGAAGGTGATCTTGTCCGCAAAGCGCATGGTCTCCGCGATAGCCTCAGGGAAATCGCGGAACAGCCGCGCCATCTCCCTGGGTGTCTTCAGAAACCGCTCTGCATTGGCTTCCAGCCTCCGGCCGATCGCCTCGATCGTGGTTTTTTCCCGGATGCAGGTCAGCACGTCCTGGAGAGGACGGCGGCCGGCATCGTGATAGAGCACCTCGTTGGTCGCAAGCAGCGGCACTTTTGCTTTTGCGGCGAGATCATCGAGCTGCGCGAGGCGGCGCCGGTCGTCGCCGCGATAGATCAGGCTCGCCGCCAGCCACACGCCCTCGGCGCGGCTCGCCTTCAGCTTGGCGAGAATGTCCTGCGCTTGCGCCGCATCGAAGCGATGCGGCAGCGTCAGGATCAGGAGCTGACCTTCGGAAAATGCAAGCAGATCGGCGAAGGTGAGATGGCACTCGCCCTTCTCGATCCGCGTGATGTCGTCGCCGCGCTTGCCCCGGGTGAGAAGCTGGCACAGCCGGCCATAGGCGGCGCGGTCGCGCGGATAGACCAGAATATCGGGCGTACCGTCGATAAAGACGATGCGCGTGCCGATCAGCAGCTTTGGCTTGTGCAGCACCTTGTCATTGTCGAGCTCCTTGTAGGCGCGCACTACACCGGCCAGCGTGTTGTGATCCGCGATGCCGATCACGGGAATGCCGAGGATGCTGGCCTGGTGCACATAGGCACGCGGGTCCGAGCCGCCGCGCAGGAAGGAGAAATTCGTGGTGATGCCGATCTCGGCATAAGCTGGTGTATTCATGCGAAGAGACCGTGCACATACCAACCGGGAGGAGCGGGCTTGCCGTCGTCATCGAAGCACTCCCCTTCGTAAAGACCGTCGCGAAAGATCCAGAAGCGCAGGCCCTCGGCATCCTCGATACGGAAATAGTCCCGCGTCAGTTGCTTGCCGTCCTGCCGCCACCATTCCATGGCGATGCGTTCGGGCCCTTCGACCCGCACCACCGCATGCTGCGCGCGGCGCCAGGTGAATTGATGCGGCGGGCCGTCGGGCACGGTCGCGAACGGAACCGCGACCGGCTCGGGCTTGTCGAACAGCCGCAAGGGACGCAGCGGCGGCTCACTCTCGGTGCGCGCTGGCCATTCGGCCTGCATGGCCATGGCGAGATGATGCTGCGCGGGTGCGGCCAGCACCGCACATTCGGGGATATGGGTGTCCTGCGGCAGGTGCACGACGACGCGCTTTCCGCCGATGCGCGCGGCGATGCGGTCGATCAGCGCGGCGAGCTCGTCATTGTCGTGGACATGGGCGTCGAGATCGCGCTGCTCCTGCACCACGATCTCGGTGCGGCTCGCCGACAGCCGCACCATGTCAAAGCCGAAGCCGGGATCCAGCGGATCGGCGAGCGCATCGAGGCGCTCGCGGAACAACCGGTCGACGACGGCGCTTCGCGTCACGGGACGTCCGGTCTCGACCATGATCGCGCGCACCGCGCCGTCGGTGCGGAAGAAGGTTGCTTCCAGGCGGCGCGCGCCCTTGCCTTGCTTCTCCATCGCCGCGATCAGCGTGTCGGCGAGCCGCGACAGCGTCATCGCGATCATGGTGTCGGTGGCGATCGGCTCGGCAAAGCGTTTTTCCACGATGTAATCGGGCGGCGGCTTTCGCGGGCTGATCGGCGCATCGCCCTGCCCCAGCGCATGCGCGAGCAGCGTGGAGAACCGCGCACCGAACCGCGCCGTGATTTCATGTGGTTCGCGGGAAGCGACATCGCCGATCGTCTTCAGGCCGGCGCGGCGCAAGCCCGTGGTGATGGCCTCGCCCGCACCAAGCGCGGACACCGGAAACCGGCTGATCGCCGCCGCCTCCCCGCCATCGGCGACGATGGTGCCCGTGACCTGGCGCGTCAGCGTGCGTGCGCAAACCGAGGTGCCGGCGATCGCCGCGCTGACGGCAAAGCCCTGGCGATCGAGGGCACGGACGAGGGTCTGCAACAACGCAGTCTCACCGCCGAACAGATGCGCACAGCCGGTGATGTCCAGAAACAGCCCGTGCGGCGGATCGAGCGCCACCAGCGGCGTGAAACGATCGCACCAGTCGGCGATGTCGCTGAGCGTCTTCGCATCGGTCACGACATCGGCGTCGAACACCTTTAAATCCGGACACATCGCCCGGGCATTGGCCAAGGGCTGGCCGATATACAGACCGAGGCGCTCGGCGGCCTCGTCCAGCGCATGGATCACCAGCGCGCTGTTGTCCTTGGCAACGACGATGCTGGGCTCGTTATTCTTATGCAGTCCGGCGTTGCCAAAGAACCGCTGGATCCGGTCGATGGGCAGGCGCGGCAGCCACAGGCTGAGGATACGCCGGCGGTTCAGAGAACTGGCACTCATCACATTTCCATTCCATGATCCACCGGCCGCACGGGCCATGACGATTGCGCAGGAGCTCGGCATCGAAGCGCGGCGCGCCCCAGGCACTCCACACCGACCCCGGCGGCGAATGCGCCGCGCGCAGCATCCATCGTGTCTCCGCGGTCGATGGCAAAGGTTGCGCGGCCATCCGCAGCAACAGGCCAGTTACGCCTGAAGATTGCGCGGCCAGCGTCAGCTTGCGGCTCGCCACGAGATCGAACTGCCTGGTTTCGCCCCAGAGCTCGAGCACGACCGCACCCAGCGCATCGCAGGCGAGCCCATCGGCCGAGGTGCGCAGCGCGCTCTCCACATCGGCGGCGCGCACCATCACCATGCGGCGCGGATCGAGACCGATCTCGGCGAGCCCGCTCATCGACAGCGCGCCGGTTTCAATGTCTGAAAAATCCTGCCGCACCCATAGCAGCGGTTTGCGCGCCGTCACGCGCCCCGCAAGTCCCGTGACAAAGCCCGTCGCGGCCGCGCCCTGACGTCCTTCGCAAAACACCTCGTGGATCGCCGCGCGCGCGAGCCCGCCCTTCAACGCGCCGTCGGCCGCGCCGTGACCAAGCGCGACGCGATCGCGCTGATGCACGACCTCCGCCGTCTCGATGCGCTCGATCTGGCCGCGCAAGGTCGCAAGCGCGCTTGTTCGTGCGGTGGCGCATGATCCGCCAAAGTGTGAGCGGTTTGGCGACAAGATCATGCGCCCTCTTAAAAAGAAGAGCGCGATCGGACGCAAAACCGGCGACCACTTTTGCTGATCGCGCTCTGCATGCTCGCCGCTCCTTCAGGGATGATTGCCGGTGCTCTCAAAAGAGAACCAACGGCTGGCTCAATTGTTCATGGTATGTTCTAATATAAAGCTAACGGCGCCCCAGGAGTCAATCGAATTGGGACTCTTCGGGATTCATGAGCAGAATCAAAGGGATTCACACATGGACGTGCAACGCAAACTGGAGATTCTGGCAGACGCCGCCAAGTACGACGCGTCCTGCGCCTCCAGCGGCACCGAAAGGCGGGATTCCAGCGACGGCAAGGGCATGGGCTCGACCGCGCCCGGCATGGGCATCTGCCATTCCTACGCCCCGGACGGCCGCTGCATCTCGCTGCTCAAGGTGCTGCTGACCAACGCTTGCAATTACGATTGCCTCTATTGCGTCAACCGCGCCTCCTCCAACGTGCCGCGCGCCCGCTTCACCGTCGACCAGGTGGTCAAGCTGACGCTCGACTTCTACCGGCGCAATTACATCGAGGGGCTGTTTCTCTCCTCCGGCATCATCCGCAGCCCCGACTACACCATGGAGCAAGTGGTGAGCGTCGCGCGAAAACTGCGCGAGCAGCATCACTTCCGCGGCTACATCCATCTCAAAACAATCCCGGAGGCCGACGATGCATTGATTGCCGAGGCCGGCAAATATGCCGATCGTCTTTCCATCAACATCGAGATGCCGGAAGAGGCGAGCCTGCAGCAATTCGCGCCCGAGAAAGACGTGCGCGCGATCCGCCGCACCATGGGCCGGCTGCGGCTGAAGCTGGACGAGGCCGAGGAAAACCGTAGCGCGAAAACGAAAGCCAGGCCGCAGCGCTTCGCGCCGGCAGGCCAAAGCACGCAGATGATCGTCGGCGCCGACGCGGCCTCCGACCACACAATTCTCCACACCAGCGCCAATCTCTACGGCTCATACAGGCTGAGGCGCATCTACTATTCCGCGTTCAGCCCGATCCCCGACGCCAGCCGCGCGCTGCCTCTGCGCGCGCCGCCCTTGCTGCGCGAGCACCGACTCTACCAGGCCGACTGGCTGATGCGGTTCTACGGCTTCGATGTCGGCGAGATCGTCGACGACAGCGCGATGCTGCCGCTCGACATCGATCCAAAACTCGCCTGGGCGCTGCGCCACCGCGACCGCTTCCCGCTCGACGTCAACCGCGCCAGCCGCGAGGAATTGTTGCGCGTGCCGGGCTTCGGCACCAAGACGGTCGAGCGCATCATCGCGACGCGGCGCACGACCACCATCCGCGTCTCCGATCTCGCACGGCTGCATGTGCCCCGCAACAAGGCGCTGCCGTTCATCGTCCTCAGCGATCACCGGCCCACGCCGCATCGCCTCGACGAGGCACGGCTGATCGAACGGTTCAAGCCGAAGGCAACGCAACTGGGGTTTGGCTTCTGATGCAGTACATCACCCTCGACACCGAAACCGATTTCGACGGCTGGCGCAAAGCCGCGCGTGCGCTCGTGCTTCATCAGGTGAAGCCGGCCGATATCACCTGGGCCGTGCAGGGCGGCGAAGCGGAGCTGTTCGCGCCGCCCTCGCCGTCTCGGCTGCCGGAGGCCGGCAATGGCACCTTCAACGTGTCAGCAAAATTCGTAGAACTCGCCAAGGCCGCGATCCTGCATCGCGACGGCGAGCGTTTTTCGATCCTCTATCGCCTGCTGTTTCGGCTGAAGGGCAATCACGACCTCATCGAGGTCGCGACCGATGCAGATGTCGCGCAAGTCACGGCCATGGCAAAGGCGGTCTATCGCGACGAGCACAAGATGCACGCCTTCGTGCGCTTTCGTGAGATCGGCCGGGAACGCGAAGCACACTACGTCGCCTGGTTCGAGCCGGAGCATCATATCGTCGAGCTCGCCGCGCCGTTCTTCGCCAAACGTTTTGCCGACATGCCATGGTCGATCCTGACGCCGGATCTCTGCGCACATTGGGACGGCCACGCGCTCTCGTTCACGTCTGGCGTCAGCAAGCGCGAGGCGCCGGGCGAAGATCGGCTGGAGGAAACCTGGCGGCGTTACTACGCCAGCATCTTCAATCCGGCCCGCCTCAAGGTGAAGGCGATGCAGGCCGAGATGCCGAAGAAATACTGGAGGAACCTGCCCGAGGCTTCGATCATTAAGCCTCTGATCGAGGACGCCGAACGCATGACCGGCGCCATGATCGCCAATGCCGCAACCGATCCACACAAGCCTCAGAAGCGACCGGAGGCTCCGATGAAACGTAAGTCCGCCACCGACGATCTCGAAGCGCTCCGCGAGGAGGCTGCGCATTGCCGCGCCTGCCCGCTCTACAAGGACGCGACGCAGACCGTATTCGGCGAAGGCCCGAAGTCCGCCAATATCATGCTGGTCGGCGAGCAACCCGGCGACAAGGAAGATCTCGCCGGCCATCCCTTCGTTGGTCCGGCCGGCCAGATGCTGGACCGGGCACTGGCGGAAGCCGGCGTCGACCGCAAGAAGGTCTATGTCACCAACGCGGTGAAACACTTCAAATTCGTGCCGCGCGGCAAAATCCGCCTGCATCAGAAGCCGAATACGCCGGAGATAAAGGCCTGCCGGCAGTGGTATGAGCGGGAAGTCTCCGTAATCCAGCCCGATCTCATCGTCGCGATGGGCGCGACTGCCGCGCAGAGCGTGTTCGGCAAGATCACCCCGATCGGCAAGACCCGCGGCCGGCTGATCGACCTTCCCGACGGTCACAAGGCCCTGGTGACGGTGCACCCGTCCTATCTGCTGCGGTTGCCCGATCCGGAAGCCAAAGTGCTGGAATATCAGCGCTTTGTCGAAGATCTGAAAATCGCCGCCAGTCTGCAGAAGAAAGCGGCGCGCGCCGCCTAGATACAGGCGGGAAAGCGGCTTTCAAGCCCTGGTTGTCATCCAGCCTTCAAATCCATCGGGGACAATAGCCCTTACAGAGCTAAGGGGCGTCCAGACATGACCGATGTTGCATTCGACCACGCGGTAGCCGATCCCGCGCCGATCCAGCCGGCCTCGCGGCCAAATCTCGACAAGGGCTTCAATCCGCTGACGATGATCCTGTTCTTCGGCATCTTGGCCGTGGGCCTGCTCTACGTGGCCTACAGCATCTATTCCGATGTCGATGCGACCGGTACCAGGGTCACGAGCTACCTGCCCTATATCCTGCTTATCGTTGCGCTCCTGATCGCGCTCGGCTTCGAATTCGTCAACGGTTTCCACGACACCGCCAACGCGGTTGCGACCGTGATCTACACCCACTCGCTGCCGGCGGAATTCGCAGTGATGTGGTCCGGCCTGTTCAACTTCCTCGGCGTGCTGACGTCGACCGGAGCTGTCGCGTTCGGCATCGTCTCGCTGCTGCCGGTGGAGCTGATCCTCCAGGTCGGCTCGAGCGCCGGTTTCGCGATGGTGTTCGCGCTGCTGATCGCCGCGATCCTTTGGAACCTCGGTACCTGGTATTTCGGCCTGCCGGCCTCCTCCTCGCACACGCTGATCGGGTCGATCATCGGCGTCGGCGTGGCGAACGCGCTGATGCGCGGCCGCGACGGCACCTCGGGCGTGGACTGGGGCAAGGCCACGGAGATCGGCTATGCGCTCCTGCTGTCGCCGCTGGTCGGCTTCGTCTGCGCCGCAAGCCTGCTGCTGCTACTCAAAGTGATCATCAAGAACCCGGCGCTCTATGCCGCCCCTGAGGGCAACAAAGCCCCGCCGATCTGGATTCGCGGCCTGCTGATCCTGACCTGCACCGGCGTCAGCTTCGCCCATGGTTCGAACGACGGACAGAAGGGCATGGGCCTGATCATGCTGATCCTGATCGGCACCGTGCCGACCGCCTATGCGCTCAACCGCGCATTGCCGGAATCGCAGGTCGCCCAGTTCGCGAAGGTCTCGGATGCCGCCTCCAAGGTGGTTGCGGCCAAGGGCGCCGGTCATGCGATCATCGGCGACCCCCGGCCTGCGGTGACGCAGTACGTCACCTCGCATCACATCAGCGAAGGCACCTACCCTTCGCTGTCAGTGCTGGTGAAGGATGTCGGCGACCAGGTTGCGACATACGGCTCGCTGAACAAGGTGCCGGCGGAAGTCGTCGGCAACACCCGCAACGACATGTACCTGACCTCGGAAGCGATCCGCTTCCTGATGAAGGACAAGGAAAACGACCTCAACAAGGACGAGGTCGCAACCTTGAACGCCTACAAGGGCGGGCTCGACAACGCGACCAAGTTCATCCCGACCTGGGTGAAAGTGGCGGTCGCGATCGCGCTCGGCCTCGGCACCATGATCGGCTGGAAGCGCATCGTCGTCACCGTCGGCGAGAAGATCGGCAAGACCCACCTGACCTACGCGCAGGGCGCCTCTGCCGAGCTGGTCGCCGCCGCCACGATCGGCGCCGCCGACATGTTCGGCCTGCCGGTATCGACGACCCACGTGCTGTCGTCCGGCGTCGCCGGCAGCATGGCCGCGAACGGGTCGGGTCTCCAGGTCGCCACCATCAGGAACATGCTGATGGCCTGGGTGCTGACCCTGCCCGTCGCGATCCTGTTGTCGGGCACGCTGTACGTGATCTTCTCGCGGATCTTCTGAAGCCGGTCGCGTCACTCAAAGACAAAGGGCCCGTGCGATGCACGGGCCCTTTCATTTGTGCTTTCGGCTTGACCTCACGCTCGGCCCTACGATGCCGCGAGCGATTCCTCGACCAGCTTGACCCAGTACGACGTGCCGTAAACGATCGCCTCGTCGTCGAAATTGTAGGCGGGGTGATGCAGGCCGGCGCTGTCGCCGTTGCCGCAGAAGATGAAGGCGCCGGGGCGCGCTTCCAGCATATAGGCGAAATCCTCGCCGCCCATCAGCGGCGACATCTCGTGCACGTTGGCCTCGCCCGCGACCTGCCCGGCGATGCGACGCGCAATTTCGGTCTCCGCGGCGTGGTTGTTCACCACGGGATAATTGCGCTTGTAGTGCAGATCGATCTTGGCACCGGTGATCTGCGCCACGCCCGCGACAATCTCGTGCACGCGCTTCTCGACCAGCTTGCGCACCTCCGGCGACAGCGTGCGGATGGTACCCCTCAATGTCGCGGTTTGCGGAATGACGTTGCGGGCGTTGCCGGCGTGAAACTCACAGATCGAGATCACGGCCGATTCCAGCGGATCGACGCTGCGCGCGACGATCGACTGCAACGCGGTGATCACCTGCGCGCCGACCAGAACGGAATCGACGCATTTGTGCGGCCGCGCGGCATGGCCGCCGAGGCCCTCGATCATGATATCGACCTCGTCGGTCGCCGCCATGATCGGACCCGGCCGGATCGCGAACGAGCCGATCGGAATGCCCGGGCCATTGTGCATGCCGTAGACCTGCTCGATGCCGAAGCGCTCCATCATTCCGTCCTTGACCATGGCCAGGCCGCCGGCGCCGCCTTCCTCGGCCGGCTGGAAGATCACCACCGCATCACCGGCAAAATTGCGGGTCTCGGCGAGATAGCGCGCAGCACCGAGCAGCATCGCGGTGTGGCCGTCATGGCCGCAGGCGTGCATCTTGCCGGGAGTCTTCGAAGCGTAAGGCAGGTTGGTCTGTTCCTCGACCGGCAGCGCGTCCATATCGGCGCGCAGGCCGATGGTCTTGAGGCCCTCACCGGCCGGCTTGCTGCCCTTGATCACGCCGACCACGCCGGTCTGTCCGACGCCGGTCACGACCTCATCGCAGCCGAATTCGCGCAGGCGATCCGCGACGAATGCTGCGGTGCGGTGGACGTCATACAGCAACTCAGGATGCTCGTGGATGTCCCGGCGCCAGGCCTGAATATCGGGTTGAAGGTCGGCGACGCGGTTCACGATGGGCATGGAGGGTCTCAAGCTTTGTTGAAAATACAGGACTGTCTACCATGCAAGCACCAGTCCACCCAACTGCCGGGGATCGGGGTCTAGCCTGTCTGTTCGGCATGGCCGGGCTTGTCCCGATCCGCCGCGTCTGCGTATTAGGATGGAACGTTAAGTGACCATCCGGGTGGAAGCAGAATGCCAAGGCGGCTCGAAGGTGAATTTGACTATATCGTCGTTGGGGCCGGCACGGCGGGCTGCATCGTTGCCAACCGGCTGTCGGCCGTGCCAGGCAATCGCGTCCTCATCCTCGAAGCCGGCGGCGACGACAACTGGATCTGGTTCCACATTCCGGTCGGCTATCTCTTCGCGATCGGCAATCCACGCTCGGACTGGATGTTCAAGACCGAGGCCGAGCCCGGCCTGAACGGCCGCGCGCTCGCCTATCCCCGCGGCAAGGTGATCGGCGGCTCCTCGGCGATCAACGCCATGATCTCGATGCGCGGACAGGCCGCCGATTACGATCACTGGCGCCAGCTCGGCATGACCGGCTGGGGTTATGACGACGTGCTACCGCTGTTCAGGCGGCTGGAGGATCATTTCCTCGGCGCGAGCGAGCACCACGGCGCCGGGGGCGGCTGGCGCATCGAGGCGCCGCGGCTATCGTGGGACGTTCTCGACGCCGTTGGCGACGCCGCCGAGGAGATGGGCATCAAGCGCATTCCCGATTTCAACACCGGCGACAACGAAGGCACCAGCTATTTCCACGTCAACCAGAAGCGCGGCCGGCGCTGGTCGTCGGCACGCGGCTTCCTCAAGCCGGCGCTGAACCGCCCGAACTTGCGGCTCGAGAAGCACGTGCTGGTCGACCGTCTGATCATCGAGCAGGGCCGCGCCGTCGGCGTGCGCTTCGTCCAGAACGGCGAAATCATCGAGGCGCGTGCGAAACGCGAGGTGATCCTTTCGGCCGGCGCGATCGGCTCGGTGCAGGTGCTGCATCGCTCCGGCATCGGGCCCGCCGACTGGCTATCCCCGCTCGGCATCGACATCGTGATGGACAAGCCCGGCATCGGTCGCAATCTCCAGGATCATCTCCAGCAGCGCGCGATCTACAAGGTTGAGGGCGTGCGCACGCTGAACGAGACCTATTACAATCTGGTCCGTCGCGGCCTGATGGGCCTCGACTACGCCTTCCGCCGCCGCGGCCCGCTGACCATGGCGCCGTCGCAGCTCGGCATCTTCACACGCTCCGATGCGACGCGCGCGCGCGCCAACATCCAGTTCCATGTGCAGCCGCTGTCGCTCGACAAATTCGGCGATCCGCTGCACCGCTTCCCCGCGATCACGGTGAGCGCCTGCAATCTCCAGCCGACCTCGCGCGGCACCGTACGTCTCCGCGCGGCGGCGCCGGACGAGAAGCCGATCATCGCGCCGAATTATCTGTCAACGGACGACGACCGCCGAGTCGGCGCCGACGCCATCCGCACCACCCGCCGCCTCATGCAGCAGAAGGCGCTGGCAAAATACCGCCCGAGCGAATATCTGCCCGGTCCCTCCGTCGGTGACGACGACGCCTCGCTTGCGAAGGCCGCAGGCGACATCGGCACCACCATCTTCCATCCCGTCGGCACCGCGAAGATGGGCGCGGTGAATGACCCGATGGCGGTGGTGGACGAGCGCCTGCGCTTTTACGGCCTCGAAGGCTTACGCATCGTCGACGCCTCGATCATGCCGACCATCACGTCGGGGAATACCAACACGCCGACCGCGATGATCGCCGAGAAGGGCGCGACGATGATCCTGGAAGATGGCAAGTAGCGCCCTACCATGATTCAAGCGCACCGCTTTTCGATCGGCCCCGCGGATGCGCAGATCGCCATGCTGCGATGGGGCGAGAGCGGAAGGACGCCTGCGCTTCTGCTTCACGGCACCGGCTTCGTCGCCGACGTCTGGGACGAGGTCGCACGCGATCTCGCCGCGACCTACACGGTCTATGCGCTCGACCGCCGTGGCCATGGCGCGAGCCACAAGCCCGGGGCCTATCATTTTCTGGACTATGCCGAAGATGTCTGCCGGGTGATCGATGCGCTCGGGCTGCGCAACGTCTACGGGATCGGCCACAGCGCAGGTGCGACCGATCTTCTGCTCGCGGCGAAACTCTTGCCCGGACGTTTCGCACGCCTGTTCGTGATGGAGCCAACTGTAATGGATCCGCGCGCCGCGCGCTCCGGAGAATTGAGCGAAGACTCCTTGTCCCGCGTGCAGGGAACACTGCGCCGACGTGCCGAGTTCGACAGTGCCGACGCCGTATTCGAGCGCTACCGCGCCGCGCCGGCGTTTGCGGACTGGACCGAGACTTCGCTTCGGGCCTATGTGCGCCATGGCTTCGCGCCGCTGGCGAACGGCCGGGTGCAGCTCTGCTGCACGCCCGAGATCGAGTCGGCGATCCTGCGTCCGATCTACCAGGCGATGGAGCAGGTCTACGTCGGCGATGCGCGCGGCAATCCGTTTACCTCGCTCTCCGCGATCGACTGCCGGGTGCGGGTCACGACCGCCGCGAAGTCGGGACCGATCTACAAGGAGATGGCCTCGCGCGCCGTGTCGCTGATTCCGCGCGTCAGCACGCTGACGTTCGACGGTGCAGGGCATTGTGTGGCGCAGGAAGCGCCGGCGATCGTGGTGAAGGCCGTGCGCGAATTCGCGACATAGCGTCGTGCCTCGATCGAAACCACCTCACGAAATCGTCATCTCATCCGGGAATAAACCCACTCCTCCCCCAATCACCTCCCCGAAGCCCAATTCCGGGCGAGAGGAGACACGCGATGAGCGGACACGATCACGGGGACGACGGCTTAAGCCGCCGCAAGGTGCTGGAATGCATGACCTGGGCCGGAACCGGAGTGCTCTGGACCATCACGGGCGGCGTGCCGCGCTCGCTCGGCATCATTGATTCCGCGCAAGCCGCGACCGCGGCCGCGCCCGGCATGACCTTCCTCCAGATCAGCGACAGCCATGTCGGCTTCGACAAGCCGGCCAATCCCAACGCGCTCGGCACGCTGGAGGAAGCCATCAACAAGATCAACGCGATGCCGGTCAAGCCGTCCTTCATGATCCATACCGGCGACATCACTCATTTGTCGAAGGCCGCCGAATTCGACAACGCCGATCGCATCATCTCGCAGAGCAAGCTGGACGTGCACTACGTGCCCGGCGAGCATGACTTCCTCGACGAGGAGGTAAAGTTCTATCGCGAGCGCTACGGCCGCGGCACCAAGGGGGCGGGCTGGTATTCGTTCGACGCCGGCGGCGTGCACTTCATCGGCCTCGTCAACGTCGTCGATCTCAAGGCCGGCGGCCTCGGCAATCTCGGCGCCGAGCAGCTCGCCTGGCTCGAGGACGATCTGCGCGGCAAGTCGAAATCGACACCGATCGTGCTGTTTGCCCACATCCCGCTCTGGACCGTCTATCCGGAATGGGGCTGGGGCACGGAGGACGGCGGCCGCGCGCTGGAATACGTCAAGGGTTTCGGCTCCGTCACCGTGCTGAACGGCCACATCCATCAAGTGATGCAGAAGGTCGAGGGCAACGTCACCTTCCACACCGCGCGCTCGACTGCGTTCCCGCAGCCGGCGCCGGGGGCAGCTCCGTCACCCGGACCGATGAAGGTCGAGAACGCAAAACTGCGCGCCATGCTCGGCGTTGCCAGCGTCAACTTCAAGCAGAACGAACAGCGGCTCGCGATCATCGACACGCCGCTCCAAGGTTGAGCAGAGCTGAACGGAAGCTGACAATGAAGACACTCAATCGCCGCGACTTCGCTGTCGACCTCGGTCTCGCTTTGGCCGCGGCTATCCTCTTGCCCGCAACAACCGCTCGTGCCGACGACATGGAAGTGCATATCGACAATTTCGTTTTCCAGCCGGCCGAGCTCAAGATCAAGGTCGGCACCACGGTGACCTGGTCCAACCGGGACGACATCCCCCACACCGTGGTGTCGGCCGGCAAGTTCAGGTCCAAGACCCTGGACACCGACGACAAGTTCTCCTTCACCTTCACCAACGCGGGCGACTACAAATATTTTTGTTCGTTGCACCCGCACATGACGGGGATGATCAAGGTTGAGTAACATCTCGAACCAAGGCATCAACGTCTTGCCCGGCCGGTGGTCCCACGCCGGCCGGGCTCGTGTGCCCTCGGTCACACACGCCGACCAAACGAATGTGGACGAAACGAAGCAACGCGCAGAACAAGAGGCAAAGCGAGGAGCGATGCCCGCCAACGACGATTTGCAGAAGGCGCAGCGCTTCCGCGAGGCAGCGCTGCCTCATCTTGACGACGTCTACACACTCGCACGCTATCTGCTGCGCGACGCCTCCGATGCCGAGGACGCGGTGCAGGAGTGCTATCTGCGCGCGCTGAAGCATTTCGACAGCTATCGCGGGCCGGCGATGAAGCCCTGGCTGTTTGCGATCCTGCGTAACGTCTGCAACGCCGAATATGGACGGCGCGCGCACAGACACAGCGCGATCGAGGATACGCCCGGCGCCGCCGAGCAGACGCCGATCTGGCAAGAGACCGAGGCGAGCCCGGAGACGGAAGTGCTGCGCAGCCGCGACGCCGGCGCGATCCGCAAGCTGATCGACGCCCTCGCCGAACCGTTCAAGGAAACCTTCGTGCTGCGCGAGATCAGCAACCTGTCCTATCGTGAAATCGCCGAGGCCGTCGGCGCACCCGTCGGCACCGTGATGTCCCGCCTCGCACGCGCCCGCGCCATGCTGCGCGCGGCCTGGATGGCGGAAGAGGAGCACTCGAAATGAACTGCGACGAAGCAAAAATGCTGCTTCACGCGCTGCTCGACAACGAGCTCGATGCGGGCCATGCACGCGAGGTCGAAGCCCATATCGCAAGCTGCCCGGCCTGCGCCGCCGAGCTTGCCTCACAACGGGAAATGCAGCGCGTGCTCGCCGACACCAATTTGCGCTACACCGCGCCGACGAGTTTGCGCACCCGGATCGAGGCTTCGCTGCCGCAGCCGCAGCGCCAACAACCGAGCCGCCGCTCCGTGCTGCGCGGCTTTGCAATGGGTTCGGCGGTCTCTGCGCTCGCCGCCTCCGGTGTCGTCGCCGTGGTGCTGCGCCAGGACGACCAGCAGCGCATCCTGTCGGAGGTCGTCTCCGCGCATCTGCGCTCGCTCCAGGCCGGCCACCTCATCGACGTGGTCTCGACCGACCAGCACACCGTGAAGCCGTGGTTCAACGGCAAGCTCGACGTCGCCCCGCCCGTGATCGACCTCACCGCGCAGGGTTTTACGCTGGTCGGCGGCAGGCTCGATTATATCGACGCACGTGCCATCGGCGCGGTCGTCTACAAGCGCCGGCAGCACGTGATCAACCTGTTCGTATCGCAGACCACGAGCACCGAACACCGGCCGCCGAAGACCCAGACCATGCAGGGCTTCAACTGTCGCCGCTGGGGCGAGCGGGGCCTGAATTTCTGGGCCGTCAGCGATATCGGCGCCGACGAGCTCGCCGAGTTCGTCGACAAGTTCGAGGCGGCGATGAAGGCGAATGTGGAGGGGTAACCCTGGACTCGTATCAGAATTTGATACAAATCCCTTGCGCATGTATCAACCAATGATACATTGCCTGAGTGATCAGGACGTTTCGGGATAAAACGACTGAGGCGGTCTTTAACGGCGAAAGCCCCAAACGCTTTCCGGCCGACCTGGTGAAGGTTGCTCGCCGGAAATTGCGCTATCTTCACGCTGCGGGCGAACTCAGCGACTTGAGGGCACCACCCGGAAACCGCCTTGAGGCCCTCACGGGCGATCGCAAGGGACAGCACTCGATCAGGATCAACGACCAGTTCCGAGTGTGCTTCGTGTGGACATCACAAGGTCCCGTTCAGGTCGAGATCGTGGATTATCACTAGGAGAATGCGACGATGGCCAAGAAACTCAAGCCCATGCATCCTGGTGAGGTTCTGCGGGAAGAATTCCTGAGCCCGCTGGACATGTCGGCAGGCGCGCTCGCCAAGACATGCGGCCTGCCGCGTACGCGTATTGAGCGGATTGCGAGTGAGCAGACCGGAATCACCGCTGACACCGCGCTTCGGCTTGCCAAAGCGCTCGGCACGACCGCTGAGCTATGGCTCAATCTCCAGAACGATTACGATATTCAGATCGCCAAACGCGATCTCGGCAAGGCTCTCGACCGCATCGAGACTGTGAACAAGCCCAAGGCGGCCTGAGGGATCAGGTTACGCCGACCGCCTCACCGCGTTGTCCACCAGCGTCTTGCCGAGCGACCAGATCGCGCCGGGGACCTTGTGGCTACCGGCAATGACGTCGTCGAAGGCGCGCTCGATCCAGCCGCAATCTTCCTCGGTGATGGTGAGCGGCGGCAGCAGCTTGATAGTGTGGCTGCCGTGGCCGGCGACCTGGGTCAGGATCTTGTGATCTTTGAAGAGCGGCACGGTGATGAGCTGGCAGAACAGGCCCTTGTTGGCGGCCTCCAGCACGTTCCACGAGGCTCGCAGCCGCAGCGATTTCGGCGGACCGAACTCGATGCCGATCATCAAGCCCTTGCCGCGCACTTCCTTCAACAGCTCGTAGCCGGGCACCATGCGCGTGAGCGCAAGGCGCAGCTCGGCACCGCGCTTGGCGGCGGACTCGATCAGCTTCTCGGACTCCATGACGTCGAGCGTGGCGATGCCGGCTGCCATCGCCAGGTCGTTCTTGGAGAAGGTGGAGCCGTGCACCACCGCGCGGTCCATCTGGTTGAAGATCTTGTCGAAGATGCTCTTGCGCGTCAGCACCGCGCCGACCGGCACGTGGCCGCCGGACAGCGACTTCGACAGCAGCACCATGTCGGGCTCGACGTTCCAGTGCTCGACCGCGAGGAAGCGGCCGGTGCGGCCCATGCCGGTCTGGATCTCGTCGGCGACGAACAGCGTGCCGTATTTCTTGCAGAGCGCAGCCGCACCCGGCAGGAACTCGTCGGTGGGCATGTTGACGCCCTTGCCCTGGATCGGCTCGACGACGAAGGCCGCCACCTCCCGCGAGGCCAGCGCCTTTTCGAGCGCGGCGAGATCGTTGAACGGGATCGAGGTGCAACCCGGCAGCAGCGGCTCGAAGCCGGTGCGGAAGTTCGAATCACCCGTCAATGACAGCGCGCCATAGGTCAGGCCGTGATAGGCATGGGCGCAATAGACGATGCCGGGCCGGCCGGTGGCGCAGCGAGCGAACTTGATCGCGGCTTCGACGCATTCGGCGCCGGAATTGGCGAAGAACGCCTTGTCGAGATAGGGCACGTACTTCAAAAGCCGCTCGGCGAGCACGCCGGCGAGCACCGAGACGTCGAACTGGACGAGGTTGGGCAGGTCGGCATCGAGCACGCTCTTGAGCGCCTCGCGCATGACAGGATGATTGCGCCCGATCGCAAACACGCCAAAGCCGGACAAAAGGTCGAGATAGCGCGCGCCGTCTCGGTCGTAGAGGTACTGCCCCTGCCCCTTCTGGAAGCCGACATCATAGCCGATGGTCTTGAGCACCCGAACGAACTGCTCGTTCATATGCCGATTATGCAGGGCGCTGCGCTGGGCCTGACGGTCCGCGAATAGCTGAGACATGTCTGGATTTGGGCTGTGCATCCGTTACATACTTCGGTTGAGGGCCGTCTCGTCAACTGAAAACGGACCGTTGCCGAAAACGGTCTGTGCGGCCTTTTGCCCTTTTTCGGACCATCTTCGCAAGCACAGCTTTAGACCATGTTGCACTGCCAAGGAACTATCATGCGTTTAGCCCTTTACACCGGACTAATACTGGCTGGCGGTTTCACCTGCCTGACCCCGGCGCTCGCCGCCGATCCGACCGGCGACTGGCGGGTTGCCGACGCCGTGGCCAACATTCGTGTCGCCCAATGCAATGGCAGCATGTGGGGCGCGGTTTCCTGGGAAAAAGAGCCCGGCGGCCGCGATGAATACAATCCGGACGCGTCGAAAAAGACCAGGCCCACGCTGGGCATGGCGACCCTGATCGACATGAAGAAAAAGCCCGGCGCCGATCAGTGGGAGGGTCAGGTCTACAACGCCAAAGACGGCCAGCTCTACAGCGCGACCATCACGCCGGTTGGCACCGACCAGCTCGAGATCAAGGGCTGCGTGATGGGCTTCCTCTGCGGTGGCGAAACCTGGACCCGCGTTGGCCCGCCTATTCCCTTGAGCACCGCCAATGCCATGGCCAAGGGCACGCCGAAGTCCACCGGCGCGGTGCCGAAGGCCCCGGGAACGACGGGCGCTACAGCGGCGCAGCCTGCGCCGGCAGCGCCGAAGGCCGCCGGCACTGCCAAACCTGGTCAGAAGGGCGCCGCCGACCCGGTCGGCGACATCTGCCTACTCCCTGAGATTGCGGGGTTTGCCCATTAGCGCCGGCTGAAACAGCAGCACGGCGGCGAGCGTCGTCACCAGCGACAGCGCGAGCAGCTTGCCCATGCTGGACGTTCCCGGATGGCTCGACAGCCACAGGCTGCCGAACGCCGTCGCCGTCGTCATCGCGCTGAAAAAGATCGCACGCGTCAGGCTGGTCTGGAGCAGGTTTGTCCTGCCCGAGCGCCAGGCCACGACATAGTAGATCTTGAAGGCCACGCCGACGCCGAGCAGCAGCGGGAACGCGACGATATTGGCGAAGTTGAGCGGCAAGCCAATCAGCACGCAGATCTCGAGCGTTACCGCGCCGGCAACCAGGAGCGGCACCAAGGTCATCAGCACGTCGACGAACCGGCGCAGCGTGATCCACAGCAACAGGCCAATCACCAACAGCGCGTAGATTCCGGCATGGATGAACGCCTTCACCACGGTGTCGCCGGATTTCAGGATCGAGACCGGGCCGCCGATCGCTGTCGGCTCGGCAACGAGCACGGCCGCCGCAAATTTGCGCAGCGTGTCGTTATCGTTGGGATCGCCTTTGGGCAGCGCCTCGACGCGGATGATGCCGTCTTTGCTCTTCCAGGCGCTGATGAGGTCGGGTGGCAACGACTTCAGGGTGACCGGCTCGGCCTGCATCGCGTTCCGGAGCTGGTCGAACACGATCTTCATCGGCGCGACGAACACGTCCTGCGCCTTGTTCCGCGTAGCCTCGTCGCCATTGGCGAGCTTTTCCAGCGCGTCCGCGAGCCGGCGCGAGGCGACCGCACCCGGGCCCTTCGCATCGCCTGCGGTCCGGCGCAGATTGTCGACCGAGGATTTCAGCGCATCGACGTTCTCCTTGTCCGTCGGCGCCGCATCGATCTGGTCAGGATTGAGCGCAGGGTTCAGCACCTTGGCGCCCTGTGCAAGCAGCTTCAGCTTCGGCGGCTGGTCCTCAGGGACGAAGCTGTTGAGGGACATCACCCGCAGCACTTCGGGCACCTTCTCCAACTTCGCCTCCACCTGCTTTGCCTGCTCCTCCGACGTGGTCATCACATTGATGGCATTGGCGCCGGTGTTGGGATCCTTGCGCAAATCGAGGAAGGTCGCGATCGATTCGGCCTTCGGATTGCGCAGGTTCATCGGGTTGAAGTCGAACTTCATGAAGTAGAGCAGCGGCAGGCCGGCGACCGCGAGAAAGATCGTACCACCGACGACCAGCACGCGGTGCTTTTCCAGGAAGTGATCGAGCGGCGCCAGGAAGGCGTAGCCGACCGGCTCCTTCTCGCCGGGCGGATTCAACAGCTTCAGCATCGCCGGGAGTACGGTGATGCTGGTGAGGAACGCGACCAGCATGCCGACGCCGGCGATCTGGCCGAGCTCCGATATGCCCTTGTAGTCGGTCGGCATGAAGCAGAGGAAGCCGGCCGCGGTTGCCATCGCCGCCAGCGACAGCGGTATCGCCGAGCGCTTCGCGGCCAATACCAGCGCACCCGAAAGGTCGTTGTGCTTATAGCGCTCGGAGCGATAGCGGACGCTGTACTGAATACCGAAATCGACGCCGAGGCCGACGAACAGCACGGCGAACGCGATCGACAGCAAATTGAGCGAGCCCACCATCATCAGACCGGCGGCGGTTGTCAGCGCAAGACCGACGAAGAGATTGACGAACACCGCGAAGATGATCTTCGCCGAATGCAGCGCCAGCCACAGAATGAGCAGCACGACCAGAACCGTGCCGATGCCGTTGACGACAGCGCCTTCCTGGACGGTTGCATATTCCTCGTTGGCGATCGGGACCGGACCGGTCAGCCGCACGCGCGCCTGGTATTTGGTCGCAAACTCCAGATCGGCTGCGGCCTTGCGGATCGCGTCGGTGGCGCCCTTGCCGGGCTCCAGCGCGTTGTAGTCGAGGATCGGCTTGAACTCGATGAAGGCGCGCTTGTCCGAATCCGTCAGCGGCTCGTCACTGACGAGCTCTCGCCAGGAGAAGCTCGCACTGCCCTTGTTGAGCACGGTCTCAACCGTTTGTGCGATCTGGTTGAAGGGCCGTTCGGTGTTGTCGAGCTTCACTTGCCCGCGCTTGACGCCGGCAAGACCCGTCTCGAGCGCACCGGTCAGGCCGCGGATCGAGGGATCGCCCGCCATGATCTCGATCAGGGGTGCGGCGGATTCGAACTGGCTCGTGACCTTGGCGACCTCCTCGGTCGGCAGGAACAACAGGCCGTTCTTCTCGAAGAACTCGCCGGTGCCGAGCTGTTGCATCGACTGGAAGTCGGTTTTGTCGTCCTTCAGCTTGGCATAGAGCGCGTCCGACGCCGCAGTCGCCATCTCCGGCGTTTTGGCTTCGACCACCGCCGTGATCGTCGCATCGCGGTCGAAAGCGCGATCGAATTGCTGGTCGCGTTGGCGCCAGTCCAGATTTTGGGCAATCAGCGAATTGATGTCGGTGTTGATGGCGAAGTGATGGACCGTGTAGTAGCCCGCCCCCACCGCCAGCAGGAGCCCGAGAACGACGACGATGGGGGCAAACCGGGTGCAGGCCCTGACGATGGCAACGACTACGCTTTGCAGCACTTCTTTTCTTTCTGCGTTAACAGCTTCCCGGAAACGCCCGCTGTTTATCGGAGTTCCCGGGCGAAACCTATTGCTGTTTTGAGTGGCTCTTTCCGCCAGGAGGTTCGAGCTGAACGGCGGGAGGCCGTGGCAAAATCATGCGGGGCGGTCGGTATAGCCGAGGAGTTGAGGCGGGAAAGTGACCGAGGGCCGCGCACAAAATGTCGCCGTTTTGCCGACCGGAACGTTCTCTACTATAGTACCGCAAATGGATCCTGCAGGGGAACCAAAGTTCATGGGCCCCTTTCCTTGCTGCCGATTTTTTGACACAAAGTATTGCGCCTTCCATGTGTACCCGCATGGGCGACGGCTGCGTGCCGAAACCGATGGTGCGGATATTGCAGCTCATTGGTATCCGGGTGCTCCGGGGACTCAAGATGCGGATCGGTGCAACTTGCGTGATGGACGTCCAATGGAAGTTTATCTGGCGCAATCGCGCGGTTTTTGCGCGGGCGTAGTGGGTGCAATGGGGAGATTGAAGAACAAAGCCGCAACCACGGTGTCCGAGGGCATTACCGGGGCACTTCAGGCCCGCTTTACAGATATTCAAGGCCCGGACATCCGGGATATCTGCTATGCGACACAGAACCGCCAATCTGCGGTAAGGAACTGGAGCAAGTTGGTCGATGTGATCTTGGTGGTGGGCGCTGCCAATAGCTCGAACCGGCTCCGCGAAATCGGCACTGAGGCCGGCGTCGCGAGTTATATGATTGCCGACGGCAGCGCGCTCGATCCGGAGTGGTTGAAAGATGCCAGGACCGTCGGCGCCACGGCCGGCGCTTCGGCGTCCGGGGTACTCGTGGATGACGTGATCGAAGCGATGCGGCGGATCGGACCGGTACAGGTCTCGGTGCTGCCGGGCCGCGAGGAGAACATCGAATTCCGGCTTCCGGCCCAACTGGCTGCGAGTTGACCCACCCGAATTTCAAGCCCAGAAAGAAACTCGTAATGGCTATCCCCTTCTTCAAGGAAATGCGTATCGGCGGCTATTTGATCAAGCAGAAGCTGCTTGGCCGCAAGCGCTATCCGCTCGTGCTGATGCTGGAGCCGCTGTTTCGCTGCAACCTCGCCTGCGTCGGCTGCGGCAAGATCGACTATCCGGACGCGATCCTCAACCGCCGCATGAGCGCGCAGGAGTGCTGGGACGCAGCCGACGAATGCGGCGCGCCGATGGTCGCCATTCCCGGCGGCGAGCCGCTGATCCACAAGGAGATCGGCGAGATCGTGCGCGGCCTCGTCGCGCGCAAGAAGTTCGTCTCGCTCTGCACCAACGCGCTGCTGCTCGAGAAGAAGCTCGATCTGTTCGAGCCCTCGCCCTATCTGTTCTTCTCGGTGCATCTCGACGGCCTGAAGGAGCACCACGACAAGGCGGTGTCGCAGAAGGGCGTGTTCGATCGCGCCGTCTCCGCGATCAAGGCGGCCAAGGCCCGCGGCTTCACCGTCAACGTCAACGCCACCATCTTCGACGGCCATCCGGCCGAGGAGATTGCAAAATTCCTCGACCTCACCGTCGAGCTCGGTGTCGGCGTCTCGATGTCGCCGGGCTATGCCTATGAGCGTGCGCCCGACCAGGAGCACTTCCTCAACCGCACCAAGACCAAGAAGCTGTTCCGCGACGTCTTTGCGATGGGCAAGGGCAAGAAGTGGAATTTCATGCATTCCGGCCTGTTCCTCGACTTCCTCGCCGGCAACCAGGAATACGAGTGCACGCCGTGGGGCATGCCCGCGCGCAACATCTTCGGCTGGCAGAAGCCCTGCTATTTGCTCGGCGAAGGCTACGCGAAGACCTTCAAGGAGCTGATGGACACCACCGATTGGGAGACCTACGGCACCGGCAAGTACGAGAAGTGCGCCGACTGTATGGCCCATTGCGGCTACGAGCCGACGGCGGCGACCGCAGCCATCAGCCACCCGCTGAAGGCGATGTGGGTGTCGCTGCGCGGTGTCAGGACCACGGGTCCGATGGCGCCCGAGATCGACATGACCAAGCAGCGCCCTGCGCAGTACATCTTCTCGGCGGAAGTGCAGAAGCGCCTGTCAGAGATTCGCAAGGACGAGGCTGCCGCCGCGCAGGAGAAGGCCGCACGGAAGGCTTCGACGGCGGCGTAAGCGCGCAAGTCGGCCTTGTAGCCCGATCAAAAAACAAAGGCCCGGTCGCCAATGGCGAACCGGGCCTTTGTCTTTTGTCGGATCGGAAAACCGCTCAGGCCGCCTCGGAGACCAGAGCCTCGCTCTCGACGAGCTCGGTGCCGATCAGGAAGTCGCGGCAGCCGCGAAGCGAGCGCAGCGCGCGGTTGAAATCGATACCGGTCGAGACCAGTCCATGCAGCGCTGTCGGATTGCGCGCGATGCCGCGCAGCACGGCCAGCACGTCGATCTGGCCGTTCGGCTTGATGGCGGCGCGGGCGAGCGCCGGCAGCGCGCGATGGGCGGGATCGCTGATGACGCGGACCGCGGCGAACGGCAAGCCGGCTTCGGCGGCGTAGGCGGCCGCGATGTGGCTTTCCATGTCGACGGCGGCCGCTCCCGTCTCCGAATGCAGCGCCGCCTTGCAGGACCGCCCCGTGACCACTTCCTCGGCACCGGCGAGGCTGCCGCGCACCACGCGGCGGCGTCCCGACGTCAGGCGGTCGATGAGGTCGTCGCCGAGCGACAGCCCGGCGGCCCAGCGGGTGTCGCCGGCGAGCACTTCGGTCGCCAGCACGACGTCGCCGGAGCGCAGCGTCGGGTCGAGGCCGCCGGCCACGCCAAAGGAGATCACGCCGCGAATCGTCTCAGGATCCAGCACCGTCAGCAGCGCCCGCAACTGGGTCGGGCTGCTCGACGAACAGATGACCGCCATTCCGGGCCCGGCCGCGATGCGGGCCTCCTGAACCAGTCCGGTCACGATCAATATCGGCCGCGGATCAATGGCATTGCCCGCGGTAAGGTAGTCCCCCGTCCCCAAAGTCACATTCCGACCCCTACCACCCTGCTGTTGGTGTCCCTCAAGTTCCGATACCGGGCCAGCGCCCACAGCGGGAAGAACTTCGGGTAACCATGGTACCGCAGATAGAACACGCGGGGGAAGCCTGTGGCGGTGTACCGCTGCTCGTCCCACAGTCCTTTTTTGTTCTGTGTTGTAATCAGGTACTCCACCCCCCGGGCGACGGCCGGGTGATCGACCTCGCCGGCAGCCATAAGGGCAAGCAAGGCCCATGCCGTTTGCGAGGCGGTCGAGGGGGCTGCCTCCCAGCCGGCGTAGTCCAGGCGGTAGCTGACGGCGTCCTCACCCCAGCCCCCGTCCTGGTTCTGGATCGAGGCCAGCCAGCCGGCCGCCTTGCGCATCATCGGGTCGTCGTGACGGACGCCAGCCATGTTGAGGGCGCACAGCACCGACCAGGTTCCGTAGATGAAGTTCATGCCCCAGCGGCCATACCAGGACCCTTCCGGGTGCTGGGTCTTGCGGAGGTAGGCGATCCCGTCGGCGACGTGCTTGCTGGTCTTCGCGGTCTCGCCGAGCTGGGCCAGCATCGAGACACAGCGTGCGGTGACGTCCTCGGTCGGCGGATCGAGCAGCGCGCCATGGTCGGAGAACGGGATGTTGTTCAGATAATATTCGAGGTTGTTGACGTCGAAGGCAGCCCAGCCGCCGTCGTCGCTCTGCATGCCCTCAATCCACTCCCGGGCACGGTCGATCGCGGAATCATAACCGGCCGCATTATGCTCACGGCGCATGCGGTCCATCGACATCACGACCACCGCGGTGTCGTCGAGATCGGGATAATGGGCATTGTTGTACTGAAAGGCCCAGCCGCCCGGACGGACATTGGGCCGCTTCACCGCCCAGTCGCCCTTCACCGCGAGCTCCTGCTTCGGGATCAGCCAGTCGAGGCCCTGCTTAGCGGCAGGCACCGCCTTGTCACCGCCGGCTTCCAGCAGCGCGTGCGCGGTCAGCGTCGTGTCCCATACCGGTGAGACGCAGGGCTGGCAATAAGCCTCGTCGTCCTTGATCACGAGCAGCTTGTCGATGCCCCGGCGCGTGATCGCACGCGGCGGAAAATTCTCGTCCTTGCCGAGCGCGTCGTACATCATGACGATGTTGGCCATCGGCGGATAGATCGCGCCCATGCCGTCCTCGCCGTTGAGCCGATCCTCGGTGAAGGCGAGCGCCGCGTCGATGGCACGCTTGCGCAGGCTCTTGGGAAACATCGGCTCGACCACACGCAGGATGTGGTCGAGCGCGCGGAACAGCGCGAACCAGGCCAGGCTCTGGTGCGGCGCCTTGGCAGTCATGCAGATCGAGCGCGGATCCTGGAGGAATAGCTCGTCGATGCCGACAGCCTTCGGGTTCCTCGCGCGCGGCTTGAGCGCTGCGAGCACCATCAACGGCACCATGGTGGTGCGGGCCCAGTAGGAGATCTTGTTGAGATGGAATGGCGACCAGAACGGCAGCAGCACGATTTCGATCGGCAGCACCGGCACGGCGCGCCAGGTCACGATGCCGTACATCGCAAGCAAGAAGCGCGTGAAGACATTGCTGTTGATCGCGCCGCCGCGGGCGTGGATTGCCTCGCGCGCACGCACCATGTGCGGGCTGTCAGTGGAATCGCCGATCATCTTCAGCGCAAAATAGGCCTTCACGCTGGCACTCATGTCGAACTCGCCGTCATGCACCAGCGGCCAGCCGCCATGAGCCCCCTGAACGCGGCGAAGATAATTGGCGATCTTGGCCTCGAGCACGGCATCGACCGGCTCGGCAAGATAATGACGAAGCAGGACGTATTCGGCCGGAATGGTGCAATCGGCCTCGAGCTCGAACACCCAATGGCCGTCGGATTGCTGGAAGCCGATGACGCCTTCGGCGGCCGACGCAATGCTCGAGTCCAGGTTCCTGGAGTCCAAGTTCCTGGATTCCAGGTTCATAGATTCTTGGGCTTCGCGGTTGGTCGCGTTCACGGAATCCATCTCGCTCGATTGCTCCGTTAGTCGATTGAAATTGACCGAAATTGACCGGGGACAAATGCCCGTCAGGGCCGCCTGTCAGTATCCCTTGGCGGCCAGAACCAGATCGGCGGCGCGATCGCCGGATCGGACCGATCCCTCGATGGTTGCAGGCAATCCCGTAGCAGTCCAATCGCCTGCAAGAAACAGGTTTTTGAACGCAGTGACCGGCCCCGGGCGCAGGGCATTCTGCGCCGGCGTCGCCGCAAATGTGGCACGGCGCTCGCGCACGATCTGCCAGGGGGGCAGCTCGCCGGAAACACCGCCGGCCTTGCAGACATCGTTCCAGATCACCTGCGCGAGTTCCTCGCGCGGCATGTCGACCAGGCGGTCGCCGTTGCTGATGGTGACCGAAAGCCGGTTCGGGAACGCAAACAGCCACTCCACGACGCCGCCGATCACGCCGAGGATCGGAGCTGATCCCGCTGGCGGCTCAACGCGGAAATGCGCATTCACGATGGCGCGGAATTCGGTCGGCGTCTTCAGGCCGGGCAGCAGGTTGGAGGCGGCGCGCGGCGGCACCGCCATCACGACGACGTCGCCCGCGCCGATCTGGATCAGATCCTCGCCGCCGAAATTCAGCGCGCCGACCTTGCCGTCATTGGTCGCGAAGGAACGCAGTTCGTGGCCGAGTTGAACGGAGTGCCCGCGCTCGGTCAAGAATTTCACGGCGGGCTCGATCAGAACGTCACTGAGTCCGTCGCGCGCGATCAGGGGGCGGCAGGCCTGCCCGCCGGCGAGCAGCGTCTCGCGCACGATCGCGCCGGCAAGCCCCGCCGAGCCTTCGGGAGGATCGACGTTGAGCGCTGCGAGCAGCAGCGGCTGCACCAGGCGCTGATAGAGCACGCCCTCGCAGGGAATGGATTTGCCCACCAGCGTCTCTTCAGACGCCCAGATCAGCGGCGCCAGCTTCAGATAATCGGTGAGCCCGGTGTCGGGAACGCGGCGACTCTCGTCGAGCACCCAGGTCGGCAGCCGACCGTCGCCGAGATCGATCTGCCAGCGCTGCCCGGTCGTGATATCGACGAAGGGAAACTGCGCGCGCTCCGGTCCGACCAGGCCCGCCTCGGTGCCGATCGATCGCGCATAGGCGCGCGCATGGCTGTTGCCCGACAGCAGCAGATGATTGCCATTGTCGATGGTGAGATTGGTGGCGCCGTCGAAATACGAACGGCAGCGGCCGCCGGCGTGGTGCGTCGCCTCGTGCACGGCGACCTTGAAGCCGGCATTGGCGAGCCGCACGGCGGCGGAGAGGCCGGAAATTCCGGCGCCGATGATGTGAGCTGTTTTTTGCATCAGATGAGAGCGTAACGGAGCAGGATCAAGATGCGCGTGACTTTCGACACACGCACCGGCTCTCGCGGCGCGTCGAAACCGCGCGCGATCAGGAGGTCCAGAATGGCATGGTAGTATTTCGACATCATTCGGGGCGCGCGCACCGCGCGGCGGCGGTTGCGGTTCATGATCTCGTCCGACTTTTCGAAATACACCTTGGCGCGCTGCGCCAGCGGCAGGCAGACCTTTGGCAGCGCGCGCTCGAGGATCACGCGGTCCGGATCGTTGGAGGTGATGCCGGCATGCAGCAGCGCCTCGCGCGGCAGATAGAGCCGGCCGAGACCCGCGTCCTCGTCAATGTCGCGCAGGATATTGGTGAGCTGGAGCGCCCGGCCAAGATGATGGGCGAGCTCGATGCCGTCTTCTTCCGGCAGGCCGAACACCCGGACCGACAGCCGCCCCACGGCGCTCGCGACGCGATCGCAATAGAGATCCAGCGTCGCCATGTCGGGCGCGCGGATGTCCTGCGGCACGTCCATCTCCATGCCGTCGACGATGGCGAGGAAATCCTCGCGCTTGAGGCCGAAGTTCTTCACCGAGTGGACGTAGTCCTTCAGCCGCGGCGGCGGGTTGCCCTGGTAGAGCGCATCGATGTCGTTGCGCCACGCCTGAAGTGCGGCGAGCCGCTCGTCGCGCGGGCCATCGGAATCGGCGATGTCGTCAACCTGACGGCAGAAGCTGTAGATCTGGAACATCGCTTCGCGCTGGTCGTGCGGCAGGATGCGCATCGCGGCGTAAAACGAACTGCCGGATGCGGTCGAGCCATAATTGGCGCCGGGCGAGGTCGCCTCAAGCGTCATGTGCAGTCCCCGGTCTGGAAATGGCCTTGCGTCCGATCGCGCGGCGGCCGACTTCGCCGATCATGCCGGCGAGGCTGAAGGTGAGGAGCTCGAACTTGTTCAGGTGCACGCGCTCGCGCAGGGGATCGCGCACCTTCAACAGACGCACGATGCGGTCGGCATAGGCCTGGATCACCGAGACTTCGACGCCGAGGCGGAAGTCCCTGATCTCCGCGCTGAGCGACCTGCCCTCGTTGAGCAGCGCTTCGTTGCGCACGGCAAGCGCCTGAAGGCAGGCCAGCATCGCCGGCGGCGATTGCGTCAGCCCGAGCTGCTCGACCGAGGCGCCGCTTGCGGCCAGCGCATCGCGCGGCAGATAGACGCGGTTGAGCTCGCGGAAATCCTTGCCGCAATCCTGAAGGTGGTTGTTGATCTGCAGCGCCGCGCAGAGCGCATCCGACGCGGCCCAGGTCGACGTGCTCTCGCCATGAACGTCGAGCATGAAGCGGCCGACCGGCATCGCCGAGTAGCGGCAATAATGGATGACCTCGTCCCAGTTCTCGTAGCGTAGCTTGGTCACGTCCATGCGGAACGCGATGAGCACGTCGAGTGCGTGGCGCGGCGCCATGCCGCGTTCGGCCAGTGCGCGCCGCAAGCTGACGGCCTCGGCCTGGGTGTCGCCCGTGCCGAGCAATTCCGCCTCGAGCAGGTCGAGATAAGCGAGCTTCTCGTCGCCCGGCAGCGTGGCGTGGTCGGCAATGTCGTCGGCGGTGCGGACGAAATTGTAATACGCCAGGATCAAGGCGCGATGACGCGCATGAATGATCCAGGACGCGACGGGAAAATTCTCGTCGCGCTCACCCTTGCCGGATCGCAATTCGCTCGCAGAGGTCATCGAGGGCTGGTCTACAATCGTTTGGACAGGAAGGGCTTTTTCGCTCGCGCGGGCTCATGCCGGCGATGCCGCCGCGGCCCCCATATAGGGGAATACGGCCGCAAAACCAATCCTGTCTCTCGATGGCTGCCCTTCCGGGTTCGGCCCGAAAAGGCGACCCCGGGGCCGCCCTTGTGGGCCAGTGGCCGAGCTTACTGGTTGTGGTTCTTCAGGACCTGGTCGCAGGCCTGCGAAATCTTGGCCCGGTTTTCCTTGAGGCAGGCCAGAATGGTGAAATCGCCCTGATCGATGACCGGCCGGCAGAGCTTCTGCACATCGCGCGAGCAGGCCTTCTGCTCGGAGTCCGTGCCGCGCCCTTGCTGGGCGAACGCTGCGGTCGAGAGGGAGGCCGACAGCAAGGTGAGAGCGACGAGAAGCTTACGCATTGTATTCCTTCATTCTGACGGCAGAATCGCGCCGATCCCGGACCACACAGGGGGACGACCGGAAACGGATTGTTCTGATGGCAAGTTGCCGCGGAAAGTGCAGCCTCGGAGAAGGCACAAGCACTGGTAAATGCGGCCAAATTGGCGCCAGATCCACCAAATCAGGTCTTCCCTGCACCTTCTCTGGCAAATGTAAGAGATTGATACTACGTCATAATTCAGGCACGCCGCGTTTTGCTGCGCACCTGTTGCAGAGCTGCATCTCTCGACCCGGCCTTGGGCGCCAGAAATATGCCGAAACACCGCAAATCGCGAGGTCGGAGCATGGCGCGAGGCGTCGTGAACCGCCATCTCTGGCAGTCAGGCATTGAACCTGACACTGGCTCGGAACACTAAACTTTCGATGTGGCGAGACGTTCTCGGTGATCAGCGGACGTCCTTCTAGAACGGGATATTTTAAGATGAAATTCTTTGGGCGATCTGGACAGGCAATCAAGGCGGCTGGCATCGGGGCTGCGCTGCTCTTCTCAGTTTCGGCAAGCCAGGCTCAGTCGTCCGGACCGTTTGCAGGCTTCGAAGGCGCGTGGACCGGCACCGGCACGGTGTCGCTGTCCGACGGCTCCACCGAGCGCATCCGCTGCAAGGCGGACTACAAGGTCGCCGGTACCGGTCTCAGCCTCAAGCAGGCGTTGCACTGTGCGTCCGACAGTTACAAGTTCGACCTCACCAGCGACGTGACGAGCCAGGGCGAGCGCATCTCCGGCAATTGGAGCGAGGCCAACCGCAACATCTTCGGCAATTTGCAGGGCACCGCCGGCGGCGGCCAGATCGAGGTGTTCGTCGAGGCCAACGGCTTCGCCGCCAATTTGTCGCTGCGCACCAATGGCACCAAGCAGACGGTGCAGATCTCCTCCAAGGGCGAGATCCGCGGCGTCAACATCACGATGACGAAGGGCTGATAGCCTTCACGCTTCCCAGGCTTCAGATCAAAACAAACCCCTGGCTTTCGCCAGGGGTTTTTCTTTTATCAGAATATGGTCGACCGTTCGTCGCGATCGATTCAGATCGCGCGCTTGTCCGCGCCCTGAAGCTTGGCGTGCAGATTGATCAGCCACATCGCGGTCGGCCGCAGGATGAAGAGATCGGCGACGAGGGCCATGACCATCGAGAAGGCGCTGAGCCAGCCGAACAGCCGCAGCGACGGCAGGTCCGAGAACACGGTGACGACGAGGCCGCAGGCCAGCACCAGCGTCGTCAAGATCAGCGCCGGGCCGACCAGCACGGTCGCGCGCTCCACCGCGAGCGCCGAACCGACGCCCGGCTTGCTCTCGAGCCTGAGGCGGTTGAGGAAGTGGATGGTTGCGCTCAGCCCCAGGCCGAACGAGACGGTCAGCGCCACGACACTGGCGAATTGCAGGCCCTCGTCCATTGCCCACAGCACCGTTCCCGACATCACCACCGGGAAGATGCCCGGCAGGATGCAGGCGAACATCACGACCCAGGAGCGGAAGGCGAGGCCGATGAAGATCGCGACCAGCGCGAATTCGACGGTGAGCCCGCGATTCAGCTTCTCGATCATGCCGGCCGAGTTGCGCGCCGCGATCGCGGCAAGACCCGTCACCGCCACCTCGTAGCCGGGGTGCTTCTTGCGAACGGCGTCGAGCTCGGAATCGAGCTTGTCGACAATCGGCAGGAGCTGGCTGGAATCCTTGTCGGGCACGCGGCCGGCCACCAAGACCGCATCCTGTTGGGCATCGATGAAACGCCGCACCAGATGCTCAGGAATGACGCTGACATATTCCTTCAGCGTCGCGACGTCGGCGGTGCCGGCCTTGTCCGCAAGCCAGCGGCGCAGAGTCTCGACCGACCAGACGTTGCCGACACCAGCCGCCTTCTCCACGGTCGCGTGCACGTCCGCGATTGTTTGCAGCGTCTCCGGCGAATAGAGCGTTTCATCCTTGGGGAACTTGATCAGCACGTTGATCGGGTTGGCGCCGGTGAGCTTGGCATCGAGCCGGTCGCTGGCGGCGACGGCCTGGCGCTTGTCCGGCACCTGGTCGGCGAGCCGGTAGCGCGGCTCCAGATTGGCGTAGATGACGCCGAGGCCGGCGACGAACACCACCGCGATCAGACTGAACAGGCCGGGGCGGCCCACCATGCGCACCGCGATCCAGTAGCAGAAATTGCGCAGTGCCTGCACACCCGCATCGGCACTCTGGAATTTGGTCGCGAACGTCTGCTCGTTGCGCACCAGCAGTACGCCGAACACCGGCACCAGTGACAGCACCGCGACCAGAGCGATCATGGTTGCGGCGAGACCCGCCTCGCCGAATTTGCGGATCAGGTCGGAGTCGGAGAACTGGAGCGCAATGAACGAAATGCCGGCGGTGCCGTGCGTCAGCACGCAGGCCGGCCCCACCACCAGCACCGCGTTCTTGAACGCGGTATACTTGTCCTGACCTGCGATCAGCCGGTCGCGCGCCGCGAAGGTGAGCTGCATCGAATCGGAGAAGCTGATGACCATGATGAGCGGCGTCATCACGTTCAGGAACATGTTGAGATTGAAATTGGCCCAGCCGAGCGCGCCGAGCGCCAGCAGGATCGCGATCATCGGCGGGAACGCCGCCGCCACCATGAACGAAACCTTGCGGAAGAAGATGATGGCGATGACGCAGCCCGCGAGAATACCCAGGATGTTGTAGGTGAGTCCGTCGCGCTCGACCGCGTTGCGGATCTCGAGCTGCATGACCGGCACGCCGGAGAGCTGCACGTTGAGCCCGGTGTCGCTGAGGTCTTCCTTCATCAGCGCGCGGATATCGGCGACGGTCTTGGTCAGCTTGTTGGAGGCGACCACCTCCGGATCGAGCGAAAGCACGATCAGCGCCAGCGTGCCGTCCTCCGACAACAGCTTGCCGCGAATGATCTCGTTGTTTTTGACGGTCTCGATGAACTTGTCATAGGCCTCGCCCTCAGGCAGGTCGGCCGGGAACAGCGCGGCCGGCAGCTTGCCCGGCGCCGGCGCCTGACGCGCGGAGAACAGCGAGACCAGGCCGCGCGTGCCCTCGACCAATTGCATGTCGGTGACGAAGTCGCGCAGCTTCTCGAGGTTTTTCCGCGCCAGCAGAGTCTTGCCCTCGACCACGACGAGGACGTCGAACTCCTCGGCCGGGAACTTCTTGGTCACCTCTTCATACTGGTGGAATTCGCGGGAATTGGAGCGGAAGAGCTGCGACAGCGAATCGTCGATCTTGATCCGGTGAATGCCGAACACGGCGCCGACGATAAGCACGAGCAGGACGATGCAGGAAACGATCGGTGCCCGGACGGCGATCAGCCCGATGCGCTCAAGCCCGAAGGCGATCGAGGACGCAGGTCCCTGCTCGACCTTCTCGACATGAACCTCATTCTCACGGTGCTTTTCGAGCATGCCTTGTCCAGTTCCTAAATCGGCTCGGTCTGTGAGCTTGTTGCGCCCCGCGAACGGCCTGAAAATGCCATACCAATGGGAGGCTTGCCTTTGAAAATGCGCGGAAAATCGCCGCGAGGGGTTTAGCAGGACAATCACCCCTCTCGCAAGCAGGCGAAGTGTGGCCAAATCGATCAAGATGTGGCGATTTTGCCGTAATGCCCGTCATAAGGGCAAAGCCATGCCAATTCGACGCGGCGCGCGGTCCGCGCTCTCGTCTTTCAGCGCCACGCCGGTGACCTCCCGGGCCAGCCCTTCGCGGACCAGCCAGGCGATCTTGAAAGCAGCCTCGTCATAGCTCAAACCGGCCTTGTGGATGTTCGACACGCAATTGCGCTCGGCATCGGTGCGGCCCGGCTTCGGTGCGAAAGTCAGATAGGCGCCGAGGCTGTCGGGCGCCGACAGGCCCGGCCTCTCGCCGATCAGCGTCAGGACCATGCGCGCACCGAGAATGGCACCGATCTCGTCGCCGAGCGCGACGCGCACGCCTGAGGCGACGACGACATGGCCGATCGCGACATCATCGTCGGCTGCGAGCAGCCGCATCAGACACGTCATCAGCGCGGCCGCATGGGCGTGGACCGCTGCCGCCGACAGGCCGTCGCCGATCACGACCGCGAGTGGGCACGGCCCCGAGGCACTTCGCGTCAGAGCCTCGACTGATCCGGCATCGAGCTGCCTGCCCAGATCGGGACGCCGCAAATAGTCCCTGCGGTCGACCGCCCGGCTCCGTGCCTCGGTGGCGACGAGGCCAAGCGCGCGGAGATCGGCGACCAGTCGCGGCGCGTCGAAAGCGGCATGCACGGCGTCGCGGGCACGGGCATGGTCCAGCGTGAAGTCGAGCAGCGCGCGCGTCGGCACGCTCGCGCCGCTGCGCCCGAGCGCGACGCGCGCAGGCGTGAGCGACCGCAGATCGAGGGTCGGGCGGCGCGGAACGGCCGGGTCAGACATGTTGCGTCATTCGGCGGGAACGGAAGCCTCGCGCAGCCGCAGCGAATAGTTCGACGCATTCGTCTCGCCGCTCGATGCTTCACGCGCAAAGGTGATGAGATGGTGCGCAATCAGGGTGCAGCCGATCAGGCCTTCGAGATCGCCGCGCTTGATGCGCCCCAGCGCGAACTTCCAGAACACGCGCTTGTAGTCGCCGAGCACGCCGACCTTCCAGAAAATATTTCGCAGCATGACGAGGCCGCGCCTGATGTTGGGCCAGGTCTTCATCTCGTCCGGCTTCGGCATCTTCAGGCGGTGCACGTAAACGTGGTCGCATTGATATTGGAAGCGCGCGTAGACCTTCTCGGGCTCGTAGGCGACGGCCATGGCGTGCTTCCAGGATGCGACGACGTCGTCATAGGGCAACAGGAAGTTGACATTGGAATCGCGGCCGTCGTCCTCGACCAGGCGTCCCTCGCGCTCCAGGCGGTCCCACAGCGGCGTCTTCGGCAGCGCCTGAAGCAGATTGATGGTGAGAAGCGGAATCTGGGACTCCTCGACGAAGTCGAGCAGCACCTCGGACGTGTTCGGCTTGTCAGTGTCGAGCCCCATGATGATGCCGGACACGACCTCCATGCCGTAGGAGTTGATGGTCTGCACGCCCTCGAGGATCGGGACCATCATGTTGTGGTCCTTGTGCATCGCCTTCAGCGCATCGGGGTCGGGCGTCTCGATGCCGCAGAAGATGGTGACGAAATAGGCCTCGCGCATCTTCTCGAGGATTTCGGGCCGCTTGGCGATATTGAGCGTCGCCTCGCAGGCGAGCCGCACCACGTAGCCGGTCCTCTTCTGCCATTCGATCAGGTGCGGCAAGAGGTCCAGCGCCGCCTTGCGGTTGCCGATGAAATTGTCGTCGACAAAATAGACCGTGTCGGTCATGCCGCATTCGCGCAGTCGGTCGAGCTCGGCGATGATCTGCTCGGGCGATTTGAGGCGCGGGTTGCGGCCGTAGAGTCCGGGGATGTCGCAGAACTCGCACTGATAGGGACAGCCGCTGGAATATTGGATGCTGCCGAGAAAGTATTTCTTCACGTCGGCGAGCTCGTAGGCCGGGATCGGAAACTCCGTCATCGGCACACGGTCCTTGGTGGTCAGCACCACCTGGGCCTCGGGACGCGAGATGTCGCGCGACAGGATCTCGAACAGCTGGTTGGTGGCGTCGCCGAGTTCGCCGACATGGAGATAGTCGAACGACGGATAATAGTCCGGACAGGCGCTGACCGAGGGACCGCCGAGCGCGACCGGCAAGTCGAATTCATGGGCGCGCCGGCAGATATCGTTCATGTGCTGGCGCTGGATGTGCATGCCGCTGACGAAGACCGCCTCCGCCCATTCGAACTCCTCCTTCGTCGTGCGGCGAAGGTTCTCGTCGACGAATTTGACCTGCCATTCCCTGGGTAGATAGGCCGCGAGCAGCAAAAGCCCCTGCGGCGGCATGAAGGCGCGGACGCCATCGGTCAGGGGATAGGAATGCTCGAACGTTCCGAACGACGACGTGTATCGCGGAAACACGCAGAGAATCCGTCGGGACGTACCGTTACTTTCAGCTCGCATCAAAGCTCCCCCGCCACGCTCGACATAGCCGCGGAAATTGCCAGCCCGACGTATAGCGTAATGCTGTCGCCGGAATTTCTCAATATTGTGGCATGAGCATAATTCCCGAAGGGACCAATGGTTTCCTCAAGCCGCCGGGTGCTTCCGCCGCGTCACGCGATCAGCCGGGAGGCAAAATCGGGCAGCAGGCCAGCATCGCCGGCAAGCCGGAAGTCAGCGCCCACAATGCCCGACTGCGCCAGCCAGTCGTCGAATTCCGGCGCACGACGCAGTCCGAAGACGTCGCGGACGTAGAGCGCGTCGTGAAAAGACGTGGACTGATAGTTCAGCATGACGTCATCGGCGCCGGGGACGCCCATGATGAAGGTGACGCCGGCGGCCGCGAGCAGCGTCAGCAGATTGTCCATGTCGTCCTGGTCCGCCTCGGCATGGTTAGTGTAGCAGATGTCGATCCCCAGCGGCAGGCCGAGCAGCTTGCCGCAAAAGTGATCCTCCAGCCCCGCCCGGATGATTTCCTTGCCGTCGTAAAGATATTCCGGGCCGATGAAGCCGACCACGCTGTTGACCAGGAGGGGCGCAAAGGCGCGGGCGACCGCATAGGCGCGGGCCTCGCAGGTCTGCTGGTCGACGCCGTGATGGGCATTGGCCGACAGCGCCGAGCCCTGCCCGGTCTCGAAATACATCACGTTCTGCCCGACCGTGCCGCGCTTCTGCGACAGCCCGGCGTCCTGCGCCTCCTTCAGCAGCGCGAGGTCGACACCAAAACTGCGGTTGGCAGCTTCGGTGCCGGCGACCGACTGGAAGACGAGATCGACCGGCACACCCTGCCCGATCAGCGATAGCGTCGTGGTGACATGGGTCAGCACGCAAGCCTGGGTCGGGATTTTCAGCCGCGCGATGATCTCGTCGAGCAGCCGCAGCAATTGGCCGATCACAGCCGGGTCGTCGCTCGCCGGGTTGATGCCGATGCAGGCATCGCCGGCGCCGAGCAGGATGCCGTCGAGGATCGAGGCGGTGATGCCCCTGGCGTCGTCAAAGGGATGGTTGGGCTGGAGCCGGGTGCTCATTCGGCCCCTCAGGCCGATGGTGTTGCGGAACGCGGTGGCGACCTCGCATTTTCGCGCCGCCAGGATCAGATCCTGGTTGCGCATCAGCTTTGAGACCGCTGCCGCCATCTCCGGCGTGATACCGGGCGCCAGCTTGCGCAGGATTTCTGGCGTGGCGGCATCCGACAGCAGCCAGTCGCGGAAGGCGCCGACGGTCAACGAGGCCACCGGCGCGAAGGCCTTGGCGTCGTGGCAGTCGATGACGAGGCGGGTGACCTCGTCGGCTTCATAGGGGACAACGGCTTCCTGCAAGAACTGCCCGAGCGGGACGTCGGCGAGCGCCATCCGCGCCGCGATCATCTGCTCGGCGCTGGCGGCGGCAATCCCGGCCAGCCGGTCGCCGGAGCGCGGCGGGGTTGCTTTGGCGAGCAGGTCGCGCAAATCCGGGAACGTGTAGGTCGTGGCGTCGATGGTGTGGCGGTAGACCAAGGGTCTCTCCGGGGGTTCGTCGGCCAGTGACCGAGTCCAGCACGATCCCAAGACTATCACGAACCCAAGACTATACCTTCAGATCAAGACGCTGAAATATCTTACCTTTCTTTCGAGCAAGCACGAAGACGGGGGCAAATCCCGCGTTAACGCAGCGTCCATCTTCATTCTGCATAGTTTTGCATCAATTTTGCACGACCGCGCTCTCCCGGCCGCTCCCGGCCATTCAGGGCCCTTGAACATCATGACCATCAACCAATCTGGGAATGCCGCCGGCCTGGCAGGCCGCTTTACGCTTGCCAATAAGCTGTACGCGATCTTCGCGCTGTTCGCGCTGCTGACGGCGGCGATCGCGATGCTGTCCGACTACAACAGCCGCCGCGGCGCCGACCTGACCAGCGCGATCGAGACCGCGAACGCCGCCGCGCTCAACGTCGAGCGGGTCAACTCGCTGGTCTATGCGGTCGTGATGGAATCGCGCGGCGTCTACATGTCGACGGAGCCTGCCGTCGTCAAGAAATACGCCGAGGGCCTGCTCAAGTTCAACGCCCAGATCCTCGACGTCGTGAAACGCTGGGAAACCATCGTCCGGGCTGACGATGCCGAACAGTTCGCCACCTTCAAGAAGCGCATCGAGCAGTTCGTCGAATTCCGCAAGGAACTGGTGCGGCGCGGCGTCGAGATCAATGCGGCCGCGGGCCGCGAATGGGGCGACAACGACGCCAACCGCGCCGTGCGCTCGGCTCTGAACAAGGATCTCGAGGCGCTGTCCAAGGTCTATGCTGAGCGCGGCAGGCAGATCGCGCATGAGACCGAGACCAATCGCATCCTCTCCCTCGTCCTGACCTGCCTCGGCGGCGTGGCGCTGGCGCTGGTCGTGATCGGCATCGTCATCATCGCCCGCTCGATCGCCCGTCCCCTCTCCGCCATCACCGCGACCATCAAGCAGGTCGCAGACGGCGCCGAGAACGTCGTGGTGCCGCACGCTGACCGCGCCGACGAGATCGGCGCGTTGGCACGCGCGATCCAGATCTTCCAGGACGCGATGGGGCGCAACCGCAACCTCGCCTCGCAGGTCTCGCAGGACTCCGCCGCGCGCGAGGAGCGCGCTCGCCATATCGAGCAATCCGTCGACATTTTTCGCGAGGCGATCGGCGCGATCATGCGCGGCCTCAGCGACAGCGCCTCCGTCATGCGTGAGACGGCGCAGACCATCACCCGCGTCACCGCGGATGCGAGCAGCCGCGCCGGCACGGCGGCGAACGCCACCGAACAGGCCTCCCACAACGTCACGGCGGTCGCGGGTGCAGCCGAGGAGCTGTCGGCGTCCGTGGTGGAGATCGGCCGGCAGGTGCGGCAGTCGGCCAGCGCGGTCGAGCAGACCGGCCAGCGCACCGAGAAATCGATCGCCGAGATCGAGAGCCTGGCGGCCGCCACGCAACGCATCGACGGCGTGCTCAGCCTGATCCAGGCGATCGCCGAGCAGACCAATCTGCTCGCGCTCAACGCCACCATCGAAGCCGCCCGCGCTGGCGACGCCGGCCGCGGCTTTGCCGTTGTCGCACACGAAGTGAAGGCGCTGGCCGGCCAGACCGCGAAGGCGACCGCCGATATCAGCGAGAACGTCTCGATGATCCAGTCCTCCACTCGCAACGCGGTCGAGGCCGTGCGCGAGATCGGCGGCGCAGTCCGCGAGATCAACGACGTCACTTCGGCGATCGCCGGCGCCATCGGCCAGCAGGACGCCGCCACGCGCGAGATCTCGTCCAACGCGCAGTCGGCTGCCCAAGGCAACGAAACCCTCGTCGCCAACATCACCTCGCTCCGCGACGCCATCGGCGAGACCGATACGGCGGCGTCCTCGGTGCTGACGGCAGCGAGCAGCCTGACCGCAACCGCGGACACGCTGTCACGCGAGGTGGAAAAATTCTTCCGGAATTTGCGGTCGGGAGCGGCGGACAGCGGTATCGCAAAGGCGGGATGACGGCGCGTCCACCGCCAGATGAGCCGGCGGTGGGGTCGCTTCACCAAAAAACGCGAAAACAACCCCATGCACAGTAGCCGGGGATAGCGATATCAATGACTTGGCGGCCCCCGCGACGCATTGCGGATTTTACGAATCCGTTTGACTCGTCGGGCAAAACACCGGCAGGATGGCATCATGCAGTCCTGCTCGAACCATCCGTTCAATCCTGCACGCCTCCGGGACTAGGGCGGCACTCTCGATCCGGTCAGCCAGCGAGAGCATCTCTTACCCGCATCCTTCGAAGATGCATGCCAATCGATAGAAGAGTTGGGCCACGAGGCCGTTGTCGAAGCTGGAGACATCAGCGACCGCTGTGTCCTCGCCAGGATCATGTGGAACTTGCAGTCGCCGCTGGATGCCTTCCCGCTCTCTGAGGCAGCAACAGCAGGCACGCGAGGATACACGCAGCCAACACCGCTGAGGCAAAGGGCCGGCTTAGATGAAGCCCACCCTGGCTTACCGGCTTATCGAGGAAGTCTCCGACCGTCGCACCGAGAGGTCGGGTGAGAATAAAGGCCGCCCAGAACAGAACCACGTGGGAGATGTTGGTCCAGTAGTAGGCAGCGACAAGGACAGCCAGTCCAGCGCCAAACACAAGTGCGCCACCTTCGTATCCAAGTCCCGCATCCGCGACCCAATCACCAAGCGCTGTGCCGAGCGTCTGGGAAAACGTGATTGTCATCCAATAGAAGGCTTCCACCTTCGGCGTGGCCACCGTCTGAACATTCACCGAGCCGAGGGCAAGATACCAAGCGGCGAGCGAGCACAATACGCAGGCTAACAAAATAGACGAGCCTCCCGTGTAGCCGACACCCAACGAGCGATCAAAAAGGTCGGCCATCGCCGTGCCAACCGTCGTCGAGGCCACAATGGCCAGCCAATAAATCCAGGCGTTGAACCGCCTCATCGAAATTTGCACAATCACTGCCGCAACAAACACGGCAAAGAAGATGGCAGTGCCGATCAAATAGCCGCCATTTTGAGCATTTTGGTCAGCGTGCAGCCAGCCCATCGTAACCAAGTCACCGCCGGTTTCGCCGAGCGTCGTGGCAAGGATCTTGATGATCCAAAATCCAAGTGTGACCTCAGGAACTTTGCTGAGCACCTCATCACTATTCTGCATTTGGATCTCGCAATCGCGGGCCGGTCAAGTCGCTGTCGCACAACGCGCTCAGCCGCTCCAGGATACACTTCGGAAATATAAATCTTCGTGATGTTCCCGGCCTGCGCTGCTGTCTGGTGGTCTCCTTTTCGGCGTGTCGGCGAGGCTGCGTCACAAGGCCGGGCTCGCCGACCCGCAAGCAGCGCATCGAACGTCGGCTGTTGCCTTGCGTCGAAGGGCTCCGACCAAAATGACGGACGATGAGAGAGCGAGGATGGCGGCGCTGAACAGAAAGGTGCTTTGATAGCCGCTGTAGTCGAAGAGAACGCCGCCGCCGGCCGCTCCCGTGGTGATGGCCAGTTGCACCACCGCGACCATCAGGCCGCCGCCTGCTTCGGCATCATTGGGCAAAGCCTTGCTGACCCACGTCCACCAACCCACGGGCGCGGCCGTCCCGATGAAGCCCCACAGGAACATCAGCGGGGCAATTGCAATCGGTGACGAACCGAATGCCGTCACTGCGACGGCTATGAGAGCCATCGCGAACGGCATGATAATGAGGGACATGTAGAGACGTTCGCGGATGACGAACCCGATGATCGATGTCCCGATGAGACCCGCAACCCCCATGAGGAGCAGGAGCGCCGAGATCGTCGTGACATCGACGCGCGTTACCGTTTCGAGGAACGGCCGCAAATACGTGAAGAGTGCGAACTGTCCGAGGAAGAACAGCGCGGCTGCGAGCGTGCCGTAAGGCACTTGCGGGTGGCGCAAGACCTTGAACGCTACCGCCACGCTGGCCCGCGCCTGGCTCGGCATCGCCGGCAGCGTGAGGAACTGCCAGACAAAAGTTAGCGCGGCGACGGGAACAACACAGAAGAACGCACCGCGCCAGCCGATGTATTGGCCGAGAAAGCTGCCGAGCGGCGCAGCAATCGTGGTCGCGAGCGCATTGCCGCCATTGAGAACCGCAAGAGCGCGCGGCAGGTCGGTGGCCGGGACCAGGCGGATCATCGTCGCGGCCGACAGCGACCAGAAACCGCCGATCGTGATCCCGACAAGCGCCCGTCCGGCGATGAAGACTGGATAGTTGGGAGCGAAGGCTACGATGACGCCAGATACCAACATCAAGCCAGTCAGCCACAGCAAGAGCGAGCGACGATCGAAACCAGCCGTCGCCGCCGAGATGAACAGACTGGCCAGAACGGCGAACAGCCCGGAAACGGAAATGGCCTGTCCTGCCTGTCCTTCCGTCAGGTGAAGGCCGCTGGCGATCGGCGTAAGCAGGCTGACAGGCATGAACTCGGACGCGACGAGCGTCGAGGCGCAAAGCGACAGCGCGAAAACCGCACTCCATGCGGCCATTGGCTGCGTTGTGTTCTGATCGGTTGTGACGTCCATCGGGCATCCATAGGTCGAGGGGCGCCCAGGCTGGCGCTGTTCCTGACAACAGATAGAGGTCCGGCCGGCGTTCGATTAGACGATATAATTTGCTTGCATTGATCGATGCGGGCCATGAATAGTCGCAGCCATGGCAGGCCAGGATTTCAACGATCTGCTGGCTTTCGTAGCCGTCGCCCGCGAGCGCAGCTTTACGAAAGCCGCCGCGAAACTGGGCGTCGTGCAGTCGACGCTCAGCCATACAATCAAGCGCCTGGAATCGCAGATGGGCCTGCGGCTTCTCACGCGCACGACCCGCAGCGTCGGCCTGACCGAGGCGGGCGAGCGACTTCAGGCCTCGGTTGCGCCCCGCATCGAAGAGATCGAGCGCGATATCGCGGCGCTGATGTCCCTGCGCGACACGCCGTCGGGGACCGTCCGGATCACGCTCTCCGACCATGCGCTGGAAACGGTCGTCTGGCCAAAGCTGTCGCCGGCCCTGAAAAAATATCCCGACCTCAAAGTCGAGTTCAGTCTCGACACGGCCTTCCGCAACATCGTCGAAGACGGTTTCGATGCAGGCATACGCCTCGGTGAGAGTGTCGAGAAAGACATGATCGCGGTGCGCATCGGCCCGGATTGGCGGCTCGTCGCGGTCGCCTCGCCCGGATATCTGAAAGAGCACCCGAAACCAAAGCATCCGCAAGATCTGTTGGATCACGTCTGCATCAAACGTCGCGAGGCGGCGGGCGGTCATTATGTATGGGAGTTCGCCAAGAACGGTTCTGACTTGCGGGTACGCATCGAGGGACAAGTGACCTTCAATGAGTCGCGCGCGATGATCGACGCCGCCGTGAAGGGCTTCGGCATCGCCTATGTCCCCGAAGACATGGTGGCGCAGCACATCCGGTCCGGCGAACTCGTCATCGTGCTCGACGACTGGTCGCCGAAGTTCGATGGCTATTATGTCTATTATCCGACCTCGCGGCAGAACTCGGCTGCACTCAAGGTGATCGTCGACGCGCTACGCCATCACGACGCGCGAAGGAAGCGCGGTTAGTATGAAGCTTTTCCGCCATCCCGGAGGGCTGTGCTGTGCCTCCCTCGGGTATAGCGTTCAGCCAACAGGCCCAGGAATCCAATCGTCGCCGGACAGTGGCTTGACCGTGACGTCTGGAATGACACCAAGCTCCATGCTCGGATCGAAATGGCGCATCGTCCGCTCATTGAGGTCAATGATGCGGCCGGGCCTGAGCGGCCCCACGTCATTTATCTTGACGATGACCTTCTTGCCGACGGCCTCGACGAGAGCATATTTCGGTCGCGCCCCGAATTGGACCCCACCAAATTTCCGACGCAAGCTCGTCTTGATCGCAGCCGTCCATACCGAGGGATCATAACGCTCGCCGGAGGCTGTGCTCGGGCCGCCTTCCTCCTTACCGGGCTTGAACGGATTATACGTGGATGCTGCGCCAACGATCGCATCCCCAGAGGCGGCATCGACCACAGCGCTTGGCTGAACCTCACTTGTTGCGCTTCGAGCAACGGTAACGGAAACGGCAAGCGTAACCAGGGCGCCGCAAATTGCGGCGCTCGAGCGGAACAACATCAGATCTCCTTTGATTTTCCGGATCGTGCGGTTCCCGATGCCGCAGAACATGGTCAAGCGAACGCGGAGGCGTTTCGAACTTGCGCCAATTCTTTGCGGATTCGAGCCAACCCCGGCTGCGGAACCTTTGTGGGAACCAGATCGGTCCCGCACAGTGTTTTAGTCGTAGCCGTCTAAGACAGGAATTGCGTCAGCAGCATGACTCCGAGAGTCACGGATTTCGGCTTCCGGAGTCTTACGTGCTCAGCGGTAGAAGCGGATTGCGGGACTTCCGTGAAAACCGCAACAGCGCGAGACTGCAGGAGACGTTCATATCGTCGTTCGGCAGCAGGAGGCTTTAGCCTACGCCGATCATCCCGCCGCGCTTGATCAGCTCCTTGCCGACCGCGGCCAGATGCACCTGATCCGGTCCGTCGCCGATACGGATGAAGCGGGCGTAGACGTAAGCACGTGCGAGGAACGTATCCTGCGAGACGCCGGCAGCGCCGTGGATCTGGATGGCGCGGTCGATGACGCGGGCGGCCATGCTGGGCACCACGATCTTGGCGGCTGCAATCAGGTCGCGCGCGGCCTTGTTGCCTTCGCGGTCCATCCTGTCGGCGGCCTGCAGCGTGAGCAAGCGCGCCTGCGCGATCTCGCAGAAGGAGTGTGCGATGTCCTCGCGCACCGAGCCCTGCTCGGCGAGCGGCTTGCCGAAGGCTGTGCGGGAGACTGCGCGCTGGCACATCAATTCCAGCGCGCGCTGGGCGCAACCGATCAGTCGCATGCAATGATGGATGCGGCCGGGGCCGAGCCTACCTTGCGCGATTTCGAAGCCGCGGCCTTCGCCGAGCAGGATGTTCTCGGCGGGCACACGGACGTTCTCGTAGACGATCTCGGGGTGGCCGACCGGCGCGTCGTCGTAGCCGTAAGTGAGCATGTCCCGGACGATGCGCACGCCAGGCGTCGCCTTCGGCACCAGGATCATGGATTGCTGGCGATGACGATCGGGATCGTCGGGCGCGGTCTTGCCCATCACGATCAGGATCTCGCAATCCTCGTTCATTGCGCCTGATGTGAACCACTTCCGGCCGTTGACGACGTAGTCGCCGCCGTCGCGCTTGATCTGGCACTGGATGTTGGTGGCGTCGCTGGAGGCGACCTGCGGCTCCGTCATCGAGAAGCCGGAGCGGATGCGTCCTTCCAGCAGCGGCTTCAGCCAGCGCTCCTGCTGCGCGGGCGTTCCGTAATTCGCCAGCACCTCCATGTTGCCGACATCGGGCGCCGAGCAGTTGAAGATTTCGGGCGCCCAGAGGATGCGGCCCATGATCTCCTTCACGGGCGCATATTCGAGATTTGTCAGCCCTGGTCCGTGCTCGCCGGAGAGGAACAGGTTCCAGAGCCCCTGTTCGCGCGCCAGCCGCTTCAGGTCCTGCAACACTTGCGGCGTCTTGTAGCGCGTCGCTTCCGGCTTCACCTGCTCGTAATAGAGCTCCTCGACCGGCTCGACATGCGTCCGCATGAACTGGCGGACGCGCTCCTGCAGCTCCAGCGAACGGTCGGAGTGGTGGAAATCCATTTTGCTCTCCTGTTCGCTGAAGGTGACGCTCGCCCTTCGAGACGACCGCTCCGCGGTCTCCTCAGGGTCAGGCTAAGCGGCATTCGCGCCTGTTGAACCTGCCGCTACGCATTCCGCCCTCATCCTGAGGAGCCCGCGAAAGCGGGCGTCTCGAAGGATGCGCCGCCATCAACCGCGATAGCCAGCCCGCCTCACGTGCCGCGCAACAGCTCGCTCGCCACGATCCAGTCGTTGCCGTCGAACTGGAGCATATAGCCGTCCTTGATCGGGCGGAAATCCTGCGGCGTGGTGTTGAGCGTGATGCCGGGCATCAGCAGCGACAGCGGCACGTTCTTCAGGTTCGCCGCCTGCGCCATGATGTTCTCGCGCGTCAGATTGTCCTTGCACTGCTTGAGCAGCACCACCAGCGCCTCGGCGACGGTGTAGCCGTAGAGACCGGCAACATTGTTGACGTCGGCATTGGGCAGGCGCTTCTTCATGAAGTCGATATAGGCCGTCATCGCCGGATCGTCCTTCGGCACCTCGACGAACGGCTTGAGCGAGCCGAGCGAGAGCACGCCCTTGCCGGCGTCGAGCCCGGCTGGCACCATCACAGTCGCCTTGTTGGCGCAGCCGGAGGCGAGGAAACGCGTCGCCTGCCAGCCGACCTCATGGGCCTTGCGGATCGCCTGCGCGCAAGCGCGCGGCGTCACCGAATAGATCATGAAGACGTCGGCCTTGGTGTTGGCGAGCGTCAGCACCTGGGAATCGACAGTGGGGTCGGCGACCTCAAAGCTCGACGCCATCGCGATCGCCTTGTCGGCGTCAGCACCAAGCGCTTCCTTGACGCCGCGCAGATACTCCTTGCCGGCGTCGTCGTTCTGATAGAGCACCGCGAAGCGCGCATTGGGGTTCTTGGCGCGGGCATAGGCGACGTCGATCGCGGCTTCGCTGGTGTAGTTCGGGGCCCAAGGCAGCGCCATCGACCAGGGCATGTTGGCGGGGTCGTTCCACTTCGAGGCCGAGCTGATCAGAAATAGCTGCGGCACCTTGTTGCTGTTGAGATATTTCGCGATCGCCGAGCTCGGGGCCGTGCCCATGGTCGCGAAGATGAAGGCGACGCCGTCGCCCTCGACCAGCCGCCGTGCCGCTTCCATGGTCTTCGGCGGCGAGAACGCGTCGTCGAGCGACAGCAGATTGAGCTTGCGGCCGTTGACGCCGCCCTTCTCGTTGACCTCGTCAAAATAGGCCGCGATCACCCTGCCGGTGATGCCGAGCGGCGACGCAGGCCCGCTATAGGGCATGGTGTTGCCGATCTTGATCTCGGTGTCGGTGACGCCGGGACCATAGGATTTTTGTGCGGAGACCGGCGCAGACAGGCAGGCAGCCAGCGCTGCGGCCAGGACAAAAGCGGTTTTCATGGTTTCTCCCCGGTGATGGTCGTCCGCGCGAGGCAGGCGCGGCGTGCTGCTTCTGTCAGCGCGTCAGATCAGCGGAGTTCCGCGAGGCGGTCTTGCGTCGAGTTGCTGGTTAGTGGCGCCGCCGGGACGACAGCCAGCACAGCAGCCCTCGCGGGGAGCATACATTGACGCAAACCAAGATCGGAAGCGGCGCCTCAGCCGCGCGTCCGCTCCATCTCCAGCTCGGCCTTGAGGTTGTCGAGATCGCGATAAATTGAAGCAACCGCAAGGACGCGGCCGCCCTTGCGGTACTTCAGCAGGCAGTCTTTGCCGGAAATGCTGCCGTCGATCGCGATGTCGTCGAAGCTCTCGGCGTGGCCGACATAGTTGATCGGCACGTCATAGTGCTGCGACCAGAAGAACGGCACGGCGTCGAAGCGCTCGCGCTTTCCGAGCATGTTGCGCGCCGCGGTCTGGCCCTGCCGCTCCGCCATGACCCAGTGCTCGACGCGGATGGTTTGCCGCGAATGCGGATCGGGCCAGCGCGCGATGTCGCCGGCCGCGAAGATGCCGGATACGCTGGTCTCCAGATATTCGCTCACGCTGACGCCCCGGTCGACCGCAAGCCCCGCCTGCTCGGCGAGCGCGAGGCGCGGCCTGACGCCGATTCCGACCACGACCAGTTCGGCCTCGATCACGCCGCCGCTCTTCAACGTGGCGCGCGTGCCGTCCAGCTTTTCCACCGTGTCCTTGAGATGGAAGTTGACGCCATTCTCCTCATGCAGCGCGCGCACGAAGTCGCCCATCTCGGGACCGAGCACCTTCTGCATCGGCCGTTCGTCCGGCGCGACCACGTGCACCTCGATCTTGCGTGCCCGCAAGGAGGCGGCAACTTCGAGGCCGATGAAGCTGGCGCCGATCACCAGCGCACGCTTGGCGCTGCCAGCCGCCTTGATGATGGCGCGGCTGTCGGCGACGGAGCGCAAGGTGTAGACATGAGGCTGGTCCGCACCCGGAATCTGCAATCTGACCGGCTCGGCGCCGGTCGCGAGCAGCAGCCGGTCGAACGGCAGCCTGTCGCCGTTGCCCAGCGTCACGCCGCGCGTCTTCGCCTCGATCGCGGAGACTTTCGTGCTGAGTCTGAGGTCGATGCCGGCGTCCTGATAGTAGTCTTCGCCCCGCAGCGGCAGCCAATCCTCCGGAGCGTTGCCCGCGAGATAATCCTTGGAGAGATTTGGCCGGTCGACCGGCATCGCGCTGTCATTGCTGAGCATCGTGATAGCGCCGGCAAAGCCCTCGCGGCGGAGCGTCTGCGCCGCCGCGAAAGCCGCCGCGCCGCCGCCGATGATGACGAATTTTTCCGGCGCTGGCGCTGTACGGTGAGGCACCGAAACCTTCGGCATCTCGCGCTTGCGCTGAACGATGATCTTGTCCTGATCGCGCGAGACCTCCCACACCGCCAGCGCATTCAGCGCCGGCGGACGGGTCGCCTCGCCTGACCGCAAGGAGAAGCAGGCGTGATGCCAAGGGCAGCGGATGGTGTCGGCAACCACCAGGCCTTCGGCGAGCGGACCGTGATAGTGGCTGCAGGCCGGCTCGATCGCAAAGATCTCGCTGCCGGCCTGCACCAGCAGGACATCTTCCTCGCCGACATGGCCGAGCAATTTGCCGTCCTTGAACTCGGCGAGCGACACGCCCCTGCACAGGTCGGGCCCGCTTGGCTTCTTGTCCTCGGTCATGGCGTCGCCTCCTTGAACTGTCGCGGATCAATCGACCGAATTGGCCAGCCCCAGCAGCTCCTGGCGTGTCAACGCATTGTCGCGGAACACGCCGAGCATGCGGCTGGTGACGAGATCGGTCCCCGGCTTGTGCGCGCCGCGCGTGGTCATGCAGTGATGCGTTGCCTTGATGATGACCCCGACGCCTTCGGGCCTCAGCACATCGTTGATCGTGTTGGCGATCTGCGCGGTCATCTTCTCCTGGATCTGAAGCCGTTTGGCGTAGATGTCGACGAGACGCGCGAGCTTGGAGATGCCGACTACGCGCCGTTGCGGGATATATGCGACCCAGGCGCGGCCGACGATCGGTGCCATGTGGTGCTCGCAATGGCTTTCGAAGCGAACGCCGCGCAGGACGATCATCTCGTCATAGCCTTCGATCTCCTCGAACGTCTTTTGCAGAATTTCGGTCGGATCCTGTGCATAACCGGAGAAATACTCCTCGAAGGCGCGCGTGACCCGGTCCGGCGTGTCGCGTAGACCGTCGCGCGCGGGATCGTCGCCGGCCCAGCGGATCATGGTGCGGATCGCCTGCTCGACCTCGGCCCTCTCAGGCCGTTCGCTCGGCGCCTGCGCGACCGCGACACGTTCCAGCCTGCGTGTTTGTGTCTTCATCGAGAACCTCCCCTGCAACGAACCGCATACAGAAAGCGGCCCCACAGCTTGGACGGCTGCGATTGGAAAAGGTTCCCGGAATCAGGAAAAATCGGAAGCTGGCAGGCGGCGAGACAGTGGGACGAGAAACCCGGCTCTATGACGCCGCTTGCCGCACATCAAGCACGGCCTGCGCCCATTCCGCCGGCCGCTCCTGCGGCAGGTTGTGACCGGCATCCGTGAGCACGCGTGCCTCGAAAAAGCCCTCGAACTTGCGCGCGTGATGCGCCGTGCCGAAATTGACGCCATCGCTGTCGCCGTCGACCGCGATGGTCGGGACACGGATCGGCGGCTGGCCTGCGAGCCTTGCCTCGATCGCGGCGTATGCGGGATCGCCCGCGACCAGCGCGTAACGATGTCGATAGGAGTGGATCACGACATCGACGAAATCAGGGTTGTCGAACGAGATTGCGCTGTTCTCGAACGTCGTGTCGTCGAAAGTCCATTTCGGCGACCACATCGCCCAGAGCTGGCGCGCAAAGCCGCGCCGATTGCGCTCCAGCGCGCGGCGGCCGCGCTCGTTGTGGAACAGATATTGATACCAGAGTGCCGCCTCCTCCGGCGGTGAGGCCGGCTCCATGGCGCGGGCGATGTTCTGGATGTTGTAGGAATTGCCGGAGACCAGCCCGATCACGCGCTCGGGATACAGCACCGAGACCACACAGGCCGCGCGGCCGCCCCAGTCATAACCGCCGACCACCGCGCGCTTGATGCCGAGCGCATCCATGAAGGCCAGCAGATCGGCACCAAGCGCCGCCTGCTCGCCGGAGCGTAGCGTCTCTGGAAAGCGGAACCGCGTCGGTCCGTAGCCGCGCAGCCAGGGCACCAGCACCCGCGCGCCCGCCTGCGCGATGATCGGCGCGGTCTCGGCATAGGCGTTCACGTCGTAGGGAAAGCCGTGGCCCATGATGCAAGGCCAGCCGTCCGGCGCGCCGTATTCGCGATAGGCGATGTCGAGAATATCCGTGCTGATTGTTTTTTGTTGCATGATTGGCTTGCGGACTCGCTCGAAGACCTAGCCCGACTACCCGGTCGTTACTTCTGCGGGCCGGACAGCGAGATGTCGCGCTCGGCCCGGAATACGTTGCTGTAGAGATTGGCGATCCACTGCCGGCCGATCTCGGTCTTGTTGAGATAGCCGATCTCGGTCTGGATGTGCGGTGCGACGCTGTTCCAGTAAAATTGCGGATAGCGGTTCACGACGTCGGCCGGCGAGTCATAACCGAGCTGACGATTGATGCCGACCTCCTCGAACTCGTAGTAAAGTGCGTTGGCCTTGCGCAGATAATTGGGGTCGCCGAGCTGGCCGATGAAGTCGGCAGCGCGCAGGATCGAGGCCTCGTCGTCATAGTCCCGGCCTTCCTGGGCCGGAAACCGCGTGCCCTCAATGGCGCGAGCAATGCGTTCCGGATCCAGCCCGGGAATATGCCGCAGCCGCCGCGTTACATAAAGCTTGGAACGATCGACGTGATACATCATCAAACTCGCGTCCGATGCACCGCGCGGCAACGAGATCTTGGTGTCGGCCGCATCGATCACGAAGCCGTCGGCGTCATCCTCCTCGAACAGGCCACGCACATAGCCGATGTCGTGGGCGAGGCAGGCGATCAGGACATGGACGTAGTCCGCGGCCGACAGATGCGTATGAAGACTTCGGCCGCTGAGAATGGAATGGCCGACCAGCGTCACCAGCATCGTATGCTCGATATTGTGATAGAGCGCATCGCTGTTGCCGATGCATTCCATCGCGGTGCGGGTCGCGCTCTCGACAATACTTGCGGACGTCTCGTCGTACCGGCGACGCATGAACGTACCGAGCAACTTCTCGAGGGACTCGGCCGCCAGTCTCGGCAACGTCATCATGGATGCAGCCCCGCTTGTCGGTGGTGTCCCACGCCTACTCCCGACGTCTCATTGTAGTCCTCGACGCAACCGTCAGCATAGCCCATCTTGGGCCGCGTGACCAAATGCCGTGACGAAAATACGGAAATATGTTGCGGTTGTGTCCCGCGATATCGCGGTTGCGGTGCCGGCTCGATAAACCCAGTCCTGGGGCGGCGCCGCGACGGCAGGACCCGCAATCATTCCACCAGCAGCACGTCGACGGCGACGTCGAGCTTCTGCTTCGGCGAGCCGACGATGATGCCGTCGACCGGCGAGACGTCGGAAAAGTCGCGGCCGACCGCGAGCACGATATGGTCGCCAGCGACCATAAGATCGTTGGTCGGATCGAAATCGACCCAACCAAACTCCGCCCCGCACCACAGCGACACCCAGGCATGGGTGGCGTCGGCGCCCTGCAGGCGCGGCTGGCCCGCCGGCGGAATGGTACGCAAATATCCGCTGACATAGGCCGCGGGGAGGCCCAGCCCGCGCAAGCCCGCGATCATCACATGGGCAAAATCCTGACAGACGCCATGGCGCTTGGCGAAGACCTCGTCGAGCGGCGTCGAGATCACCGTCGCCTTGGGGTCGTAGCGAAACTCGGTGCGGATGCGATGCATGAGATCGACCGCTCCTGCGAGGATGCCCGCGCCGGGCGCAAAGCTGGTCGCCGCATAGGCGCTGACCGGCCCCAGCACCGGCACCAGCGGGCTCGCAAAGACATAGCCGACCGGCGAGGACGGCCCGAGGCTCGTCGCCTCGAAGGAGATGTCGCGAACGCTCTCCCAGGCCGGGCTCGCAGCGGCGCGCGCCGGCGGCTGGCGCGACACCTTCACGCGCGAGCGCGAATCGATGCGCAGAGTGCGATGCGCGGCCTCGATCACGACGCTCTCGGTCAGGGTGCCGAAAAAATCACGGCGAACATGACGCTCAGCGGGGCGCGGACGGATCTCGACATTATGCGAGATCAGCTCCTGGTCGTTGCCGCCCCTCGGCTCCAGCCGCAGCGTGCAGCGGGCGAAGCTGACCGGATTCTCGTACTCGTAAGTGGTGACGTGACGGATGTCGTAGATCACGCCAGCCCCGTCAGCTTTTCCGGGCGGCTGGCATTGGGGCCGTGCGGGAAATAGTGCTGCCCGACCGCCTCGGCGAGGCTGAGCAGATCCTGCTCCAGCGCGAACAGCGTCTTGACCTCGAGCTTCTCGGCCTCCGCGGTCGCAAGCATTGCCTGCATCGCGACCGCAAGCCGTTGCGGCTTCTCGATCAAGCCGTGCTCCTTCAGGCTCGGCAGCGCGGCGATATGCTCGTTCAGCGCCGTCACCTGGAACGCCACCGAACGTGGATTGTAGCTGTCGAGCACGGCGAGGTCGCGCACCGGTGCCAGGATCGGCGCCAGCAGATAACGCGAGCGGTAGGTGATCTGGCAATCCACCAGCGTCAGCAGGATATCGAGATCCTCGTCGCCGGCCTCGTCATAGGCGAACTGCCGGGCAAACCGCGTGGTGTTGATGGCGCGCTCGGTGCGGCGGCCGATATCGAGAAAGCGCCAGCCGGCGGCGCGGTTCATGTTCTCATGCGCAAGGCCGGCAAAGCTCGCGAGCTCCTGCAAGGTCAGCTCGGCCGCGCTCAGCACACCGTCGTCGCCCTCGACCTCCAAGGCCAACCGCTCGGTCATCTCGGTGATGACTTGCCAGGCATCGGGCGATAGTCGCTCGCGCAGCGAGGTCGCCGTGCGCTGGGCCGCGCGGGCCAGCGACAATGCCGAGCCGAAACGCTCCGGGCTCTGCAGCGCTTCGGCAACGATGCGGCTGGGCGCCGCGCGAGACGTCTGCGAGATCGCGCCCCAGGCCACAAGCAAGCGCTGAATACGCTCGGCAGATTGCAGCGAGGCCGCGGTGCCCTTGTTGGGCCCGCTCGGCGAGCCCAGCGCCCGCACCAGCCGCAGCGTCGCCTCGGCGCGTTCGAGATAGCGGCCGAGCCAGTACAGATTGTCGGCGGCGCGACTCGGCAGCACGCCGGCGATACGGCGGATGCGCACCTTGTCGGTCGCAGGCAGCAGCGTCGCGGTCGGGACCTGCTTGTCCGAGACCACCCAGACGTCGGCGGAGCGCGCGCCGTCGCCCATCGACACCGCGCGCGCATCCGACTGCTCGGCGATCCGGCAGAAGCCGCCGGGCATGATGGCCCAACCGTCGGGCGTCGCAGCTGCGAACACGCGCAGCACGAAGGGACGGGGCGTGATCTGCCCCTGGTCCCACACCGGCATGGTCGAGAGCCGCACCACCTCCTGGCCGACATAGTCCATGCCGCGCGCAGCGATGGCGTCGGTCAGGCGCCGGCGTGCGCCGGCTTCGAGCTCGCTCGCGAGCACCGGACCGTTGTTGTCAAAACCGGGAACGCCGCGCCGGTAGGCGCCTCCGATCGCGACCTCGTCGAGCCGCGACAGCACCTCATCGCGCGCCGAGCGCTGGCCGCACCACCAGGTCGCGATGTGCGGCATCTTCAGCTCTTCACCGAGCAGGCGACGGCTGAGCGCCGGCAGGAAGCCGAGCATCGCGCGCGCCTCCAGCACGCCGGAGCCCGGCATGTTGGCGACGACGACGCCGTCCTTGCGCAGCACGTCGATCAGGCCGGCGACCCCCAGCCGCGAGGAGGCATCGAGCTCGAGCGGATCCAGCGAGTTGGAATCGACCCGGCGCAGCAGCACGTCGAGCCGCTTGAGACCCGCAACCGTGCGGATGTGGATATGGTCGTCGCTGACGGCGAGATCGTCGCCCTCGACCAGCAGGAAGCCGAGATAGCGCGCCAGCGTCGCGTGCTCGAAATAGGTCTCGCTGAAGCTGCCCGGCGTCAGCACGCCGATGCGCGGCTCGTCGCGATCGGCGCGCGCACGAAGACTATCTCGAAACGCCTCGAAGAACGGCGCGACGCGCGGGACGTTCATCGACTTGTAGAGGTCGGAGAAGGCGCGCGAGAGCACCAGGCGGTTTTCCAGCGCATAGCCCGCGCCCGACGGTGCCTGCGTGCGGTCGCCAAGCACCCACCAGCGGCCGTCGGGTCCGCGGCCGACGTCGGCGGCATAGAGCGAGAGATAGCGCCCGCCGGGAGGCTCCACGCCGCAGACGGGACGAAGATATTCGGGACTGCCGGCGATCGCGGCGGCCGGCAACGCGCCTTCGGCGACGAGCCGGCCCTCGCCATAGATGTCGCGCAGCACGAGCTCGAGCAGCTCGGCGCGCTGGGTGATGCCGTCCGACAGCTGCTTCCAATCGGCCTCGTCGATCAGCAGCGGCAGATGGCTGATCGACCACGGCCGGTCGGCGCTCTCGCCGGGCGCGCGATAGGTGACGCCGGCCTCGCGCAGATGTCGGTCGGCCATGCCAAACCGCCGCTCGACCTCGTCGGGCGCGAGCGCGCCGAAGGCGTCGAAGAACCGGCTCCAGACCGCGCGCGGGGCGCCGTCGGGCCCCAGGAATTCGTCGGGGATGCCGGGCAGGCGGCGATAGTCGCGGACCCATTGCGCGAAGCGGCGCTGGCCTTGACGTTGGCCTTGCGCCCTACCCGCCTTGTCGTCCTCTTCGGCTGCGCCCTCGGCCATGCGCCTCTCCCTGCCCCGGCATCATACTCATTGCAGGAGCGGGGTCCGCAAGTCGAGGGTCAGCGGAAACTCACTTGTGCGTTCTTCGGGCGGCGGCTGCATCGGCCCCGGCGTGTGGCCATGGTCCTGGAAGCGCGCCAGCCGCCTCGCCTCGGCCTCATAGGTATTGACGGGCTTGGTGTCGTAGCTGCGGCCGCCGGGATGGGCGACGTGATAGACGCAGCCACCGAGCGAGCGGCCATTCCAGGTGTCGATGAGGTCGAAGGTCAGAGGCGCGTGCACCGGAATGGTCGGATGCAGGCCGGAGGCCGGCTGCCACGCCTTGAAGCGGACACCGGCCACGGCTTCCCCGGAGCGACCGGTGGAGGTCATCGGCAGGCGGCGGCCATTGCAGGTGACGATATGGCGACCCTCGACAAAACCCTCGGCCTTCACCTGGAGCCGCTCGACCGATGAGTCGACATAGCGCACGGTGCCGCCGGCCGAGCCCTCCTCGCCGAGCACGTGCCAGGGCTCCAGCGCCTGCCGCAATTCCAGCGTCACGCCGCCATGATGGACGCGGCCGAAGGCGGGAAAGCGGAATTCGAGCTGGGCCAGATACCATTCCGGCTCGAACGGATAACCGAACTGCTTCAGCTCGCTGAGCACTTCGAGGAAATCTTCCCAGATGAAGTGCGGCAGCATGAAGCGATCGTGCAGCGCGGTGCCCCAGCGCACGAACTTGCCGGCCTGCGGCTCGCGCCAGAGTTTTGCGATCAGCGCGCGGATCAGCAACTGCTGCGCCAGCGACATGCGCGGATCGGGCGGCATTTCGAGCGCGCGAAATTCGACGAGGCCGAGCCGGCCGGTCGGTCCATCCGGCGAATAGAGCTTGTCGATGCAGATCTCGGCGCGATGGGTGTTTCCGGTGATGTCGACGAGGAGATGCCGGAACAGGCGGTCCACCAGCCACAGCGGCGCCTGATAGCCTGGCGGCGGAACGTGCGAGAGCGCGACTTCGAGCTCGTAAATGCTATCGTGGCGGGCTTCGTCGATGCGCGGCGCCTGGCTGGTCGGGCCGATGAACAGGCCGGAAAAGAAATAGGACAGAGACGGATGACGCTGCCAGTACAGCACCAGACTTTTCAGTAGATCCGGCCGGCGCAGGAACGGCGAGTCCTGCGGTGAGGAGCCGCCGAGCACGACATGATTGCCACCGCCGGTGCCGGTGTGGCGGCCGTCGACGAGGAAGCGATTGGCGCCGAGACGAATCTTGGCGGCATCCTCATAAAGCCCGACGGTGATGTCGACCGCCTCACGCCAGTTCTTTGCCGGTTGGACGTTGACTTCGATCACGCCGGGGTCAGGCGTCACCTTGATGACGTCGATGCGCGGATCGAACGGCGGCGGATAACCTTCGACATGGACCTGGAGCTGCATCTCCTCGGCGGTCGCTTCGAGGGCTGCGATCAGCTCGAGATAATCCTCGATGCGCTCGACCGGCGGCATGAAGGCGCAGAGCACGCCGTCGCGGACTTCGATCGACATCGCGGTGCGGACCGGCTCCGATTTGTCGAGACTTTCCAGCGCGAGCTGCGGCGCCGCAGATTGCGGGCGCGGCATGCGGCCGAACACCGGCAGCTTGGCCCGCGTCTCTATCGGGTCCTGTTCGACGATATAAGGATAGCGATCGGGCGGAACATATTCGAGCGCCTTGAGCGGCAACCGCAGTCCGAGCGGGGAATCGCCGGGCATCAGGAACAGATGGTTGCGACGCAGACTCCAGCGCTCGCTGCGCCAGCGCGGCGCTTCCGCGTTCCAGCGCTGCACCGGCAGCACGAAGCCCTTTGGCGTAGCGAGCCCCTCGTCGAACACCCGCGCCATACGCGCGCGCTCTTCCGGATCGGACAGCTTGGAGTCGGAAGGATCGACGTTGACGGGAAGCTCCCCCTCCTTCTGCAACCAGTAGGCGGGATCTTCATAGGCCGGCATGATGTAGCCAGGATTTAGGCCGAGCCGTGCCGCCGTGCCCTCGATAAAGGCTTCGGCGTCCCTGACCTCGGCACGCCGCGGCGTCCCGACCGTGGCGATGAGGTCGGCATTCTTCCAGATCGGCACGCCGTCCTTGCGCCAGTAGAGACCAAAGGCCCAGCGCGGCAGGCTCTCTCCGGGATACCATTTCCCTTCGCCGTAATGCAGCAGGCCGCCCGGCGCAAAGCGGGTGCGGAGGCGGCGGATCAGATCGTCCGCCAGCGCGCGCTTGGTCGGACCGACGGCGTCAATGTTCCATTCGGCCGCTTCGAGGTCATCGACGGAGACGAAGGTCGGCTCGCCGCCCATGGTGAGCCGGACGTCCTGCGCAGCGAGATCTCCGTCGACCCGCTCGCCGAGATCGTTGAGCCGCGTCCAGGATTCGTCGGAGAAAGGCTTTGTGATGCGCGGCGCCTCGCGGATGCGCCGGACGCTCATGTCGAAGGCGAACTCGACCTCGGCGAAGCCGGCGCCGCCGGAGAGCGGCGCCGCCGAGCGGTAGTGCGGCGTGGCGGCAACCGGGATGTGCCCCTCGCCCGCAAGCATGCCCGAGGTCGCGTCGAATCCGATCCAGCCCGCGCCCGGCAGATAGACCTCGGCCCAGGCGTGCAGGTCGGTGAAATCATTCTCGACCTCCGGCGGCCCCTCGATCGGATCGATGTCGGGACGGACCTGGATCAGATAACCGGAGACGAAACGGGCGGCGAGACCGAGATGACGGAAGGTCTGGATCAGAAGCCAGGCGGAGTCGCGGCACGAGCCGGCGCAGGAGGTGAGCGTCTCTTCGGGCGTCTGCACGCCCGCCTCCATGCGAATGACGTAGCGAATCTTCTCCCGCAGCCGCTTGTTGAGATCGACCAGGAAGTTGACCGTGTTCGGGGCTTCGTGCGGGATCGTGTCGAGGTATTTCGCGAACAGGCGATCGGGCTTGATCGTCTCGAGATAAGGCGCGAGCTCTGTCTTCAGATCCTGGGTATATTCGAACGGAAAGCTGTCGGCATAGGGCTCGACGAAGAAGTCGAACGGATTGACCACGGTCATCTGCGCCGTGAAATCAACCTCGATCTTCAGCTCCGTCGCCTTCTCTGGGAAGACGTAGCGCGCCAGCCAATTTCCCTGCGGATCCTGCTGCCAATTCACGAAGTGATTGGCGGGGGTGACCTTGAGCGAATAGCTCAGGACCGGCGTGCGTGTGTGCGGCGCCGGCCGCAGGCGAATGGTCTGCGGGCCGAGATCGATCGGGCGATCGTATTTGTAGTGGGTGACGTGGTGTAATGCGACGTAGATCGACACGGGGTGCGGTGCTCCAGCAGCTTTTTTGAGCAGAACACCGCTGGTGACCTCGATCAAGCATGAACAACGGGCAGACCGTGCCTATGAAAGTATCCGCCGTAGCCCTACGCGGCGACCGTTACATCGTCGCGCCCAGCACCCAGGGCGCGAACTCGGCGCCGCCGAAATCGAAGCTCTCGCTCTTGGTCGGCTGGCCCGACGCCGTCTTGAGGATAAGATCGAAGATGCGCTGACCGCATTGCTGGACGCTCTCCTCGCCTTCGAGGATGGTGCCGCAATTGACGTCCATGTCCTCTTCCATGCGCTTGTACATGGGCGTGTTGGTGGCGAGCTTGATCGAGGGCGCCGGCTTGCAGCCGAACACACTGCCGCGGCCCGTGGTAAAGCAGACCAGATTGGCGCCGCCTGCCACCTGCCCGGTCGCAGCGACAGGATCGTAGCCGGGCGTGTCCATGAACACGAAACCCTTTTTGGTGACGGGCTCAGCATAGCGCAGCACCTCGACGAGGTTGGTGGTGCCGGCCTTCGCCATCGCGCCGAGCGACTTCTCCAAGATGGTGGTGAGGCCGCCGGCCTTGTTGCCGGGGCTCGGATTGGCGTTCATCTCGGCGCCTTCGCGCTCGGTATATTCGTCCCACCAGCGCATAAGATCGACCAGCTTCTCGCCGACCTCGCGGCTGACGGCACGGCGCGTGAGCAGATGTTCGGCGCCATATGTCTCCGGCGTCTCCGACAGGATCACGGTGCCGCCGTGACGCACGATCAGATCGCTGGCCGCACCCAGCGCCGGGTTGGCGGACACACCGGAATAGCCGTCCGAGCCGCCGCATTGCAGCGCCACGGTCAATTCACTCACGGCGACGCTCTCGCGCTTGACCTTGTTGGAATCCGCGAGTGCCTCGCGCACAAAGGCGATGCCGGCTTCCACCGTCTTGCGGGTGCCGCCGACCTCCTGGATGTCCATCGCGCGCAGGCGGCCGGCGAGCTTCTGCTCTTCCATCAGGCCGCCGATCTGGTTCACCTCGCAGCCGAGGCCGAGCACGATCACATGAGAGAAGTTCACATGCCGCGCGTAACCGCCGAGCGTGCGGCGGAGCAGCGCCAGCGGCTCGTTCTGCGTCATGCCGCAGCCGGTCTTGTGGGTCAGCGCGACCACGCCGTCGACATTGGGGAAATCGGCCAGCGGATTGTCGCCGGTGAACGGATTCTTCTTGAAGACGTCGGCAACAAGGCTCGCGACATGCGCGCTGCAATTCACCGAGGTGAGGATGCCGATATAGTTGCGCGTGGCAACGCGGCCATCCGGGCGGCGGATGCCTTCGAAGGTCGCCGGCAGGTCGAAATTCGGCGTCGGCTTGACGTCGACGCAATAGGCATAGTCCTTGGCGAAGTCGCCCATGCCGCAGTTCTGCACGTGCACATGCTGGCCCGGCGCGATCGGCGTGGTCGCGAAGCCGATTATCTGGCCGTAACGAATGACCGGCTCGCCAACGGCGATCGGCTTGATCGCGACCTTGTGGCCGGAAGGAATCCGCTCGACCGTGGTCACGCCGTCGGCCACCAATTTGCCCGGCGGCAAGCTTGCGCGCGCGATCAGCACGCCATCATCGGGATGCAGGCGAATGACGGGGCTGATGGTCATGGGAGTCTCCTATATCGCAACTATCGTGCCCCGGACGCTGCGAAGCGCGAAAGCAATGCGCAGCGTCCAGGGCCAATTTGTCGTGTCTCTCGCAAGCGACTGGATCCCGGCTCTGCGGAGCGGCACTGCGCGCCGCACCGCGTCCGGGACACAGAGAGCTCACGCCTTGCCGGACGAATCCTTGCGGGTCGCGTTGACCTGCATCTTGGCGTAGGTGGTCATCAGGCCGACCTCGTTCGAGAGCGTCACCAGCTTGAAGCCCATGTTGACGGCGCGCGCGGCACCTTCCGCACCGCTGCAATGGATGCCCGGGTTGAGGCCGCGCTTGCCGCACTCCTTGATGATCTTCTCATAGATCGCGAGGATCTCCGGCTCGGTGCGATCGAGCTTGGGCTCGAGGCCGTAGGAGAAGCCGAGATCGGACGGGCCGATATAGACACCATCGATGCCTTCGACGTCGAAGATCGCTTCCATGTTCTCGACCGCGGTCCTGGTCTCCATCATCGGCAGCAGGACAATGTCGTCGTTGGCTGTCTTCTGATAGGAGCCCGCGGTGCCGTACATGCCGGCGCGGATCGGGCCGTTGGAGCGCACGCCCTTCGGCGGATATTTGGCATAGGAAACGAGGTTCCTGGCTTCCTGCGGCGTATTGACCATCGGGCAGATCACGCCATAGGCGCCGCCGTCGAGCACCTTGCCGATGATGCCGGGCTCGTTCCAGGGCACGCGGACCATCGGCGTGACCGGATGCTTGTCCATCGCCTGGAAGCACTGCACCATCGACAGATAATCCTGCACGCCGTGCTGCATGTCGACGGTGACGCTGTCGAAACCGCATTGTGCGACCATCTCGGCCGAGAAGCCGGAGGGAATCGCCAGCCACGCGTTGACCACGGCCTTGCCCGACTTCCAGATTTCCTTGACCTTGTTCGCCACGTTGCCTTCCTTCTTTGTTGTTTTGATCGTGTTTATTTGGACCGTGTTATTTGGACCTTCGTCACCATGACGAGCGTCGCGACAGCACAATCTGCTGTTACCGCGAACCGGGGCGCCGCGCTACGCTCGCAATGACGCAAGACCTATGCGGTTGCCCGCTGGATGCTGACTTCGCTGACGCCGACCTCGCGGGCGGTGTTCACTATTGCGGCCCAGGTGTCATCCGGCAAGGGGATGCCGTTTCGGGTCCGCTCAGCCCGGGTTTTCCGCTCGGGATCACCGGGAATCAGGACCTGATCGACCCCGGCGACCGGCTTGGTGGCGCGGATGAACTCGGCATAGCGCGACACCTCTGCGTCGAAGACATGGGAGGTATCGACCACTTTCGGATCGACGTAAAACGCCAGCATGCCGTTGGCGAAGCGGCGACCGCCGGAAGTGGCACCGGTTCCGGTCAGCGCGCCGCCGAGCAGCTCGCACATGAAGGCAAGCCCCGAGCCCTTGTGCTCGCCGAAGGCGCGGATCGCCCCGGTACCCTTGGTGTGATCGCGCGGACCTTCCGGCATATAGGGGCCGTAGAGCACGGCGGGGTCCTCGCTGAGGCTGCCGTCGGCATCGACCAGCGCGCCCTTGGGCAGCTTCTTGCCGCCGCGGCTCGCGACCAGCACCTTCCCCTCCGCCACGACCGAGGTCGCAAAATCGAGCACGATCGGGTCCTGGCCCTCGCGCGGGATGCCGACGCAGTAAGGCGCAGTGGAGAGCCGTTTCTCAACGCCGCCGAACGGCGCCACCAGCAGCGAGCCCGCGGCATTGACGAAATGCACCGAGATCAGCCCTTCGGCGGCGGCCATCTCGGCCCAGTCGCCGACGCGGCCGATATGGCCGGCATTGCGCAGCGCGACCGCGGCGAGCCCGGCCCTCTTGCATTTCTCGATGCCGATCCGGACCGCCTGCGGAGTCACGGTCTGGCCGTAGCCGAACTTGCCGTCGACGACCGCGAGCGAGGGTGTATCGAGCACGATTTCGGCGTTCTGGTTCGGGACCACAAAGCCCGTCTTCTTCCAGCGGATGTAGACGGGCACGCGGATGACGCCATGGCTGTCATGGCCGGTCAGATTGGCCGTGGTCAGATAGGTCGCAATCCGCCTCGCCTCCTCCGGAGAGGACTCCGCGTGGCCGAATACCTCGCCGACGAAATCGATGAGGTTCTGGACCTGGATCGTGACCATGAATTGACCTCCCGGTTATTGTCTGGGCATGATCTTTTCGGAAAACCGCTGCACACTTTTCCGGATCATGCCCTAAGCACTCACCTTGGCATGGCCGCCGAGATAGGCGGCACGGATGGCTTCGTTGCCCCAAAGCTCGTCGGGTTTGCCGCCGAGCACGATACGGCCGGTCTCGAGAACGTAGCCGTAATCAGCCACCGACAGCCCCATGCGCGCATTCTGTTCGACGAGCAAGACTGTCGTGTTGCGCCGGATCTCGGAAATAATCTTGAACACGGCCTGCACAATGACAGGCGCAAGTCCAAGCGACGGCTCGTCCAGCAGCAGCAGCCGCGGCTTGGCCATCAGTCCGCGCGCGACAGCCACCATCTGCAACTGGCCGCCGGACAGCGTCCAACCCAGCGCATTGGTAAATTTTCGGATATCCGGAAACAGATCGAACATCGCATCCGCCTCGCGCGATATCTCCGAAGTCGCTGCTCGGCGATTGGACGCACCGAGCATGATGTTCTCTTTCACAGTCAGACCCGGGAACACGCGGCGGCCTTCCGGCACGTGCGAGATACCCATGCGGACGATCGCTTCCGGGCCGAGGCCTGCGATCGATTTGCCATCGTACAGGATGTCGCCCGACGTTGGTTTCGCGAGCCCCGAGATCGCGCGCAGCGTCGTCGACTTGCCGGCACCATTGGCCCCGAGCAAGGTCACGACCTGCCCCTCCTCCACGGCGCACGTGACGCCGCGCAGCGCTTCGATCTCGCCGTAGCGCACCACCAGATTGCGGATTTCGAGCAACGGCATCATTCGCTCCCGAGATAGGCGGAGACGACGTCGGGATGACGCAGCACGGCCATGGATTCGCCGTCCGCGATGCGGCGTCCGAAGTTGAGCACGGTGATGTGCTGGGCTGCTTCCGAGACCAGCGTCATGTCGTGATCGATGATCAGGATGGTCAGCCCCTGGGCGGCGATGCGCTTGAGCAGCTCGTGCAGCTCGAGCTTCTCGGTCGAGTTCAGCCCGGCCGCGGGTTCGTCGAGCAGCAAGAGCGTCGGGTTCGAGGCCAGTGCACGTGCGATCTCGATCAGGCGCTGATGGCCATAGGAGAAGCTCGATATCAGCTCGTTGGCACGATTGCCGAGGCCGACGAAGGTCAATGCCTCCATCGCGCGCTCGGTGAGGGCATCGTCGCCCTTCCCGACCATGGTGTTGCCGGGCCGCTCCGCGCCGATCTCGACGTTCTCCAGCGCCGTCATCGAACGGAACAGGCGGATGTTCTGGAACGTGCGCCCGAGACCTGACGCCGTGCGCTGATGCGGCGGCATGTTGGTGATGTCGGTGCCGTCGAGCACGATCTTGCCCGCCGTGGCCACATAGAGGCCCGAGAGCACGTTGAGCGTGGTGGTCTTGCCCGAACCGTTCGGCCCGATCAGCGCGTGCACGCCGCCGCGCTTCACGGCGATGTCGACGCCATCGACGGCCTTGAGGCCGCCGAAATACTTCGAGAGGCCGGTGACTTCCAGCACGGTATCGCCGCCGGTCATCGCCGGCTTCAACTGCAAGGCACCTGCTACCGGAGGCGCCGCGAGCTTGGCGCGCCAGCGCGCGAAGGCATCCGCGACAAAACCCCAGATGCCGTCGGGCATGAAGCGGATGATCAGGATCACGAACAGGCCGTAGATCGCGAGATAAAGGCCCGGCACGCTCTTGAGGAAGCGCAGCCACTCCGGGATCAGGATGAGCAAACCGGTGCCGATCGCCGAGCCGATCGGCGAGGCCACGCCGCCGAGCAGCGACATGGTCAGGAACACGATCGATTCCGCGAAGGAGAACTGATCTGGGCTGACATAGGCGAAGCCGCCGGCGAACAAACCGCCCGCAAGCCCGCCGAGAAGGGCGCAGAGCGCGAACGCGTAGATCTTGGTGCGGAAGACGTCGATGCCGTTGACGCCGGCCGCAAGCTCGTTGTCGCGCACCGCTCGCATGGCGCGCCCGAGCTTGGTGTCGGAGAGATGCCAGACGAGATAGCCGACAATCGCCAGCATCGCGACGCAGAAGGCGAGATAGCTCTGCGACGACTGGAACAGGTCGGGACGCCCGATGTTGGAGACGCCGTCGGGACCATGCGTCAGCCAGATCGCGTTGATCATGACCAGCGTGACGATCTGCTGGAACGAGATCGTCACCATGGCGAGGTAGTGCCCGCCAAGCCGCAAGGTCGACATGCCCAGGAAGGCGCCGGCCAGCAGCGAGATCACGCATCCGCCGACGAGGCAGAGCCAGAAGCTGACATGCAGATCCGTCGTCCCGATGCCGACCGCATAGGCGCCGAGCCCGAAGAACGCGGCCTGCGCCAGATTGATCTGGCCGCACAGGCCGAGCACGACCGACAGCCCGAACACCGCGATCGCGAACGTGGTGGCCTGGAGCAGGATGTTGTGAACGTATCCGTCGAAGCGCATGTTGGCCGCGAGCGCGACCAGGATCGCCGCACCGATGAAATATGGCAGGTGCCGGATCAGCAGCGGCTTCGAGTGAATGGCGGGCGCCGGAATCGGCATGTTGTCGCTGGGGGCGCTCATGCCTTCTCCGCCACGCGTTCGCCGAAGATGCCCTGCGGCCGGAAGATCAGGAAGGCGATCAGGACCAGGAAGGCGAAGCCGTCCTTGTAGGGCACCGAGATATAGGCTGCGCCAAACGTCTCGATCACGCCGAGCGCGAGCCCGCCGATGATGGCGCCGGCGACATCACCGAAGCCGCCGATGATGGTTGCCGCAAACGCCTTCAGCGCGATCGTCGAGCCCATCTGGATCGAGACGAACAGCACGGGCGCGACGAGGATGCCGGCAAGGCCGCCGAGCACCGCCGAATAGATGAAGGTGATCATGATCATGGTGGAGACGGAAATGCCGAGCAGCGAGGCCATTTCCTTGTCCTGCGAGGTCGCCTGCAATTTCTTGCCGAGCAGCGTCTTCTCGAAGAACCAGAAATTGAAGATCACGAGGCAGATGGTGACGCCGATGATCAGGAGATACTGGCTGTCGAGATAGACCGGACCGACCTGGATGCCGGGCGTTTCGAACCAGCCTTCCAGCACCTGCGGCTGCGGGCCGTAGATCGCGAGCACGGAATTGGCGAGCAGGATCGAGGCGCCGATGGTGGCGATGATCACAGGCAGATAGGTACGGTGGCGCAGCGGATAATAGACGCCGAGATTGAAGACGACGCCGACCAGCGCCATTCCGAGGAGCGCGACGATGAAGGCCGCCCAATAGGGCAGACCGGCCTCGACCGCGACGACCATCAGATAGGCCGCGACCATGGAGAATTCGCCTTGGGCAAAATTCACCACATTGGTGGCACGGAAGATCAGCACGAAGCCGAGCGCGACGAGCGCGTAGACGGCGCCGATCCCGATCCCGGTAAAGAGCAGTTGTAGGGCGAGATCCATGACAAGCGTTCTGTTGGAGGTCGAATGCGTTCGCCGAAAAACGTTCCGACCTCCCCGATGATCATCGGGGAGGTCACGTGAACGTCAGTCGTTGAACTCGATGTGCTTGTCGAAGACGATGGCGCCCTTCTCGTTCTTCACGATGTTGTAGCCGTGAAGCCCATCGCCGTTCTGGTCGAAATTGTATTCGCCCTCGGCGCCCGGGAACTTCTTGATCCCGAGGATGGCTTCGCGAATCTTGCCGGGATCGGTCGAGCCGGCCTTGTTGATGCCCGCCGACAAGACGTTGATTGCATCGAAAGTCCAGGAGCTCTGATTGTCAGGCGCGACCTTGACGGAATCACGGTAGATCTTGCCGAACGCCTTCGAGCCTTCGCTGGAATTTTCCGCGTAGTCGGCAACGCCATAGGTATTGTGGAGCGCGGGACCTGCGAGCTTCAGAGCAGTGATGTTGACGATCGAGGGGGAGCCGACCCAGGGGATGTTCACGCCGAGCTGACGGAGCTGGCGGGCGAAGATGCCGAGATCGTTCTCGAAGGTGAAGTAGGAGCCGAGAATGTCGGCGCCTGACTGCTTGATCGCGAGTACGACCGGCGTAAAGTCCTGGCTCTGGTTGGCATAGCCCTGATCGAAGGTCGTGCAGCCAAGCTTCTCGAGCGCACCGGTGAGCGCGTTGCCGCCGGCGGTGCCGAACGCGTCGGTCGAATGCAGCACGGCCCATTTCTTCTTGCCCAGCGTGTTGACGCCGAATTCGGCGATGACGCGGCCGGAATAACTGTCATTGGGACGGAAGCGGAACAGCCACTGATTGCCCATATGGGTGAGTTTCGGATCGGTGCCGCCGATCATCACGGGCTTTCCGAGCTTGATGACGTCGGGTGCCATCGCATGGACCTGGGTCGAACGGATCGAACCGAGGAACCCGACGATGTCAGGTTGAGAGGCGAGCTTGGAGAAGGCGAGCACGATGCCGGGATTGGTGGTCTGATCATCCTCGACGATCAATTCGCCCTGCTTGCCCAGGATGCCGCCGGCCTTGTTGACGGCTTCGAGCGCAAGCTTGGCGCCCTTGATGGCGTAACCGCCGGATTCAGCGGCAGGTCCCGTGACTGGCGCGCACATGCCGATCTTGATGGTGGCGCCTTGCGCATTTGCGCTTTTGATGAGGTAGGGCGCGGCAATGCCGGCAGCAATTCCGGTCGCGAAGTCGCGTCTCGTCAGTCTCATTCATTCCTCCCTGGGGCCGGGCATCCTTGTCGGCCCTTCTTGTCTTGGCTCTATCACTGAATACAGAGCCGGATGCTAGTTACGAATTCTGCCGATACGAGTAAATTGATATTGCGCCAACATCGGCTAAGTGCGCAGATCTCTCGTCCCGCGATGACTACCCGCGATGGTTATCTATTCTGAGCGATTTTTACGGGCTTTTTGCGGATTTCGCTTCGCTCGGCCTGCCCAAGGGATAAGCAATAATGGCAGTCATGCGTGAGCAGACAAGTCATCATGCAAATTTGCCGTCACATATTGTCAGTGATCTCGTCACCCGCGTCGCTGGAAGCGAGACACAACTCCAATTGTCCGAGCATCTCCTGCAACTCGGCGAGCTTGCGCGCGCCGAAGCGTCGCGTGATCTCGGCATAGATCGCTTCGGAGGACGGTGCCACGGAGGCCATCAGCTTCACGCCCTTTTCCGAGATCGAGACCATGCTGCGGCGCTGGTCCGCCTTCGCAGTCTTGCGCTCGATCAGATTGCGCGCCTCAAGATCGCGCAGGATGCGCGACAGGCTCGGTCCGAGCAGGAACGCCGTGCGCGCGAGTTCCGTGACCTCAACGGCATCGATCGCCGCGAGCGCGCGCAGGATGCGCCATTGCTGCTCGGTCAGGCCATGCGCACGCAACGAGGGACGGAATTGCCGCATCACCGCCTCGCGTGCCCGCAGCAGCGACATCGGCAGCGAGCGCGAGAAGTCGCGCATCGGCACCTGTCGCGGGGCGGCGGCGCCGTCGTCCGCTGGATCAGCCGGTCTCTTCAAGATGATGCCCTTTCAACCGCAAAATGTTTGCAGTGCAGCAAGCCAAATTGTGTTTGACGCATTCACTTAACATGTTAAGTATCTTCGGGCACCACGATTTGCAAGATCACAAATGGCGCTTTCCAACGACGATATCCGAGCTTGCGCGAGCCGTCTGCACCAGGCGGAGAGGACCCGTACGCAAATCCGGCAACTCTCGCAGGACTTTCCCGGCATCACCATCGCTGACGCCTACGCGATTCAGAAGGCGTGGATCGAGGTCAAGATCGCCGAGGGCCGCATCGTCAGGGGACACAAGATCGGCCTGACCTCGAAAGCGATGCAAAGCGCGCTTGACATCAACGAGCCGGATTCAGGCGTGCTGCTCGACGACATGTTCTTTGCCGATGGTGGCCTCGTCCCGACGGAGCGCTTCATCGCGACCCGCGTGGAAGCCGAGCTCGCCTTCGTCATGAGCAAGCGCCTCGCGGGGCCCGACTGCACGTTGTTCGACGTGCTCAACGCCACCGACTTCGTCGTGCCGGCGCTGGAGATTCTGGATACGCGGATCGAGCGCGTCGATCCCAAGACCAAGGCGACGCGAAAAATCTTCGACACCATCGCCGACAATGCAGCGAATGCCGGCATCGTGCTCGGCGGACGGCCGATCCGCCCGCTTGACGCCGATTTGCGTTGGGTCGGCGCGCTCTGTTTCAAGAACGGCCAGCTCGAGGAAACCGGTCTTGCCGCCGGCGTGCTCAATCATCCCGCGACTGCAGTCGCCTGGCTCGCCAACAAGATCGCGCCGCTCGGCCTTGCGCTTGAGCCCGGACAGGTCGTGCTCGCCGGCTCCTTCATCCGTCCGATCGAGACCCGCAAGGGCGACACAATTCAGGCCGATTACGGCGCCTACGGCTCGGTCAGCTGTTACTTCGCTTAGGCGAACAAAAAGACAGGGAGTGAAACCGCGATGCCGCATTTCACGATCGAATATTCGGCCAATCTCGACAGCCGCCTCGACATCGGCGCTGTCTGCGAAATCGTGCGCAAGGCGGCGGTCGAGACCGGCATCTTCCCGCTCGGCGGCATCCGCGTCCGAGCTGTCAGGTGCGAGCATTACGCGATCGCCGATGCCCGACAAGACTACGGTTTTCTCGACATGGTGCTGCGCATCGGCGAAGGCCGCGACCTCAAGACGCGCAAGACAGCCGGCGAGCACGTTTTCCAAGCGCTCTCCCGACATCTCGATCCCGTCTTTGCAGCCAGCAAATTCGCTTTGTCGTTCGACATGCAGATCAACGACAAGGACACCAGCTGGAAACGCAACAACATCCACGACGCCCTGAAAGTGGAGGCTGCCCATGGATAAGTCCACACCGAAAGCCGATGTATTCCAGGCCAACCGCGACCGCGTCGCGCCGCTGCTGAAGACGCTGCGTGCCGACGGTATCGGCCACATGATCGATGGCAAGATCGTGCCGTCGATATCAGGCGAGACCTTCGAGACCAAGTCGCCGGTCGACGGGGCGACACTCGCAAGCGTCGCCCGCGGCAAGGCCGAGGATGTCGATCGCGCCGCGACCGCTGCCGCCCTTGCCTTCAAGTCCTGGCGCGACATGGGGCCGGCGATGCGGAAGAAACTGCTGCATCGCGTCGCCGACGCCATCGAGGACAATGCCGACGACATCGCCGTGCTTGAATGCATCGACACCGGCCAAGCCTATCGCTTCATGGCCAAGGCCGCGATCCGGGCCGCCGAAAATTTCCGCTTCTTTGCCGACAGATGCGGCGAGGCGCGCGACGGCCGGAACACGCCGAGCGACGAGCATTGGAACGTCTCCACCCGCGTGCCGATCGGCCCGGTCGGCGTGATCACGCCGTGGAATACGCCGTTCATGCTCTCGACCTGGAAGATCGCCCCTGCCCTCGCAGCCGGCTGCACCGTCGTGCACAAGCCGGCGGAGTGGTCGCCGGTCACGGCCGCTGTTCTTGCAAAGCTCGTCAAGGAAGCCGGCGTTCCCGACGGCGTGCTCAACACCGTGCACGGTTTTGGCGAAGAGGCCGGCAAGGCATTGACCGAGCATCCCGCCATCAAGGCGATCGGCTTCGTCGGCGAGAGCGCGACGGGCTCGGCGATCATGGTTCAGGGCGCGCCGACGCTGAAGCGCGTGCATTTCGAGCTCGGCGGCAAGAACCCGGTGATCGTGTTCGACGACGCAGATCTCGACCGCGCGCTCGATGCGGTCGTGTTCATGATCTACTCGCTTAACGGCGAGCGCTGCACCTCGTCGAGCCGCCTGCTGATCCAGGCCAACATCGCCGAGAAATTCATCGAGAAGCTAACCGCGCGGGTGAAAGCGCTGAAGGTCGGCCATCCCCTCGATCCCGCAACCGAGATCGGGCCGCTGATCCATGAGCGGCATTTGGCAAAGGTGTGCTCTTATTTCGACGTCGCACGCCAGGACGGCGCGACGATTGCCGTCGGCGGCAAGACCTATGACGGCCCGGGCGGCGGACATTATGTCGAGCCGACGCTGGTGACCGGCGCGCATGGCAAGATGCGCGTGGCGCAGGAAGAGGTGTTCGGCCCCTTCCTGACCGTGCTGCCCTTCAAGGACGAAGCAGACGCGATCGAGATCGCCAACGACATCCGCTATGGCCTGACCGGCTATGTCTGGACCAACGACGTCGGCCGGGCGCTGCGCGTCGCTGATGAACTCGAAGCCGGCATGATCTGGCTCAACTCGGAAAACGTCCGGCATCTGCCGACGCCGTTCGGCGGCATGAAAGCCTCAGGCATCGGCCGCGACGGCGGCGATTACTCGTTCGACTTCTACATGGAAACCAAGCACGTCTCGCTGGCGCGGGGCACACACAAGATTCAAAAGCTGGGAATCTAACGCTCGCGATTCCCAGGCGCGCGGAGCGCGAACGGGGAATGACGGGATCTAGAGAGGGGAAACGAAATGCCCGTGCCGCAACATATCTTCGAGCCGCCGTTCAACATCATCCGTTCGAGTCACGTTGTCCTCGATGTGACCGATCTGAAGCTCAGCAGCGCGTTCTACGAGACCACCGTCGGCCTGCATGTCGAGGACGCCGACGACAAGGTCGTGTATCTGCGCGGTTCGGAAGAGCATCAGCATCACTCGCTGGTGCTGCGCAAGGCGGCAGTGCCCGCCTGCAACCGGCTCGGTTTCAAAGTCGGCAATGACGGGGATCTGGACAAGGCCGCAAAGTTCCTGTCCGAGAACGGTCTTGGCTACGCGTTCGTCGATCAGCCCTTCCAGGGCCGCACGCTGCAATTCACCGATCCCTTCGGCTTCCAGATCGAACTGTATGCCTCGATGGACCGGCGGCCACATCTGCTCCGCCGCTACGACCTCTACAGGGGATGCCATCCGCAGCGGCTCGACCATTTCAACGTGTTCGCAGCCGAAGTGCAGGACACCGTCGAATTCTATGCCCGGCTCGGCTTCCGCCTGACCGAATACGCCGAGGAAGACGGACCGAACGGGCGCATTGCGGCTGCCTGGATGCATCGCAAGGGCAATGTCCACGATTTTGCGATCACCAACGGCAAGGGCCCGCGGTTGCACCACTTCGCCTACTGGACGCCAACGGCGATGAACATCATCCATCTCTGCGATGTCATGGCCTCGCAAGGCTTCGTGAAGAACATCGAACGCGGTCCCGGCCGCCACGGCATCTCGAACGCGTTCTTCCTCTACGTCCGCGACCCCGATGGACACCGTCTCGAACTCTACACCAGCGACTACTTCACCGGCGATCACGACCACGAGCCGCTGCGCTGGTCGCTGCGCGATCCTCGCCGGCAGACGCTGTGGGGCGCGCCGGCCCCGCGCTCCTGGTTCGAGCAGGGTTCGCCGTTCGCTGGGCAAGCCGTGCGCGAGCCAAAATTCGTGGCCGACGTGCTGGTGGCGGATTAAGCAATGACCCTCCCTCGCCTCGCCACCTATTCCGTCAAGGGTGCTGTCCGCTACGGCGCAGTCGTCGACGGCGGCATTGTCGATCTCTCCGCGCGCCACGCAAAAGACTATCCGACGCTGCGCGAGGTGGTCGCGGCAGGAAAGCTCGCGAGCCTCGCCGAAGAAGCCGCGTGCCACACGCCCGATCACGCGCTCGGTGACATCATTTGGCTGCCGCCGGTGCCCGCGCCGGAAAAGATCATCTGCATCGGCGTCAACTATCCCGACCGCAACGCCGAGTACAAGGACGGCCAGGACGCGCCGAAATATCCGAGCATGTTCATGCGCTCGCCGCGCTCGTTCGTGGGCCATGACACGCCGCTGGTGCGCCCGCGCGCCTCAGCGCAGCTCGACTACGAGGGCGAGATCGTGCTGGTGATCGGCAAAGCCGGCCGGCACATCCCCGAAAGTTCTGCGCTCGATCACATCGCCGCGCTCACGCTCTGCAACGAAGGCTCGGTGCGCGACTGGCTGCGCCATGCCAAGTTCAACGTCACGCAGGGCAAGAACTTCGATTCCAGCGGCAGCCTCGGCCCGTGGCTGGTGCCCTACACGCAGGAATCGCAGATCGTTGACATCCGCCTCACCACGCATGTCAATGGCGAACTGCGGCAGGACGACCGTACCAGCAGGCTGATGTTCCCGTTCCGCTACCTCATCAGCTATATCTCGACCTTCGCAACGCTCGTTCCCGGCGATATCATCGTCACGGGCACGCCGACCGGCGCCGGTGCGCGGTTCGATCCGCCGCGCTATTTGAAGCCCGGCGATGTCGTCGAGATCGAAGCCGAGGGCATCGGCAGCTTGCGAAATGGCGTCGTCGACGAAGCCTGAACAATAATCGAAATGGAATAGTGCAATGACCACCCTCACCGGCGGCGAAGCGATCGTAGGCGGCCTTGTCGCCCATGGCGTCGACACCGTGTTCGGCCTGCCCGGCGCTCAGGTCTACGGCCTGTTCGACGCCTTCCACCAGGCCCAGCTCAAGGTGATCGGAGCGCGGCACGAACAGGCCTGCGGCTACATGGCGTTCGGCTATGCGCGCTCCAGCGGCAGGCCCGGCGTGTTCAGCGTGGTGCCCGGCCCCGGCGTGCTCAACGCCAGCGCGGCGCTGCTCACGGCGTTCGGCTGCAACGAGCCGGTGCTGTGCGTCACCGGCCAGGTCCCTACGCAATTTTTGGGCAAGGGCCGCGGCCATCTGCACGAGATGCCCGACCAGCTCGCGACGCTGCGCACCTATGTGAAATGGGCGGACCGGATCGAATATCCCGGCAACGCGCCGACCACGGTCGCGCGCGCCTTCCAGGAGATGACGTCCGGACGGCGCGGACCCGCTTCGGTCGAAATGCCCTGGGACATCTTCACCCAGCGTGCGGACACGGCTGCAGCACAGGTGCTGGAGCCGCTGCCGGCACCGCTCGCTGATCCTGATATGATCAAGCAGGCCGCTGCGCTGATCAAGACCAGCAAGGCGCCGATGATCTTCGTCGGCAGCGGCGCGATCGAAGCGCGCGAAGAGATCCTCGATCTCGCCGAGATGATCGACGCGCCTGTCGTCGCCTTCCGCAGCGGCCGCGGCATCGTCTCCAACGCGCATGAGCTTGGGCTCACCATGGCCGCGGCCTACAAGCTGTGGCCGAACACCGATTTGATGATCGGTATCGGCTCGCGGCTGGAGCTGCCGACCATGTCGCGCTGGCCGTTCCGTCCCGATGGCCTGAAGAGCATCCGCATCGACATCGATCCCGTCGAGATGCGGCGCTTCATCCCGGACACGGCCATCGTCGCCGACGCCAAAGCCGCGACCGCCGATCTTGCTGCCGCCGTCAGCAAGACGGGCTACAGCAAGACCGCCGGCCGCCGCGCCGCGATCCGCGAGGCGACTGCGACCGCGCAACAGGAAATCCAGCGCATCCAGCCGCAGATGGCCTATCTCAACATCCTGCGCGAGGTGCTGCCGGCGAACGCGATTGTGACAGACGAACTGTCACAGTTCGGCTTCGCCTCCTGGTACGGCTTTCCAATCTACGAGCCGCGCACCTTCATCACCTCAGGCTACCAGGGCACGCTCGGCTCGGGCTTCCCCACTGCGCTCGGCGCCAAGGTCGCCAATCCCGACAAGCCGGTGGTGGCGATCACCGGCGACGGTGGCTTCATGTTCGGCGTGCAGGAGCTTGCCACCGCCGTGCAGTTCAATATCGGCGTGGTGACGCTGGTGTTCAACAACAACGCTTACGGCAATGTCCGTCGCGACCAGCGCGAACGTTTTGACGGCCGCGTGGTGGCGTCGGATCTGGTCAACCCGGATTTCGTCAAGCTCGCGGAGTCCTTTGGCGTCGCGGCGGCGCGCGTCACCGCGCCGGATCAGTTCAAGGCGGCGATCGAAAAGGCGCTCGCCCATGGCGGGCCGTATCTGATCTCGGTGGAAGTGACGCGGGATTCAGAGGTCAGCCCCTGGGCGTTTATCCACCCGCCGAAGCCGTGATGACAGAACGTCAGCGCGTCCTGCGGAACGTCAGATTGATCCGCTGACGCCCGAGCAGCACGTGCTCGCCGTCGGCCAGCGGCGCCACGCCGTGGTAGGCGAGCCTGCTGGGCCCGCCCCAGACCACGACATCGCCATGCACCAAGCGGAAGCGGCGCGGCTTGTCGCTGCGCGCCATGCCGCCGAACAGGAAGGTCGCGGGCAGCCCGAGCGAGACCGAGACGATCGGCGCCGAATAGTCCAGCTCGTCCTTGTCCTGGTGCAGCGACAGCCGCGTGCCCGGTTCGTAGCGATTGACGAGACAGGCATCGGGCGCGAAGTCATTGAAACTGCCCTGCTCCGCCGCACGGCGGGCGAGATCGCGGAGCACGGGCGGCATCGCGGGCCACTGCGCACCGGTTCGCGGATCAATCGGATCATAACGATAGCCGGTGTGATCGGTGATCCAGCCGCGCTCGCCGCAATTGGTCATGGCCACCGACATCTGATAGCCGCCGGGCGTGGTCATGCGCCGGAACGGCGACTGCGCCACGATCGCGCGTACAGCTACAATCAGCTCGCTCTCGATCGGCTTGACGAATCCGCGCAGCAAAACGGCGCCATCGGCGATCTCCTCGCGTGACGGCTGCGCCTCGGCGACTGTATCGAACAGATCACCCGTCAATCGCAGTGCTCATTTGGCATCATGAAAGATCACACCCAGCGTGTGGCGCTGGCCGGAGCGAATCCGGCTGACGCCATGGCGCAGATTAACGCGGTAGGTGCCGCGTGTCCCCTGCACCGGGCGGTGATGCACGGCAAAGGCGACCGCATCGCCCTGCGTCAGCGGCACCACCTCGGCGCGGGACTGCATGCGCGGACGCTGCTCGGTCAGCACGAACTCGCCGCCGGTAAAGTCGCGTTCCGGCTCCGACAAGAGGATCGCAACCTGGAGCGGGAACACGTGCTCGCCGTAGAGATCCTGATGCAGGCAATTGTAGTCGCCAGCCTCGTATTGCAGCAGCAGCGGCGTCGGCCGCGCCTGTCCCGCCTCGTGGCAGCGTTTCAGGAACGCCGCATGCGCGGCGGGGTAGCGAATGTCGATCCCCATCGCCTCATTCCAGCGATTGGCGACGCCCTGGAGATGCGCGTAGAGCGCCGGGCGCAACTGCGCGATCAGATCGGGCAGCGGGTAGGAGAAATATTTGTACTCGCCGCGGCCAAAGCCGTGGCGGCCCATGACGATGCGGCTGCGGAAGTGCGTGTCGTGAGGATAGAGCGCGGCCGTGGCGCGGCATTGCTCCGGCGTCAGAAGGCCCTTCAGGACGGCGCAGCCCTGGGCGTCGAGATCGCCGGCGATTTGTGGCCAGTCGAGGGTATCGACGTGGGTGGCGAGGTCGATTGGCGACTGAAGCGTCGATTTGCGTGCTGTTGCTGTCATGGCTACGACCTTCGCAAGCTTGGTCCGCTGGGCGCCACCCGATTCCCGACTATCTCTCCGTCATCGCGAGCGAAGCGAAGCAATCCGGGGGCGTTCCGCGGGGACACTCTGGATTGCTCACATGGGGAATGTGTGTGTCAAGGAGAGCAGTCACCTTTTTGTTCGACTGCGGCCACCTCTTCGTCCCGACCGCGGGCTGTGC
>NZ_JBEPQT010000030.1:0-69936 GCF_040547985.1 Bradyrhizobium sp. LB14.3
CGTCTCCAGGTTGGGTGGTATTGCAACCTCAGTCTGGCCTCAGACTTGGTCGCTATCCACTCCCCATGGAATCTTCGCTGCGCTCGCAATGACGATGAGGGAAGCACCATGGCCAAAGCCGCAACCGCCGCAGGTATTGCCACCGGCCAATGCCTCTGCGGCAAGGTCACCTTCGAGATCGACGTCCCCGCACGCTGGGCCTGGCACGATCATTCCGCCGCCAGCCGTCGCGCCCACGGCGCAGCCTATGCGACCTATGTCGGCAGCTGGAAGAAGCGGTTTCGCATCATTTCGGGGAAAACCGCGCTCAGCCGCTACGAGGACAAGGCGACCAAGACCGCGCGCAGCTTCTGCGCGCATTGCGGCACGCCGATCACATACGAGCGCCCACGCGGGCCGCACATGGTCAACATTCCCCGCGCGCTGTTCAAGGAGCGCACCGGCCGCCAGCCGCTCTATCACATCGCAATCGAAGAGCTTCAAGAATGGGCCTATACCGGCGAGCCGCTGGTGCCGCTGACGGGTTTTCCGGGCGTGGTCTGGCAGCGCTCGAAAAAGAAAAAGCGAGCCAGCGGCGAAGATCCGTTCGATCTGGGGCGCGCGGAGATGTAGCGCACTCCACTCTCGTGCCCCGGACGCAGTGCGGCGCGAAGTGCCGCGCTGCTGAGCCGGGGCCCATGCGTCAGCGAACTCGGCGCAAATCTGGGTCCCGGCTCTGCGTCGCAACGTTGCACGTTGCGCCGCGTCCGGGACATGAGACCGTCCCACGCAACGCAGCCATGATCGCACTTCCTTGCGCGCGTCCCGCGATTTCGGCCATCATGCGCCCCTCCTCGCGGCAACGCCCGCGGGCCTGGAGGAAACATGAAGAACAAGATCACCGGCCGCTCCGCCTTTCTCGCGCTGCTCAAGGACGAGGGCATCACGCATCTGTTCGGCAATCCCGGCACCACCGAGCTGCCGATCATGCATGCGCTGAAGGACCATCCCGACCTCACCTATGTGATGGCGATGCAGGAGAGCCTGGTGGTGGCGATCGCGGATGGATATAGCCGCGCCTCCGGCAAGCTTGTCGCCTGCAACGTCCATGTCGCACCCGGCCTCGGCAACGCGATGGGCTCGCTCTACAACGCCCAGTTCACGGGCACGCCGATGATCCTCACCGCAGGCCAGCAGGAGCAGGGACACGGCTTGATGGAGCCGGTGCTGTATGGGCCGCTGGTGCGCATGGCCGAGCCGCTGGTGAAATGGGCCGTCGAGGTGACGCGGCTGGAGGATCTGCCGCGCATCGTTCGCCGCGCCGCCAAGGTTGCGATGACGCAGCCGACCGGGCCGGTGTTCATCTCGCTGCCCGGCGACATCCTCAACAGCGAGGCCGGCATCGATCTCGGCCGCTCCACCCGCATCGACGCCCGCACAAGGCCGTCGGACGAGGCGCTGAAGGCTTTTGCCGCGCGCCTGCTCAAGGCCGAGCGCCCCGTAATCGTTACCATGGATGAGGTGGTCAAGAGTGACGCGCTGAAGGAGGCCGCCGAGCTCGCCGAGCTGATGGGGGCGGCCGCCTATCAGTCCTCGACGCCCTACGGTTCGCACTTTCTCTCCGAGAGCCCGAGCTTCGTCGGCACGCTGGCGCGCGTGCAGAAGGTCGCGCGCGATACGCTGGCACCCTACGATCTTCTGATCGCGCTCGGCGGCGATCCCCTGCGGATGTCGGTCTATAGCGAGGTCGATGCGCTGCCGGATGGTCTCGGCATCGTGCAGGTCGGCCTCGCCGATTGGGAGATTGCCAAGAACTACGGCGCCGAGATCGCGCTGAAGGCGGATCTGAAGGAGACGTTGCGCGCGCTGATTCCGGTGCTGAAGGAGATGGGCGGCGTTGCCCTGGCGAGCCGCGCGAAACAACGTCTCGCCGAGCTCGCACCGCAGAACTGGACCGCGCGGCGCGGCGCGCTGGTGGAGCAGATCGGCAAGGCCGCGAACCGTAGCCCCATCGATCCGGACTGGCTGGTGTTGCAAATGGTGGAGGCCATGCCCGAAAACGCCATCCTGGTCGACGAAGGCCTTACCTCCAGCCGCCAGATCACGGCGTTGCGTGCGCACCGCGACCGCTTCGGCTATCACGGTCTCGCCTCCGGCGGCATTGGCTGGGGCCTGCCGGCCTCGGTCGGCGCCAGCATTGCCAATCCGGATCGGCCCGTCGTCTGTTTCTCCGGCGACGGCAGCGCGATGTATTCGATCCAATCGCTGTGGACCGCGGCGCATCACAAGCTGCCGCTCAATGTCGTCATCGCCAACAATGGCGGCTATCGCATCATCAAGCAGCGCCTGCTCGCATTCCATGGCGACGATAATTACGTCGGCATGGATTTTGTCGATCCGCCAGTGGACTTCGCCGGGATCGCGAAGGCGCTGGGATGCGAGGCGATCAAGGTCAGCGATCCGCGGGAGCTGAAGGCGACGCTGGGGTCGGCGTTCAACCGTCCGGGGACGAAGCTGATCGAGGTGATGGTGGACGGGAAGGTGTAGGCACATCAACCGCCGTCATTGCGAGGAGCGAAGCAACGAAGCAATCCAGATTGTTTCCGCGGAGGGATTCTGGATTGCTTCGCTTCGCTCGCAATGACGAGGAGGCGGCGGCGCTACCCGTTCCCCACCCGATACCCCGCCGCCGGATGCGGCGCAGCTAGCCGCGCACGCCCGCCACCGAACAGCTTCTCCCGCAGCGTGCCCTGCGCGTATTCCGCCTTGTACCGCCCACGCCGCGTCAGTTCCGGCACCAGCATGTCGGCGATGTCCTCGAAATCGCCGGGCGAGATCGCGAAGGCGACATTGAGGCCGTCGACATCGGTCGCCTCGAACCAATCCTCGATCTTATCCGCGACCATCTCCGGCGTGCCGACCACGACGGGACCTGCGCCGCCGACGCCGACATGCTCGATGACGTCGCGCACGGTCCAGACGCGGTCGGGATCGGCGCGGGTGACGTTATCGAGTGCGCTGCGGCCGGCATCGTTCTGGACATGACGCACCTGCTGATCGAGTTCGTAGCCGGAGAAGTCGATGCCGGTCCATCCCGACATGAGGGCCAACGCGCCCTCCGGGCTGATATGCGACCGGTAGTCGGCATATTTGGCCGCCGCCTCGGCTTCCGTGTTGCCGAGGATGATCGTCATCATCGAGAACATCAGGATCTCCGCCGGATTGCGGCCGAACGCGGCGGCCTCCTGACGGATCGCCGACACGCGCGGTGCGATCACCTTGGCCGACGGCCCGGACATGAACACGCATTCGGCATGCTTCGCCGCGAACTGCCGTCCGCGCGGCGAGGTGCCGGCCTGATACAGCACGGGCGTCCGCTGCGGCGACGGCTCGCTGAGGTGAATGGTGTTGTTGATGCGGTAGTTCGCGCCCTCGTGGTTGACGCGATGGATTTTTGTGGGATCGGTGAAGATACCGCGCTTGCGGTCGCGCAGCACAGCGTCGTCCTCCCAGCTCCCTTCCCAGAGCTTGTAGACGACCTCCATATATTCGTCTGCGATCTCGTAGCGGTCGTCATGCCCGGTCTGCTTGTCCTTGCCGGCGCCGCGCGCGGCGCTGTCGAGATAGCCGGTGACGACGTTCCAGCCGATCCGTCCCTCGGTGAGATGATCCAGCGTCGACATCCGCCGCGCGAACGGATAGGGCGGCTCGAAGGAAAGATTGCTGGTGACGCCGAAGCCGAGATTTTGCGTTACCGCTGCCATCGCCGAGAGCAACAGCAGCGGTTCATTCGACGGCGTCTGCGCTGCATTGCGCAAGGCTGCGTCAGGGCTGTTGCCATAGACGTCGTAGACCCCGAGCACGTCAGCCAGGAACAGGCCATCGAAGCGGCCGCGCTCCAGCGTTTTGACGAGATCGATCCAGTAGGGCAGGCGGTTATATTCGGCCGTGCGGTCCCGCGGATGGGTCCACAGGCCCGGTGACTGGTGCGCGACGCAATTCATCGCAAAAGCGTTGAGCCTGATCTGCTTGGCCATGATGGTCCCCCGGCGCCCTGTACCGGGCGCTCTTCGAATGATAGAGCTGCGCCCGAACTTGGCGAAGTTCTTGCATATAACTCGACCTTGGCAAGGCCAAAATCAGCGGTGCTGCTGCGCTTGGCAAGCCAATCTCAAGAGAGCAAGAACGAAATCCCAAGACTATCGAAGTCCCCGCCACTTTCGGAGGCCCACCCGTCTCGGGTATGCTCCTTCGTCTCGCAACCTAAAAAAGAAAATAATGACCAGAGCCGATGCCATCGCCCGCGCCCGTGACGATTTCAAATCCGGCGCGTTTCTCACCGAACTCGACCGCCGCGTCGCCTACCGGACCGAGAGCCAGAATCCGAACCGGGGCATCGAACTGCGCGCCTATCTGGAACAGGAGATGGTGCCCGCTTTCGCCGCGCTCGACTTCGAAAGCCGCATGGTCGAATCTCCCAACGGCAAGGCGCCGTTTCTGTTCGCCGAGCACCACGAGAGCGAGACGGCGCCGACCGTGCTGATCTACGGTCATGGCGACGTCGTCGACGGCATGGAGGGCGAGTGGCGCGACGGCCGCGATCCCTGGCGCACGACGGTTGCGGGTACGCGCCTCTATGGCCGCGGCACCGCCGACAACAAGGGCCAGCACAGCATCAACATGGCGGCACTCCGCGCGGTGCGCGACGCCCGCGGCGGCAAGCTCGGTTTCAACGCCAAGTTCGTCGTCGAGATGGGCGAGGAGATCGGCTCGCCCGATCTCGGCAAGGTCTGCGATCTCAATCGCGATGCGCTCAGGGCCGATCTGTTCATGGCCTCGGACGGGCCACGCCTGTCCGCCGACCGCCCCACACTGTTCCTCGGCTGCCGCGGCGGCATACGCATTCATCTCGATGTGAACCTTCGTGACGGCGGACATCATTCCGGTAATTGGGGCGGCGTGCTTGCCAACCCTGCGACCGTTCTGGTCAACGCGATCTCGACGCTGGTCGACGGCCACGGCCGCCTTCAGCTCGATGCGCTGAAGCCGCCCCGGCTCACCAACCAGATCCGCAGCTATCTTGCCGACGTGCAGGTGGTGCCGACCGAGGACGAGCCGGCGCTCGCTGAGAGCTGGGGCGAAGAAGGGCTGTCGGCGGCCGAGCGGCTCTATGCCTGGAACACGCTCGAAGTGCTGGCGATGTCATCCGGCAATATCGAGAAGCCGGCCAACGCCATTCCCGGCCACGCCAATGCCGTGCTGCAACTGCGTTTCGTGGTCGGCACCAAAATCGACGGCCTGATCGACGCCGTCCGCGCACATCTGGTCCAGAAGGGTTTTCCGATGGTCGAGGTGCGGGCGGCGCAGAGCTTTGCCGCCTCGCGCACCGATTTCGACAGCCCCTGGATCAAATGGGCGGCGGATTCGGTGCAGGAGACCACCGGCAAGGTGCCGGCGGTGCTGCCGAACTTCGGCGGCTCGCTGCCCAACGACGTGTTTTCCGAAATCCTGGGCCTGCCGACGATCTGGGTGCCGCACTCCTATCCCGGCTGCTCCCAGCATGCGCCCAATGAGCACATCCTGCTGCCATTGACCGAAGAGGCCTTGACGGTGATGGCCGGCCTGTTCTGGGATCTCGGGGAATTGCCAGGACCGCTCACACGTCCGCTAACACGCCCGCTAACCTGAGCGTTAACCTGAGCCGCCATCCAGTCGAAAGTCACATTCTATTCCGGCTTGTTTTGTGCTTGCATCCCGCCGGCATCATCCTGAAAGGGGACCAAAAAGTGAAACACTTCCGTAGCATCGGCCTCGCGCTCGCCGCGACCTTCGCCGTCAGCCAGGCTGGGGCCGAGGAGCTGACCGGTACGCTGAAGAACATCAAGGACACCGGCGCCATCACGCTGGGCTTCCGCGACTCCTCGATTCCGTTCTCCTATCTCGACGACAACCAGAAGCCCATCGGATTCGCGATGGACATCTGCTACAAGATCGTCGACGCCGTGAAGAAGGAGCTCAAGCTCGACAAGCTCGAGGTGAAGCTCAACCCGGTGACCTCGGCGACCCGCATTCCGCTGATGGCCAACGGCACCATCGACCTCGAATGCGGCTCGACCACCAACAATGTCGAACGCCAGAAGCAGGTCGCCTTCACCAATACCCACTTCCTGACCGCCAGCCGCTACGTCTTCAAAAAATCAAGCGGCCTGAAGTCGATCGACGACCTCAAGGGCAAGACGGTGGTCTCGACTGCCGGCACCACCAACATCAAGCAGCTCACCGAAGCCAATGTTGCGAAAAGCCTCGGCGCCAACATCATTCCGGCCAAGGATCACGCCGAATCCTTCCTGATGGTCGAGACCGACCGCGCGGTCGCCTTCGTGATGGACGACATCCTGCTCGCGAGCCTCGTTGCCGGCTCCAAGTCGCCGGACGACTACGTTATCTCCAAGGACGCGTTCTCCAAGCCTGAGCCCTACGCCATCATGCTGCGCAAGGACGACGCGCCGTTCAAGAAGGTGGTCGATGCGGCGACCGCTGCGGTCTACACCTCCGGCGAGGGCCAGAAAATCTACGACAAATGGTTCACGGCCAAGATCCCGCCGAAGGGTCTCAACCTCAACACCCCGATCTCGCCCGAGCTGAAGCACGAGTTCGCCAAGCCGAGCGACTCGCCGAATCCGGACGACTATAAGTAAGCTCCGATCCGTCCTGGAATCAGGACTTGGGGATCAAAATGATGTCCGGCCACTCTTGACACCAGGGTGGCCGGACATTTGCATAGGCGCCCGGGACATCTGTGATTGGCGCGTTCGCGCGGGGGACACGTGAACTACCACTGGAACTGGGGAATTTTCTTCGAGCCCAACCCGATGGGGACCGGCACCTATCTCGACATGCTGCTGTCGGGACTGGTGCTGACCCTCAAGACAGGCGTGCTCGCCTGGATCATCGCGCTGATTTTCGGCACGATCGTCGGCGTGCTGCGCACATTGCCGTCAAAGACCGCGTCCTGGATCGGCTTTTGCTGGGTCGAATTCTTCCGTAACATGCCGCTGCTGGTGCAGCTGTTTCTGTGGTTCTTCGTGCTGCCGGAATTGCTGCCGAAATCGGCCGGCACTTGGCTGAAGCAAATGCCGAACGCACCGTTCTGGACGGCGGCGATCGGCATCGGCTTCTTCATGTCGGCGCGCGTCGCAGTGCAATTGCAGGCCGGCGTCGGCTCATTACCGCGCGGGCAGAGGATGGCCGCGACTGCGCTGGGCCTGACCACTGTGCAGGGCTACCGCTACGTGCTGCTGCCGATGGCGTTCCGCATCATCCTGCCGCCGCTGACCTCCGAATTCCTCAACACCATCAAGAACACGGCCGTGGCCATCACCATCGGCCTGCTCGAGCTCACCGGACAGGCGCGCTCGATGCAGGAATTCTCGTTCCAGGTGTTCGAGGCCTTTACCGCCGCGACCCTGCTTTATCTCCTCGTCAACGTCGTCGTCGTGACCGCGATGCGCTTCCTCGAGCGCTGGGTCGCGATCCCCGGCTACATCACGGGGAAATAGCGCCATGTTCAGCAATCTCGATTTCGACGTCATCCGCCGCGCACTGCCCTATCTGTTCTACGAAGGCATGACGTTCACGCTGATGCTGACGGGGCTCGCGGCACTCGGCGGCCTGGTCTTCGGCACGGCGATCGCGCTGATGCGGTTGTCCGGCTACAAGACGCTCGGATACGTCGCCGGCGTCTATGTCGACTTCATGCGCTCGCTGCCGCTGGTGCTGGTGATCTTCTGGTTCTACTTCCTGGTGCCCTATATCGGGCAGTGGCTGACCGGCTCGTCGCGCCCCATCAGCGTCGGCGCGTTCGCGTCCTCGCTCGTCACCTTCATCATGTTCGAGGCCGCGTACTTCTCCGAGATCATGCGTGCCGGCATCCAGTCGATCTCGCGCGGCCAGCCTGCCGCGGCCAACGCGCTGGGGCTGACCTACGCCCAGACCATGCGCTACATCGTGCTGCCGCAGGCGTTCCGCAACATGCTGCCGGTTCTGATCACGCAGACCATCGTGCTGTTCCAGGACACCTCGCTGGTCTACGTGCTGTCGATTACCGACTTTCTGGGAGCTGCGAGCAAGGTCGCGCAGCGCGACGGTCGTTTGGTCGAAATGTATCTGTTCGCCGCAATCGTCTACTTCACCATCTCCTGTGTCGCATCCTACGGCGTCCGCCGCCTCCAGGCGCGCATCGCCATCATCCGTTAGAGCGTATCGGTCATGATCGAAATCAGCCACGTCGACAAATGGTACAGCCCGACCTTCCAGGTGCTGACCGACTGCACCACCAGCGTCACCAAGGGCGAGGTCGTGGTGGTCTGCGGACCCTCGGGCTCGGGCAAGTCGACGCTGATCAAATGCGTCAACGCGCTCGAGCCGTTCCAGAAAGGCGACATCAGCGTCGATGGAACCAAGGTCAACGATCCCAAGACCAATTTGCCGAAGCTGCGCTCGCGGGTCGGCATGGTGTTCCAGCACTTCGAGCTGTTTCCGCATCTGAAGATCATCGACAATCTCTGCCTCGCACAGCAGAAAGTGCTCGACCGGTCGCGCGACAAGGCGGTGGCGAAAGGCATGCAACTGCTGGAGCGCGTCGGCCTGAAGGAACAGGCGCAGAAGTTTCCCGCGCAACTGTCCGGCGGCCAGCAGCAGCGCGTGGCGATCGCCCGCGCGCTCGCGATGGATCCCATTGTCATGCTGTTCGACGAGCCGACCTCGGCGCTCGACCCCGAAATGGTGAGCGAGGTGCTCGACGTCATGGTGGACCTCGCCCATGAGGGCATGACCATGATGGTCGTCACCCACGAGATGGGCTTTGCCCGCAAGGTCGCCAATCGCGTGATCTTCATGGATCGCGGCGAGATCGTCGAGGACGCCCCGAAGGAGGATTTCTTCGGCAAGCCCCGCAGCGACCGCGCGCAGAAGTTCTTGTCGAAGATTTTGTCGCACTGACTCCAGCGCCGTCATTCCGGGTTCACTCGCTGCGCGAACGCCCCGGAATGATGAAACGAGGGGTGACCGGTGCCCCCGATTCGCGTATAACCGCGCCAATTTCCTCTTCCCGCCAGGAGACCTGCCTTGGACTCGATCGCCTACGTCAACGGCTCATTCGTCCCGCTCTCGGACGCTAAAATCTCCGTCCTCGATCGCGGTTTCCTGTTCGCCGACGGCATCTACGAGGTCTCGGCGGTGCTCGACGGCAAGCTGATCGACAACGTCTCGCATCTGACGCGGCTGGAGCGCTCGGTCGGCGAGATCCAGCTGAAGCTGCCAGAGACGGTCCAGCGCATCACCGAGATCCAGAAGGAATTGATCGCGCGCAACAAGGTCGAGAACGGCCTCGTCTATCTCCAGGTCACGCGTGGGGCCGACAAGGGCCGCGACTTCGCCTTCCCCAAGGGCGACGTCAAGTCGAGCCTGGTGATGTTCACCTCGGAGAAGGACATCATCAACGCGGCATCGGCCAAGACCGGCATCAACGTCATCACCGTGCCGGACATCCGCTGGGAGCGGCGCGACATCAAGAGCGTCGCGCTGCTGGCGCAGGTGCTTGCGAAACAGGCCGCGGCCGAAGCCGGTGCGGGCGAGGCCTGGATGCTGGAGGACGGCTACGTCACCGAGGGCGGCTCGTCCTCGGCGTTCATCCTGACGCAGGACGACGTCATCGTGACCCGCAAGAATTCCAACGCGATCCTGCCGGGTTGCACCCGCAAGGCGGTGGTGGCGCTTGCGGAAGAGCGCCAGCTCCGGGTCGAGGAGCGTTCCTTCACGGTCGCCGAAGCGCTCGCCGCCAAGGAGGCCTTTGCCACCTCGGCGTCGCTGTTTGTCCAGCCGGTGGTTGCGATCGACGGCAAGAAGATCGGCGACGGCAAGCCCGGCCCGATGGCAACAAGGCTGCGCGAGATCTACGTGGAGTTCGCCAAGGCGACGGCGGTCTGACGAAGCTGCCGTAGGTGGGCAAAGGCGCGCTTGCGCCGTGCCCACCTGTTCTCTCGCGTTCGCTGAAAGACGGTGGGCACGCTTCGCTTTGCCGACCCTTGTATTAGCGCGCCGCAGCTCACGCCACCGACGCCTTCACTTTCACCGGGTGAATCGCCCGGAACGCGATCGCCAACCTGTTCCAGGCATTGATGGCCCCGATCAGCATCGTCAGGTTGACCGTCTCCGCCTCGGAGAATTGTGCGCGGACCTGCTCGTAGACGTCATCAGGCGCGTGCGTCTCGGAGATCAGCGTCACCGACTCGGTCCATGCCAGCGCGGCGCGCTCGCGGTCGGTATAGAGCGGGGATTCGGGCCAGGCGTTGAGCAGATAGATGCGCTGCTCGGTCTCGCCGCGCTTGCGGGCGTCCTCGGTGTGCATGTTGATGCAGAAGGCACAGCCATTGATCTGCGACGCGCGGATCTTGACGAGCTCGATCAGCGATTTCTCCAGTCCCGTCGACTGGATCTGCTCTTCCAGCGCCATCAGCGCCTTCATCGTGTCGGGTGCGGCCTGGTAGAAATTCATGCGGGGTTTCATGGTCGTTCTCCTTGCTTGCTGGGTTGATGTCAGTGGGCGCTGCCGGCCGAGGCATGGCCGGCCTTCTTCAGGAAGAGGGTAGCGATCAACGCGACGATCAGTGCCACGCCGAGCAGATAGAAGGTGTCGCTGAAGGCGAGGATATAGGCCTGCTTCTGCACGATATGGCCGATCGCGACATAGGCGCGATGCGACGCGTCCGCACGGTCGAGGATGCCGTGATTGACGAAGTATTGCGTGAGCTGTTCCAGCCGCGTCCGCGTCGCCTGCTCGAACAGCGAGACCGACTGCATCAGCACGTTGGAGTGATACTGCTCGCGCTTGGTCAGCAGGGTCTGCAGCAGCGCGATGCCGACGGCGCCACCGAGATTGCGCATCATGTTGAACAAGCCGGAGGCCGAGCCCGCGTTCTCCGGTTCGATGCCTGACGTCGCCACCGCAGAGAGCGGCGCCATCACCAGCGCCTGCCCGATCGCACGAACCACGTTGGGCCAGAGCAATTGATCGGCGGCATAGTTGCCGGTCATGTAGATGTTCATGAAGTTGGAGGCCGCGAACAGGACGAAGCCGACGCCGATGATGAGCCGCGCATCGAGCTTCTGCATCAGGCGTGGCACCAGCGGGATCAGCAGGAGCTGCGGCAGGCCGGTCCATGCCAGTACCATGCCGATCTGCTCGGCATTGTAGCCCTGGATGCGGGCCAGATATTGCGGCAGGATGAATACCGAACCGTAGAGAGCGATTCCCAGCAGGAAGTTCGCGAGCATGCCGAAGCCGAAATTGCGGCGGACCAGCAGACGCAGGTTCAAAAGCGGCTTCTTGACCGTGAGCTCGATGATCAGGAAGGCGGTCAGCGCGACGGCCGCGATGACGGAGAGCTTGACGATGAAAGGCGAGCCGAACCAGTCGTCCTTGTTGCCTTCCTCCAGGACGGTTTGCAGCGCGGACAGTCCGATCGCCATGGTGATGATGCCGGCCCAGTCGCCCTCGCGCAGCAACGACAGCTTCATCGGCTTTGCGTCCAGCGCGTACCAGAGCATGCCGACCATGATCGCGCCGGGGACGACATTGACGTAGAAGATGTACTGCCAGCCAAAATTCTCGGTGAGATAACCGCCGATGGTTGGGCCGATCGCGGGCGCGAACGTCGCCGACAGCGCAAACAGCGCAAGCCCGACCGGCTGTTTTCCGCGCGGCAGCAACGTGATGATCAGCGTGAACGCCATCGGGATCAGCACGCCGCCGGTGAAACCTTGCACCGCCCGCAGCACGATCATCTGCGGCAGGTCCTGCGCCAGCGCACAGGCGGCCGACAGGATCAGGAACAGGACCGCGTTGGTGAGGAGATAGATGCGGATCGAAAACACCTGCGCGAGCCAGCCGGACAGCGGGATCACCACGATCTCCGCGATCAGATAGGAGGTCGAGATCCAGCCGCCGTCGTCGATGCCGGCGCCGATCGCGCCCTGGATGTCGGCGAGCGAGGCGTTGACGATCTGGATGTTCAGCACCGCCATGAAGGCGCCGAGCGTCGCGCCGATCACGGCGATCCAGGTCTTGGCGGAAACCGCCGGCGTGGCGGGAGCGGCTCGAGCGGGAATGCCGGCGGCGGAAGCGGCGTTCAGGGCGGGTTGGAGAGTGCTCATGGAAGGCCTCGTCTCGGATACGGAGACAGGATGCATCAGGCGAGTGTTTTCGATAATCGAGGAAGCGTTGGAAGGATCGTCCGGCAGGACTTGATAATGCTGCCGGAGTTGGCCTTTAGCCGCCGTTGGGTCGCGTCGCATTGTCGGCGAGGCGCTTGGCCGTCTCGCGCTCGGCCAGCACGGTCGCCTTGGTGTCGACTGTCGGCTGCGCCGACATACCGGGGCGCAGCAGCCCGGTCAGGCGGTGGTCGTCGAGCACGATCTTCACCGGTACGCGCTGCACGATCTTGGTGAAATTCCCGGTGGCGTTGTCGGGCGGCAGCAGTGCGAATTCGAGGCCGCTCGCCGGCGACAGGCTGTCGACATGGCCGCGCAGGATCTGGTTGCGGAAACTGTCGACATGCAGTTCGACCGGCTGGCCGGCGCGAACATGGGTGAGCTGGGTCTCCTTGAAATTGGCGACCACATAGACCGCATCGAGCGGCACCACCGCCATCAATTGCGTGCCGGCCTGCACGAACTGTCCCACGCGCAGTGAGCGGGCGCCGACCGTGCCGTCGACCGGCGCGGCAATCTCGGTGTAGGAGAGATTCAGCGTCGCCTGCTCCGCGACCGCGCGCGCGTGTTCGAGCTGGGCTGTGGCCTGCGCGCGCTGGGTGGTGAGTACGTCGACCTTGCGCTGTGCGGCCACGAGGCCCGACTTCGCGTGCTGCAGTTGCGCGTTGCTGGCGCGCAACGCAGCGTCAGTCTGCTGGGCGCGCTGGATCGTCCCGGAGCCCGACTTCATCAAATCGTCGTAGCGGGCGCGCTCCTCCTGCGCGAACTTCAGATTCGCGTCCGCGGCAGTCACATCGGCCGTGCTCTGCTCGATGATAGGCTGCTGAAGTTCGAGTTGGGCATCGAGGTTACGCACCGACGCTTCCGCCGCAGCCACATCGGCGCGGGCCTGGTCGAGCGCCGCCTTGAAGTCGCGGTCGTCGATCTTTGCCAGCACCTGGCCCGCTGTGACCTTTTCGTTGTCGCTGATCAGCACCTTGGCGATATAGCCCGAGACTTTTGGCGCGATGATCGTGGAGTCGGCCTTCACATAGGCATCGTCGGTTGTCTCGAGGTAGCGCCCGGTGGTCCAGTAATCGTGTCCGTAATGGACAATCGCTGCCGTGCCCGCGAGAAGAGCGAGCACCAATGCCGCGCGCCGGACGATATTCCGCGCCGGCACCGGAAGCGGAACCTTGGGGTTATCATGAGTGATTTCAGTCGCTTGCTGGAAGTTTTCGGTGCGGGGCATCTCGGACATCGCGATCTCCTATCGGCTGACTGAGAGTATCGGTCTTCCTGACTCGCGCGATAATCGGCAAAATGCCGGAAGGATTATCCATTTTGAGTGGATAGTTGGGGCCATCGCTTGGGTGTGGGGTGTACCGAGCCAGGCGGGCGACTGCCCCAGAGCGATTGCCGCGTCTGTCGCGCGATTGCTGCTAATGCATGCGCGAACCGTGGGACGATCGGACGGATAATCCGACTAAATTCCTTGCGATTATCGATCAAGAGCGGATAATCCACCTGCATGGACCGATTGACCAGCCTTGAAGTCTTCAGCCGGGTGGTCGAGACCGGCGGCTTCTCTGCAGCGGCCCGTAAGCTCAACATGTCGACCACCATGGTGAGCAATCACGTTCAGGCGCTGGAAGACCGGCTCGGCGTGAGGCTGCTCCAGCGCACCACGCGCAAGGTCAACCTCACCGAGATCGGCAGGGCCTATTACGACCGCTGCATCCAGATCCTCGCCGATATCGAACAGGCCGACGATATCGCGAGCGAGTTGCAGTCGGTGCCTCGCGGCACGCTGCGGATCCACGTCGCCACGCACATGGTGCCGTTCGTCGCGCCCGTGGTGGCGAAGCTCCTGTCGACCTATCCAGAGCTCAGGATCGATCTGCGCGTGGGCGAAGCCGACATCGACCTCATCGAAGAAGGCTATGACGTTGCTCTGCGCATGACCTCACCGCCGGATTCGAGCCTGATCGTCCGCAGCCTCGCCACCTGGCGCCACGTGCTGTGCTGCTCGCACGATTATCTCGAAAGGCACGGTCGCGTGCAGAAGCTCGATGAGCTCACCGCGCACAATTGCGCCCGTCACTTGAATTATCCCTTCGGCGACGATTGGCGCTTCTTCGATCGCAAGGGCACGCCGGCATCGGTGCGGATCTCCGGCAGCTTCATCACCAACAGCGGTGAGGCCTTGCGAAAGGTGGCGCTGGAAAGCGCTGCCGTCTGCCTGATGGCGGGTTTTCTCGTCCAGGACGATCTCGAAGCCGGTCACCTCGTTCGCCTTCTGCCCGAATATCGTCCCGTCGAGATGTCGATGAACGCGGTCTATCCGCACCGGCATCATCTGTCGGCGAAGGTCAGGACCTTCATCGACATGCTCGTGCATCACAGCGCCGAGCAGCAGAAGCTGATCAATCCCTACTCATGACCGGCGCGGCACCGGCAGCCGCCCGAACACTTTTTCGAGCGCCATGCCGACCGCAAGCAGGCGGCGATCGCTGCCTGCGGGACCATCCAGCTCAAGCCCGATCGGCAGTTTGCTGACCGCGCCGAGCGCAATCGGAATCTGGATTCCGGGAATCCCGGCATTGCTGCCGGGATCGGTGTTCTGGATGAACAGGCCAAAATTTTCGAGGCTGCTGGCGTCGGGGTTGGAAGCGATCGCAACGCGCGGCGTGGTGGGGAAGGCGATGGCGTCGAGCCGGTTGTCCGCAAAGGTCCTGCCGTAGAGCGCCTGCAGGGCGGGACGCGCGGACTTGATGGCGGCCTCATAGATCGGGCCGGCATCGACCAGGGTATTGTCGGGACCAGGCAGTTTGCGCGGGATCACGAGGCCATCATAGGTATCCTTGACGTCGGGGCTCGCGATCTCCCGCGCCAGTGCGTCGATGGTGATGCCGGTGCCGGTGCCTGCGAGATAGGCCACCATGTCGTCATAGGCCTCGTACAGCGCGATGGGAAAGCCGACCTGGCCGTTGAGTTCGGCCAACTGCGGCATCTCGATCTCGAGGACCGTGACGCCCTGTGTCTTCACTTTCGCGACCGCCGCCTGGAAGGCGGCATCGGTGTCGGTATCAAGATTGATCAGCATCGACCTCACGATGCCGATTCGTATCTGCTTCAGATCAGCCGGTTGAACGGCGTCGCCGCCCGCAATGACGCGGTCGAGCAGTTCGACATCCGCCATGGTCGCGGCCATCGGGCCCGCGGTGTCGCGGGTGTGCGAGATCGGCGCGATGCCAGCTTGCGGATAGCGTCCGACCGTCGGGCGCAGCGAGGCACATCCATTCAGTGCGGCGGGTACGCGGACCGATCCGCCAGTGTCGGTTCCGAGCCCGCCCGCAACGATCCGCGCGCCGATCGCGGCACCCGTGCCAGACGAGGAGCCGCCCGCGATCAGGGCACGGTCATAGGCGTTGCGCACGCCGAACTCCGTGCCGGTCTTGAACGCAGTGTTGTAGCCGGAGATGCCGAAGGCGAGCTCGTGCATGTTGGTCTTGCCGATGATGATCGCGCCCGCCGCGCGCAACTTTGCGACAACAGGCGCGTCAGCCTTCGGAACGTATTGCTTCAGCGCCGGTGTTCCTGCGCTACAGGGAAGCTCCGCGACCTCGATATTGTCCTTGATCACGATGGGCACGCCGCCGAGGGGCTTGCTGTCGCCCGTCGCGTCGAATGCGGCCGAGGCCTTCAAGGCACCAGCCTCGTCCAGGGTGACGAAGGCATTCAGATCGGCATTGGCCTTAGCGCGGGCAAGAGCTTCCGTCGTGAGCGCGGTGCTCGTGATTTTTCCGGCGCGGAGGTCGGCCACGGCCTGGGTCAGGGTTAACCGGTCGAAATCCATGATGCGTCACCCGATTGCAGGAGCGCCATCAGGGCGCCCCTCAGCTTCAGAGGCTGAAGCCTCATCGGCGCCCCGTCAACCGTAGGCGCGCATCTTTGCAGGTGAAGGTGCATCGCGCTCGGCGAAGAGCCGTTCGACCTCGGCCTTCACCTTTCCAATCGCGGCGTCCTTAACCGGCCCGTAGCCGCGGATATCCATCGGGGCTTTTGCAATGGCGATGAGGTCAGGCAGATGCGCTGCGTCGAGCCCGCTGAGAAGCCGGTTGATGACGCGATCGTACCAGGTGATCAGCTCCCGTTCGGCGCGCCGTTCCGCCGTGTAGCCGAACGGATCGAACGGCGTCCCGCGCAATCCCTTCATCCGCGCGAGCATGGCAAGCGGTGTCTGGATCCATTGCCCGAAGGCGCGTTTGCGCGGACGTCCGCGGGCGTCGCGCCTCGACGGCAGGAACGGCGGGGCGAGGTGATATTGGATGCTGAAGTTGCCTTCGAACTCGCCTTTCAACGCGTCGAGGAAACCACCCTGCATGTGCAGCCGCGCCACCTCGTACTCGTCCTTGTAGGCCATCAGCTTGAAAAGGGCGCGCGCGACGGCCTCGGTCAACGCCTTGCTGTTCAAATTGGCTTCGGCATTGCGAACGTTTGCAACGAGTGTCCGATAACGCGTCGCGTAGACGCGGTCCTGATAAGCAGTGAGGAATTCGGCGCGGCGGTCGATCAACTGGTCGAGCGTCTCGGTCTTGGGCGACTCGTCCGTCTTCGGCAGAAAGTCCGGATCGGCAGTCGCGATCCGGCCCCAGGCAAAGGCCTGCTTGTTGCGCTGGACCGCGACGCCGTTGAGCTCGATCGCGCGCAACAGCGCCGACAGCGAGACCGGCAGCAGCCCGCGCTGCCAGGCAAAGCCCAGCATGATGATGTTGGCATAGACGGCATCGCCGAGCAGGCGCTCGGCAAGCGCGTTGGCGTTGATGGTGTCGAGATTGCCGTCGCCGATCACCTGGCCGATCGCGCGCAGGCGAGCGGGTGAAGCGAGATCGGCGTCGCGGAAACGGACGACGTCGCCGGTCGGCATCTCCGCGGTGTTGACCGCGGCGCGCGTGCCTTTCCGATAGGTGCCGGACGCCTTTGGCGAAGAACTGACGACGAGGTCGCAGCCGATCAGCGCATCGGCCGCGCCCTGGTCGATACGCACCTGATGCAGCGCCTCGGGGGTTGGCGCAAGCCGGATATAGCTCAGCACCGGCCCGAATTTCTGCGCAAAGCCGGTAAAATCCAGCACCGAGACGCCGCTTCGTTCGAGATGCGCAGCCATGCCGATCAGCGCGCCGACCGTGATCACGCCAGTGCCGCCGACGCCCGTGATGAGCAGATCATATGGACGGTCGAGCGTTGCGGGCGCGGGCAGGGGAAGCGTGGCCGCGTGGCCGACCGCGTCGATCCGGCTCGCGCTCTTCTTCCGCCGCGTTGCACCCTCAACGGTGACGAAGCTCGGGCAGAACCCGTTGAGGCAGGAGAAGTCCTTATTGCAGGACGAGAGATTGATCTGGCGCTTGCGGCCGAACGGCGTCTCTTTGGGCTCGACGCTGAGACAGTTGGATTCGACTGAGCAGTCGCCGCAGCCTTCGCAGACGAGATCGTTGATATAGGCAAAGCGTTTGGGGTCGGCCATCTCACCACGCTTGCGCCTGCGCCGTTTCTCTGTGGCGCAGGTCTGCTGATAGATCAGCACCGAGACGCCGGAGATTTCGCGCAGCTCGCGCTGGACGCTGTCCATCTCGTTACGCGGATGGATGGACACGCCGACAGGCAGGTCCCCTGGCGAAAATTGCGTGGGATCGTCCGACACCAGCGCGATGCGCGCAACGCCCTCGGCGCGGACGCTGTGCGCGATGGCGTGCACGCTGACCGGGCCGTCAACAGGTTGGCCGCCGGTCATCGCGACCGCATCGTTGAACAGGATCTTGTATGTGATGTTGGCTTGAGCGGCGATCGCCTGCCGGATCGCCATCGAGCCCGAATGATAATAGGTGCCTTCGCCGAGATTCTGGAAGACATGCTTTTTTCCGGTGAAGCGTGACGAGGCCGCCCAGTTCACGCCTTCGCCGCCCATCTGGATCAGCGACGATGTCTCTCGGTCCATCCAGCTCGCCATGAAATGGCAGCCGATGCCGGCCAGCGCCTTCGACCCCTCCGGCACTTTTGTCGAAATGTTGTGCGGGCATCCGGAGCAGAAATACGGCGTGCGCGTCGCACCAGAGACGTTGATCGTGCGGGCGGCTTCCGGCAACAGGGTCGCTGCCCGCGCGGCAAGATTGAGCCCCGGAAACATCGGATCGAGCCGGCGCGCCAGCACAGACGCCAACGCGCGCGGTGACAATTCGCCGATCCAGGAGATCAGCCGCGCGCCGGTCTCGTCATGCTTTCCGACCATGCGCTCGGGCTTTGCGCCGCGATAATCGTAAAAATATTCCTTGAACTGGCTCTCGATGATGCCGCGCTTCTCTTCGACGACGAGGATCTCGCGCTTGCCCTTCACGAACGCCATCGCGTCATGCAGCGCCAGCGGCCAGACCATGCCGACCTTGTAGATGTCGATGCCGATGCTGCGGCAGGCCGCTTCGTCCAGGCCCATCAGACGCAGCGCTTCCATCAAATCGAGATGCGCCTTGCCCGTGGTGACGATGCCGTAGGCGGCGCCGGGGATGTCGTAGATGTGACGGTCGATCGGATTGGCCTTTGCGAAGGCGTAGACCGCGTGCTTCTTCGCCTCCAGCCGCTCCTCGATCTGCGGCCCCGGCAGATCGGGCCAACGATAGTGCAGCCCGCCCGGTGGCGGCGCGAAGTCCGGCGTGTGGAAGGCGCGCGGCGGGCGCAGCGCAACGGACGCGCCGGATTCCACGATCTCCGAGATTGCCTTGAAGCCCACCCACATGCCGGAGAAGCGGCTCAGCGCATAGCCATATGCGCCGAACTCGAGATATTCGGCGACGCTTGCGGGGTGCAACGTCGGCATGAACCAGCTCATGAAGGCGACGTCGGACTGGTGCGGCATCGAGGATGAGACGCAGCCATGGTCGTCGCCGGCGACCACCAGAACGCCGCCATGCGGCGAGGAGCCGTAGGCGTTGCCGTGCTTGAGCGCATCGCCGGAGCGGTCGACGCCGGGACCCTTGCCATACCAGAGCCCGAACACGCCATCGACCTCGCGGTCGGCTTGCGTCTCGACCTGCTGCGAGCCCAGCACCGCGGTCGCGGCAAGATCTTCGTTCACTGCGGGGAGGAATTCGATGCGGTCGCGCTTCAGCCGCTCCTGGATCCGCCACAGTTCCAGATCGACGCCGCCGAGCGGCGAGCCGCGATAGCCTGAGATGAAGCCGGCCGTGTTCAGCCCCGCGGCACGGTCACGCCTGATCTGGTCCAGCGCAATGCGGACGATGGCCTGCGTGCCCGTGAGGAAGACGCGTCCCTCGTCGCGATCGTAGCGGTCGGAGAGCTCGTAGGCGTCGAGTGACGGAATGGCGTCCATGGCGGACCTCCCGCGGCATCCTTGCCGAATGGGAGAAGAGTAGGCTTGGGTGATTGGTAGGTCTTACCTGATTTACCCGATGACGCGTCTGTTCTGGTAGAATTATCCGATACGGTCCATAAGGTGGTTGGGTAATCCATCTTGGTGGTTTGCATGATCGAAGACCAGGACGCGCGGATTCTCGCCTACCTTCAGAGGGACGGCCGCGCCACCAACCAGCAACTCGCTGACGCGGTCGGCATGTCCACCTCGGCGTGCTGGCGCCGGGTGCGGGCGCTCGAGGAGAGCGGAGCCATCCAGGGCTATGCGGCCCTGGTCGCGCGCGAGCAGGCCGGCTTTGCGATGTCCGCGATTCTCCACGTCTCATTGGAACGGCACGACGCAAAATTCGTCGACGAGTTCGTCGCGCGGGTGACCACGCGGCGTGAGGTGCTGGAGTGCTTTGCGACCACGGGCGATGCCGATTATCATTTGCGTGTCGTGGTGCAGGACATGGCGGCCTACAACAGATTCCTCGACGAGTTCATGTTCCGCATCCCCGGCATTCGCTACGTCCGCAGCAACGTGGTGCTGAAGGAAATCAAGACCAGCGTCGCACTGCCGTTTTGAGGCAACTTCATCCGCGCCGCAGTTGGCGCAGCGACAGCATATGCAACAGGATCGAGCTCGGCACCACGAAGGCAGGGGTCAGCACATTCGGAAAGGTGTCTACAGCCATGGCCGGGCCCTCTGGAATGATGAGCTGGAACGGGCCGGGCGACATGATCATCCCCAAGGTGATCGCGACGGCCAAATCAGCGAGGCCGAAGATGTTCCAAAGCATCGCCGCTTTTCGACCCTCAGCCGTTCCGGTCGCCACGGCAATCGCCGCCGGTACCGCGAACAGGCCGGTCAGCACATCGCCAGTTCCTGCCGGCAGCGCCCATAGGCCCGGCATCACCCCCCACAGCCAGTAAACGAGCCATTGGCTGCCAAAGACGCGGTAAACCTGCAGGGCGATGAGCCACGTCATCGGCATTGCATCAAGCAACTGTCCCACCCGCTTCGACAGCAGCAACACCGGAGCAGCGACGATCACGGGCAGCAGCATCGCCGCCGGAAGCAGCGGCAGGGAGGAGGCACCAGTGCGGAATGCGCCGTTAATGGCTGCCGTCCAGGTGACGGCTGCCCACAGCGTGAAAGGGACCATGACGGCTAGCCAGGTCGCCTGGCGTTGTCTTGGCGTGAACGCTGTGCCTTCGAGGCCGAGCCACAATCCAAGCGCGATGAACCCATGGACCATCAGCCGAACGCCAAGGGCCGGAAAGCCGCTCTCCGGAAGCGCGGGTAGCGCGTAGATCAACCAGGTCCACAGCGTCGTGAATGCAACGATCCACGTCAGGGTGAGCCAGGCGGGCCGCGGGGCCATCACGCCAGCGGAAACAGCATCGGCGTTCATCGGCGTTCCTCCCGCTGCGTCACGGTGCTTTCTTCCGCTGATCCGGCCCTCAAGAGAAGCATGAAGACGAGAATATGGCTGACGAGCAGCAGCGGCACGTAGAGGGCCGGGATATAAATCCCGGCGCCGAACAGGCCCGGATTCTGGATTTTGGTTACGCCCATGTAGTACGCATTTAAAAGGTCCAGCGTGCCCCAGACGTTGAATATCCAGACCATCGGAATGGCGATCGACCATCGCCAGGACAGCGCTGCCATCGACATGAGCGCGAGCGTGGCGGCGATGAGATCTCCCCATCCGACCTCGCTGGCGAAATCCGGGCTCAACTCCGAAGAGACGAATCCGGCAACCATGAAGTTCATCCCCAAGAACCTGAACGCATGGAACGCAGCGAGAAGTCTCAGGGCGTCATGGCGCGTCACGGCGCGGAGCGCCGGCCAAACATAGATGGCGGCCACCACCGAGCTTGTCAGGAAAGCCCCGGCGACGCTGAGAACGAACGGAAGGTTAAAGCTCGGTGGCACGTTCGGATGTCCTTGTGATTGTCCGTCCGGTCGAGTGAGTCGAAGCCGGTCGTTTCGATCCGGCGTCGACGCGCGCTCAGGGTTTGGTCATGAGCAGGCGGAGCGGCATCAGCGGACCGACTGCAATGTATTCGTGATCGATGAGATCCTGCTTGGCGAGCGGCAGGCCGTCCATGATGGCGTGCCCTTCGATGACATCCTTGACATCCAGCAGGAAGACGGCTCCGCGCCCGTCGGACCGCGAATACCATTCACGAACCTTTCCATTGAGATAGAGCTGTACGGTCTGCCTGATTTCATCGGGCATGACGGCCATGACCTGTTCGCGTGTGACGCCTGGCTTGACGGACAGGATGACCATCACCCCGGTTGTGGGCGATGCGGCTTGTGCTTGGGCAGGGGATGTATCGGCCATGGAAGTCGCACCTATCAATGTGAGGGTGAGTGCCAAGATGGCGTGACGGATTGCTTTCATCGGTCTCATTTCTCCGATCACGGCGGTCGCCGTGGTGTCGCGACTGTCAGCGCATGCAGCGGTGCTGCTTGCAGGCTGGATGTAAGTCTGCTTTGCACCGGCGACTATTCGCGATAATGTTGATGGGTTATGAAGCAGAACTTCACAGTCAGGCACGGTGCACTCGACGGCGTGGAGGCGTTCCTGAGTGTCGCCCAGCACCGCAGTTTCCGCCGGGCGGCCGCTGAACTCGGGGTCACGCCATCGGCCATCAGTCAGGCGGTACGAGCGCTCGAGGCGCGCGTGGGCGCGGCGCTCTTCATCCGCACGACCCGCAGCGTCGGTCTGACCGAAGCCGGCGAAAGGTTCTTTGCTCGCGCAAGACCAGCCTTCGAAGAGCTCATCGCAGCAAGCGGGGCGGCGCGTGAGCTCGGACAGCGGCCGGCCGGTCTCCTGCGTCTCACCGTACCGCGCTCGGTCGTGCCGATCCTGCTGGAGCCGGTGGTCGCGTCGTTCTGCCGGGCGTTTCCCGAGATTGAGGTGGAGCTTGCTGCAAGCGAAGAGCTGGTCGACCTCGCTGCCGGAGGTTTTGACGCCGGCATCAGAATGGGCCAGTTCATCACCCCTGACATGATCGCGGTGCGGCTGACGAAGCCGCTGCCGCTCATCATCGTGGGCAGCCCGGCTTACCTCGACCGCCGCGGCTGGCCCGAGCGCCCGGACAATCTGCGTGAGCACGCGTGCCTGAGATTGCGACGATCGAACGGTGCGCTTGCATCATGGTCGCTCAACGACAACGGGCGTTCGATCGAGATCGCCGTTTCGGGACCTTTCATCGCCAACGACTTTCCCACGATGCTCGGCGCTGCCGTCGAGGGTGTAGGTCTTGCGCAAGTGCCCGCACCGCTCGCCGCCGGTGCCTTGACGACGGGAAAACTCGTCCACGTGCTGGAGCAATTCGCGCCGATGACGCCGGGGGTGTTCCTCTACTATCCCGGCCATCGACAAATCATGCCGAAGTTGCGAGCCTTTATCGATCATGTGAAGGGCCGCTCAGGAGCCACAAGCTGATCCGAGTCCGGATTTAACGAACTGACGCTGCCGTTTTGATCGAGCTGCGTAGGGTGCGCAAAAGTGTTCCTGCGCCGTGCCCCACCACGCAAGCAGCCTACCGCTCCTCCCGCACGAACCTGTTCCGCAGCGTCCCGACACCGGTGATGTCGATCTCCACGACATCGCCGTGCTTGATGTCCGGCGACGCACCGTCGGTACCCATCCAGATCACATCGCCGGGCCATAGCGTGAAGTATTTCGTCAGCTCCACCAGGAACGCCACCACGCCGAAGATCATGTCGTTGGTGTGGAAGCGGTTGGTCTCCTTGCCATTGACCCGGACGACGGTTTCCATTTTCGCAAGATCGGCCTCGGTTTCAATCCATGGGCCCATCGGCTTGAACGTATCGGCGTTCTTCGACCGCCACAGGCTGCGGTCGGCCTTCTGCCAGCTCCGCTCGCTGACGTCGTTGCCGATGGTGTAGCCGAACACGCAATCCATCGCGGTCTGTTTGGTGAGATGCTTCACCTTCTTGCCGATGACGACGACGAGCTCGCCTTCATAGTGGATCTTGTCCGTCGCAAAAGACGGGATCACGACCTCCTCGTCATGGGCGATCAGCGCGTTCTGTGCGCGATAGCCGATCTCGGGCCGATCAGGCACGGCCGGCACCTCGCCGCGCTTGTCGGCGGCCTCTTTCAGGTGTTTCAGGTAGTTCAGGCCGACGCAGTAAAACGTGCGCGGGATCAGCGGCAGCTCGATCTTGACCTGCGACAGCGGATGCGTGCGCGAGGTGCGCTGCCATTCGCCAAACGGATCGCCGGTGACCGCGATCACCTGGTCGCCCTCGACGATTCCCCATGAAGCCTTGTCCGAGGCGGTGAATTTCAGCCAGCGCATGCCGTGTCTCCGTTGCTATTCCGCGGCATGGCGCGGCTGCATTTTCCAGGCGCCGGCGGCCGGCCGCTTGAGCCCGAGATTTTCCCGCAGCGTCTTGCCGCGATACTCCTTCTGGAATAAGCCGCGCCGCTGCAATTCCGGTACGATATGTTGCACGAAGTCGGCATAGGAGCCGGGCACATAGGTCGCGGCGATGACAAACCCGTCGCAGCCGCGCTCGACGAACATCTCTTCGAGCTTGTCCGCGATCTCCTTGGGACCGCCGACCATCGCATCCTGGACCTGACCGCGGCCGGAAAAGGTGACGAAGTCGCGCGCGCTCGGATTGCTCTTTCCAGAGTTCTTGAGCACGCCGTCGCGGATGCCCAGAATGCCCTGCATGCTCTTCAGCTCTTCCGTCGTCAGCGGCGCGTCGAGATCCTTGGAGGCGAAATCGTAGTTGAGCGCTTCGGCCAGCAGCGACAGCGCGTCGATCTGCAGCGGCAGCTTGTTGATCAGCGCCATCTTGTCTTCGGCCTCGGCTTTGGTCGCGGCGCAGACCGGCGTCGTCAGGTTGCAGAGGAACATCGCTTCCGGATCGCGGCCGGCTTTCGCGGCCTCGTTACGCACCGCCGCATAGCCTTCCTTGGCGGCGGCGAGGTTGCGCGCGGCGGTGAAGATCACCTCACCCCATCGTCCTGCAAAGCGCTGGCCGCGGCCGGACGCGCCGGCCTGGATGATCACGGGATGGCCCTGGTCCGAACGCGGCACGGTGAACGGACCGCGGGACTTGAACGCCGGTCCCCTGTGATCGAGCCGCTTCACCTTGGCCGGATCGGCAAAGCGGCCGCTCTTTTTGTCCATGATGAGCGCGCCGTCTTCCCAGGTATCCCAATGGCCGAGCACGACATCCATGAACTCGTCGGCGCGGTCATAGCGGGAGTCGTGCTCGGGATGGGAATCCCGGCCCATGTTATGTGCCTCGCCGTCGTTGAGCGAGGTGACGACGTTCCACCCGGCGCGTCCACCGGACATCAGGTCGAGCGTTGCGAAGCGGCGGGCGATGTCGAAAGGTTCGAAATAGGTCGTCGAGCCGGTCGCCCCCAACCCGAGCTTCTCTGTAACCATACCCATCGTGGTCAGCACGATCAGCGGGTCCATCTTCACGCAGCGGATGCCGTATTCGACGGTGTGGGCGTGATCGTTGCCGTAGCGGTCCGGCATCGCCAGGCGATCGTCGAAGAACGCCATGTGGAACTTGCCGGCTTCGAGGACCCTGGCGATCTCTTGATAATAGTCCGCCGACATCGAATCGTCGCGCGAGTCCGGATGTCGCCACGAGCTCGGCAGATTCGTGCAGTTTTGCGCCTGGAGGAAGCCGACCAGTACCATCTGCCGCGTCATGCTGCTGTTCTCCAAAATACCGTCAGGCCAGATCGAGGACCGTATCGAGTCTGTATTCGCGCGCCAGCGCCCGCAGTTTTTCCCAGGTCGCATCCTCGATCTCGATGCCGTCGCGCAGGCGCTGCTGCTCGCGCACGCCCTCGATCTCACCGGGATAGTAGACGCCGTTGCTGCCCTCGGAGGGCGGAGTTGATTTCAGGTATTGCGCGAAATCCGCGACCTCACGCTTGAACTCCTTCAGCGGGCGAAACGCAGCGACGTTGAACACCGCCATGAAGCAGCCGTCATTGTGCCGTCCCGTCGGCTCGACGCCGAAGCCGAGGCCGGTGAGCAGGCCGCAGAGCACCTCGACCATGGCGGCGAGGCCGCTGCCCTTGTAGCCCTCGGTGCCGCCGAGCGGCAGCAGGGCGCCGCCTTTGCGGTATTGGGTCGGATCGGTGGTATGTCGTCCTTCGGCATCGATGATCCATCCCGTCGGAATCTCCTCGCCGCGGGCGACCGCGAGCTGGATCTTGCCGGCCGCCACCGCCGAGGTCGCCATGTCCAGGTAGAAGGGCGCATCGAGATCGGACGGCACCGCGATCGAGATCGGATTGGTGCCAAGCCGTGCCTCCTTGCCGCCGAACGGCGCCACGTGTTTCGGTGAGCGGCCGGAATCTGCCGTTGCGATCCCGATCATGCCTTCGCGCATCGCCATCAGCGGATAGGCGGCGAGGCGGCCGACATGGCTTTGCCGGAACACGGTGCAAGCGGCGACATTCGCCGTCTTCGCCTTCTCGATCGTCAGCGCCATCGCCTTGGCGTTGACGTGGAAGCCGAAACCCCAATGGCCGTCGATCACGGTCGTCGTCGGCGATTCCTGGACGATGCTCCATTTGGCGCCGGGCACGATGTGGCCAGCTTTGATACGGTCGATGTAGGTGGGAACAGCGATCACGCCGTGGGAATCATGGCCGGCGAGATTGGCGTTGACGCAGCCGATCGCGACCGCGTCAGCCTCTTCCTCGGAAGCTCCGGCGGCACGAAGCAGCACGGCGCTGACTCGCGTGAGGCGGTCGGCCTTGACGATGGGCATCGCGTTTCCTCGGTCATCGCCCTTGGCGGGCGGTTGCTGAGAGCCATCGTCTCAAAGCGCGCGAGCGATATCAATCTCCCGTAAACCAATACAGGGCTGCAAATTCGTAGAGAGCACGCGCCTTTGGTTGAAGATTCGTCCCGTGCGGCGGCATTTTCGACAGTTTTCCACCGGTTGTTCGCAGCTCATTCACTTTGATCGAGGGTTTGCTGCGCGCAATAACGACCACTTAGGCGATCGCCGGTCATAACGTCACCCGGGAAAAAAAGGCAGAAATGCCCGGGGAGTTGAGATCGTGACGACGACACTCGCGCGCACCTTTGCGGCGTTGAGCGCCATAAATGAAGCGATCCTCTACGCGAAATCGCCCGACGAGCTGTACCAGAAGGTCTGCGACGCCGGGTTTTCGAGCGGGGACTTCATGGCGGTCGCCGTGTTCCTCGTGGATTCGGACGGCCGTCTGCTGCGCTTTGCCGCCGGTCGCGGCGACGACGTCGCGCGGTTGAGCGCAATCGAGATCACCACGGAAGCCGGAACTGCCGAGGGATCGGGCGTCAGCGGGGAGGCCTTCCGCAGCCGGAAGCTCTGCATCAGTAACGATTTTCTGAACGACCCGCGCTCGCTCGCGTGGCGCGAGGGCGCGTTTAAGGCGCATGTCGGCGCCGCGGCGGCGTTACCGCTTCTGTGCAGCGGCAAGAGCGTCGGCGTGCTGCTCGTGACCCGCAGTGAGGCCGGTTCGCTAAGCGATCAGATGGTGTCGCTGTTCGAGCGCATGTCGGCCAACATTTCCTATGCTCTGGACAATTTCGCGCGCGAGACTGCACGGCAGACCGGCGTGCGGGCGATGCGCCGGCTCAACCGCATGTACGGCGCGATCAGCGCAACCAACGAGGCCATCCTGCGCGCCAAGAGCGAGCAGGAGCTGTACCAGCTCGTGTGCGACGCATCCGTGCACAGCGGCGAATCGCTGGCGACTATCGTGTTGCTTCGCGAGCCGGCTTCTCACTGGATGAAGCCGGTCGCCTCCACCGGGCAGAACCTCGAGCTGGTCACCCAGGCACGCTATTCGATCGATCCGGAAAATCCCTGCGGCAAGGGCATATCCGGCGAGGTGTTCCGGACGCAAAAGCCGATCGTCGAGGACGATCTCGCTCGCCGCACCAGGGGCACTCCGTGGGAGCGCGCCAACGTCAACACCGGCGTTGCCGCCTGCGTGGTCGCGCCGCTGATCAGGCGCGGTGAAAGTGTCGGCGTGCTCTTGTTCTTCATCAGCCGATCCTGGGCCAAGGACGAGGAGATCGTCGCGCTCCTCTTGCGGATGGCTGAGAACGTCTCGTTCGCGCTCGAGAATTTCGGGCGCGAGGCTGAAAAAGCCAAGATCGCCAGAGAAGAAGAGCGCCTGGCACGCATGTATGCGGCGCTCAGCGCCACCAACGAGGCGATCTTGCGCGCTCGGTCGCGCTCCGAGCTGTTCGACCTTGTCTGCGAGGCGACGGCGAAGGGAGCCAAGTTCACTTCGGTCACCATTGCGCTCGCCGATCATCACGCCGAACTGCTGCGTGTCGTCTCCTGCTACGGACCGAACGCGGACCAGGTTCGCAACTTCAAATTCTCGACCTGCGACGATGTGCCCGAAGGCCGTGGGCTGACCGGCACCTCATTCCGCACGCGCCAGCCCGCCGTCAGCAACGACGTGCTCGCCGACGATCGCATTGCGCCGTGGCAGGCCAGCGCCCGCCGCAACGGGATCGCGTCCTCCGCGGCGTTGCCGCTCTTCAACGGCGACCAGGTCGAAGGCGTGTTCCTGTTCAACTCTCCGGAGCGCGACACCTTCACGGGCGAATTCATCGAGCTGCTGCGCAAGCTCCAGGCTAATGTCGGCTTCGCGCTGGAGAATTTCGACCGGGCCGACGAGAAGGCCAAGGCCGATATGCAGCGCAACCGTCTGCGCGGCATGCTCGAGGCGCTGACCGCGACCAACGAAGCGATCATGCGGGTGAAGACCCGCGCCGAACTGTTCGAGGTGATCTGCGAGGCGGCGGTGCTCGGCGACACCTTCTCCTCCGCGACCATCGCACTCGTGGACGAGACCGGGCACTACCTCGACATTGCCATGACCAAGGGCGAGAGCTGCTATCAGGTCAAGCAATGGCGGTTCTCGACGTCGGCTGGCGATCCGGAAGGCCGAGGGCTGGCCGGCACGACGTTCCGTACGCGCGCCCCTTGCGTCGCCAACGAGCTTCTTACCGACATCCGCACGGCCCATTGGCATCAGATCGCTCGCATCCAGGGCACGAAATCGGGCGCCTGCTTCCCGTTGCTCAGCAATGGCTGTACGGCGATCGGCGTGCTGCTGTTCCTCTCGCCGGACGAAGGCACGTTCACGCCGGATCTCATCCAGCTGCTGGGACGGCTTGCCGAGAACGTGTCGTTTGCGCTCGACAATTTCGAGCGCGCCGAGGAAAAGGCCCGCACCGATGCGCAGAAGGAGCGCCTGACGCGCATGTTTGCGGCGCTGAGCGCGACCAACGAAGCGATCATGCGGGCGAAGTCGCGGGCCGAGCTGTTCGGCCTCGTTTGCCTGGCAGCGTCGAACGGCGCTAAGTTCACCTCGACCACGATTGCGCTGGCTAGGTCAGGCAGCGACCAGCTCGAGATCGTGTCGGCGGCCGGGCCGTCCGCCGACACCACGCGCAACGTCCGTCTCTCCGTCGACCCCGAGCGACCCGAGGGGCGCGGAATGAGCGGCACGGCGTTCCGCACCCGCCAGCCCTGCATCAGCAACGACTATCTGAACGACGACCGCGTCCGCGTCTTCCACGCTATCGTCCGCAACGATGGCGCGCGGTCTGGCGCGGCGTTTCCGCTCGTCGTGCACGATCAGGCCGTCGGTGTCATGATCTACATGTCGACCGAACCGGGTACCTTCACGATCGAGTTCGTCGAGCTGCTGCAGCGCCTCGCCGACAACGTCTCCTTCGCGATGGAGAATTTCGATCGCGCGGACGAGAAGGACGAGGCGGACGAGCGGATCGAATACCTTGCCTCTCACGACAGCCTGACCGACCTGCCGAACCGCGAGACGTTCAACGGGCTGCTGCGGGAGGCAATCGACGCGGCGCAGCGCCATGATCACCGCTTCGCGGTGCTTTTCATCGACCTCGACCGCTTCAAGGTCATCAACGATTCACTGGGACACGAGGCCGGCGACCTGCTCCTGCTCGAAGTGGCGAACCGGCTGCGCGGTGCGCTGCGGGCAAGCGACGTCGTGGCGCGGCTCGGCGGCGACGAGTTCGTGGTGATTCTCGACCAGTGCGGTGAGATCGACGACGTCCAGCGCATCGCGACCGGGCTGCTGAAGGCGCTCGCCGAGCCCATGGAGCTGGCCGGGCACGAGTGCCACACCACGGCCTCGATCGGCATCGCGATGTATCCGGCCAACGGCGCCGACGTGCAGACGCTGACCAAGAACGCCGATATGGCGATGTATCTCGCCAAGGAAGACGGCAAGAACGGCCACCGCTTCTTCTCCAAGGAAGTGAAGACCCAGTCGATAGAACGGCTGTCGCTGGAGAGCGCGTTGCGCCGGGCGCTGGAGCGCGAACAGTTTTCGCTGAACTACCAGCCCAAGGTGGACATGGAGACCGGCCAGATCACCGGCGTGGAAGCGCTGCTGCGCTGGACACATCCTGATCTCGGCAGCATCTCGCCGGCGCAGTTCATTCCGCTTGCGGAAGAGACCGGGCTGATCGTGCCGATCGGCCGCTGGGTGGTAAGGGAGGCCTGCGCGCAGGCCATGGCTTGGCAGCGCCGCGGCTTGTTGCCGGTGTCTATGGCAGTCAACCTGTCGCCGCGTCAGTTTGTCGACGAACATCTGTTGCAGGACGTCGACGAGGCGCTGGCCGCCAGCGGCATGTCGCCGGTGCTGCTCCAGTTGGAAGTCACCGAGAGCATGATGATGCGTAATGTCGGGCGCGCGCTGAAGGTGCTCGACGCCATCCAGAGTCGCGGCATTCGCCTCGCCATCGACGATTTCGGCACTGGCTATTCGTCGATGTCGCTGATGAAGCATTTTCCGATCGACACCATCAAGATCGACCGCTCCTTCGTGCGGGACCTGCCGCAGGATTCGGAAGACCAGGCGATCGCACAGGCGATCATCAGCATGGGCAAGGCGCTCGGCATGACCGTCGTCGCGGAAGGCGTCGAGAACGTCGAACAGGAAGCTTTCTTGCGCGCCCATGGCTGCGACGAAATGCAGGGCTTCCTGATCGCCAAGCCGTTGCCGGCGCGCCAGATGGCGGAGTTGCTGCGACCGATTGAGCTGGCTGTCGCACCGCCGCTCCAGCCGGAGCCGGACCAGGCCGCCACCGAAGCCGCTGCGCTACGGTTGAAACGAGCTGTCGTCTAACGGCTGCGGGTGCAGCTCGCGGACGTCGTCTTTCTTGATTTCCGCCTTGCGCGGAAAATCATCCGGCCAGGTCAGCGAGGTCTGTTTGGCGAACAGGGCGAGCAGGGCATGGGCGCCTTCGGCAAAGCTCGAGTTGTGGCTCAGACCGAGTTCAGAACACCACGCGTGTGGCATCGGCTCGTGCGCGTCGAACAACGCCATTGCCGGACCCCACCACCAGGCCGGCGCCGGCGATCGTTCGTCCTCCGGCACGGCATGCCAGAGGACGAGTTCATCCATCACGCGCTCGAATTGCAGGCTTGCGGCCTGATGCATTCGTTCCGTGCTCCCTCGGGTCGCGCCTGAAAGCAGGCCGACGGACAGTCCGTCGCTCGGCCATCTCGACGTTTCTCAGCGATTGAAGGGCCGTTTGCGGCTGAAGAGAAGATAGATCGCGCGGGGATTGGTGGTCAAATAGCGCCAGAACAGGCGTCGCGGCTCCAGCAAGGTGCGCCAGACCCATTCGAGTCCGATCTTCTGCATCCATTGCGGGGCGCGCGACCGGCTGCCCGACAAGAAGTTGAACAAGCCGCCGGATGTCTTGATGACGCCGACATTGGTGAGATGCGGGGTGAATTCCTCAACGAATGCCTGCTCGTTGGGTACGCCGAACGCGACCCACAGATAGTCCGGCGCGAGCGCATTGATCTCCTCGACCTTCGCGCGCAGCGTCTCGCCCCGGAGGTAGCCGTGGCTGTGTCCGACGATCTTGAGGTCCGGATACAGGCGACGAACATTCTCGACCGCTGCGGCGTTCTCGGCCTCGCTGGCACCGAGCATGTAGAAGGTGCGGCCCAGCGCTTCCGCCTTGCGCGCGACGACGTGGAACAGGTCGGTGGTCGCGACGCGCTCGGGCAGTGGAAACCAGGATTGCAGTTTTGAGGCCGCCACCAGCGGCTGGCCGTCGGCGTTGATCAGGTCGGCGGCACGGAACAGACGCTCGGTCTGCGGCTCGGTCGAACACCGCGCCAGCACCTCGCCATTGGCCGAAGTCAGGAACAGCGGGCGGCCGATGCGATGACGCGGATCGGTTGCCTCGATCATGAAATCGGCGGTCGCTTCCAGGTCGAGTGCGGCCATGCGAAGGCCGCCGACCGTGATCCGCGGCACGTCGGCGGTTGCGGCCCGGCCCTCCAGATTGATGCGACGCTCAAGCATATTGTCTGCCTCGCTGGCGCGCTTGGGTTGCGGGGGTGAGCTCGTCGAGCACGACGCCGACGAGCTTGCGCTCCGCGCGGCCGAGCGTGTTCAAGATCTCCTCGAGGCCGTCGTTGATGTCGAGGCTGGTCGGCAGCACCGCCACCAGCGCGTCGGCATCATCGAGCAGTTTGCGGCTGGCGGCCGTGAGTGGCGCGACGGGGCCGTCGAGGATCACGAGGTCATAGCCGCCGGCGGAGCGCGCCTGCTCGATGGCCTTGCGGATGGCGTCAGTGGCCTTGCCGGCGTCGCTTTCGGCGGCCGGCAATACCGAGATGCCGTTGAGTGTCTTGATCTCGCGCGCGGCCTTGCCGCCGATCGAAAGCCAGCCGAGCTTGCTCGGCTCGCTCTTGCCGGCACGGTTGACCTTGTTCGAGAGCGAGTGTGCCTGATGGTCGGCATCGATCATCAGCACGCGAGCGCCGTCGCGCGCCGCCGCGAGCGCGAAATTCAGCGCGGTTACGCTGCGCCCGGTGGTCTCACTGGCACCGACGAGCGCGATGACCGGCATCGCCTTGCCGTCCGTACGGCGTGCCACCGCGGCGCGCATGTCGCGCCAGGCGTTGAGCAGCGTCGTCAGCGGAAAACCCGGGCGCAGCGTCGGCCAGCCCAGACGGGTGAGGTCGACGCCGCTGCCGGTGGCAAGAATGGCGCCGAGCGTGTGGATGACGTCGGCCTCCTGGAGGCGGGCGATCAGCGGCTTTTCGATCAAGGGCTTTTCAGCCATCGATGGTTGCAGCGGTGGTGCGGCAAGCTCCGGGAGAGCCTGCGCGACTTCCGGGGTCCGCGAAACCTGCTGAGGTCGTGCAGTCTCCTGAGCCCGCGAAGGCTCTGGAACTCGGGGAGCTTGCGGCACCGGAGCGCGATTGGGACGGGCCGGCGCGGGTGTTGGCACGGACGCACCGGCGAGCAACAGTTCGGCCGCGACGAACCAGCTCGATGCAGCGATCGCGCCGAAGACGAAGCCGATCATGGCGAACAGGCTCATCGCCGGTGGGAACGAGCGCCGCTGCGGCACCGTCGCTTCGCCGATGACGCGGGCCGCCGAAGTGTTCAGCGTCTCCTGCTCCTCGGTCTCGCGCGAGCGCTTGAGGAAGGATTGATAGACGTCGCGGCTGGCATCGACTTCGCGCTCGAGCTCGCGCAGACGCACGGCGGCCTGGCTGAGCTGGACGCTCTGCCGCTTCTGCGCCTCCAGCGCCCGGTTGAGCGAGGCTTCAAAGTCGCGGGCGCGCGTCAAATCGTTCTTGGCGGACTGGGCGAAGCGGTCGATCTCTTCGTTGATGGTGCGCTTGAGATCCTCGACCTGCTTCTCGGTCTGGCGTAGCGCCGGATGACGGGGGCCGAGCTCGCCGGTCTGCTCCGCATATTTCTTGCGCGCGTCGGCGTATTGTGCGCGCAGGTTCGCGATGGTCGGCGATTGCAGCGCCTCGGAATTCGCCCCTGCATCCGCTGTCGTGCGCCGGCTCGCCTCGATCTGGTCGAGACGCGCCTGCGCATCCATCGTCGCTGCGCGGGCGGCGGAAAGCCGCTGGTTGCTGGCGGAGAGCTGCTGGTCGCTGATCAGGGCGTCCTGGGTGCCGACGAAATTGTTCTGGGCCTTGTAAGTCGCAAGCCCGGTCTCGGCGTTGCGCAGCCGCTCGCGCAACTCCTTCAGGCGGCCGGAGAGATCGTTGGTGGCGCGCCGCGCTGCCGAAGCCTGCGAGTTGCGGGATTCCGTCAGGTAGGTGCTGGTCAGCGCGTTGGCGAGCATCGCTGCTTTCGCCGGATCGGTCGACCAGACCTCGATGTCGACAATGAAACTCTTCTCGGTCTTGCGGATCGTGATGTGCCGGTTCAGCGCCTCGAGCGCCGCGAGCTGCACTTCCTTCTTCTCCGCGGTCGAGGGCGCGCGGGGCTGAAGGCCGATCAGGCCGAGCAGTGACGAGATCAGGCTCTTGCCGTCACCGCCGCCGCCGAATTCGGGGTCCTTGTCCAGATCGGTCTGCTGGATGACTTTGAGCAGCACGCTGTTGGAGGTGATCAGGCGCGCCTGGCTCTCGATCACCATCGCCATGCCGGAGACGTCCTGCGCGCGGGGCGTGAGCTCACGATCGACGAGCTGGAGCTCGCGCGGGTCGACATAGAGCTGGGCGGTGGCGGTGTAGCGGGGCGTCAGGCTCTTGCCCACGGTGACGGCAAGGGTCGCGCCGAGCAGGGCTGCAGCGGCAATCGCGATCTTCCGCCGCCAGAGTAAATTGACAAGCTCCAGCACGTTGAAGCCGGCCTGAGGCCGCTGTTGCGGGGCCTCTGGTCTGGCCGGGTCTATCGGCTGGTTATAGTCAAGCATGATCCCCAGCTTTCATTCCAACTGTCGCGTGCTGAGGGGTTACTCTTCGCTCTACGCAACGCACCTGAGATATAGGTGCCCAATCAACGCAACAGGGAAAATTAACCATACTCATTGAGGGACTATTCACCGAAATGGCAAACAAAGCGTTTAAACGCATGCCACTCTTCGACGCGTCGCTGTGACGCGTGCGACGGCGGGGTCCTTCAGAGATTAACGGTTCGTTACCGCGTGCGGCGTGGCCACGAGGCTTCGCTCGTCGTGCGATCGGCCGCGCGCTCACCATGGCCGTCAATTTTTCCGCAGGATGACGTGATAGTCGCCGCGGCGGACGTCGGTCCCGCGCGGAAGCACGGCGTTCAGCACGGCGGCGCCGGCGTCCACCAGGGTTGCGAACAGCGGCTTGCTCCGGCGCATCTCGGGATAGCGCGGGCTCTCGACCTCACGGCGGTAGACCATCTCAAGGCCATTGGCGACCGCGAACGCTTCGAGCCTCGGCAGCGTCACCAGGGGATGGAAGAAAGTCGGGAACGGCGGCTCGCCCGGCAGGCCGGCATCCTTGATTCCGCGGATGTGCCGGTAGAACCAGACGTGGAACCAGTGCGGCGAGTATTTGGTGACGACGCCGGACAGCGAGCGCGGATTGGGTGCGCCGATCAGGATCATCCCACCGCGCTTGAGCGCATCGCGGAAATTAAGGAGCGCGGCGTCGACATGGGGCAGATGCTCGATCACATTGTAGCAGATCACCAGATCGAAGGTTTCGCGCCCGAAGCGGTACGTCTGGACGTCGCCGAGGATCGCTTCGTCCGCGTAGCTGTTGTTGCGGACCTGGTCCTCGTCAATGTCGACGACGGTGACCTTGCTGCGGCTCAGCAATTCCGGTGGCAGAACGCTGCACGAGCCGCCGCCGGCTTCGTAGGTGGCGAGCTGGCCCTGCGGCAATATGCGGCGCAGTACGTCGTGGACGGCGAGCAGGCTGTCGCGCGCTTCTCCGGGGACGAGATCGTGCAGCGCCTGAGGGGGTGCAATGGCCGCGGGAATTTGGACCGCCGTGGCTGTCGCGAAATCGATCGTGGCTGGCTTGTTCATATTTTCTGACCGCGCTTGTTCGACTTAAATTTACAGGAAAAATCTCGCATGCCCGAAGAGCAAATCTGATGCCGCGCAGCTTCACCGGTCTTGGTGCTTACGGTCGAGTTAACGCGCACGGGCGTTAACTACGGCATCATCCATGTCGGGCCGCCGCCCGCGCGATGGACCGCGAATTGCACTATCACGTGCGCAAGGTTTTGCAGCAGAAACACGCGATGGCGGTTAAGCGAATGGTATTGCACCGTGATGGCCGGAGATTTGCGCGTCGCGAGCCCCACGCCAGCCGTTCATTCTGGGGCGGATTTGTCCCGCGGCGCTGTGCCGTTGCGAAACGGCGCCGATCCGCGGGATCGAAGCAGGGCTTTTTCAATCTATATCGGGCATCTAGAACGTCATGACATTGATCCCGACAGACTTGTCCGCCGCGCGTATCTCGGATGCCGTGCGCGATCCCAACCGGGAGATCGCGGCGAGCTCCCGAATTATCGACCTGTCGGTCGGCATCGTCGTCTGCATCCCCTGCTTCCGCCGTCCGCAGCATCTGCGGCTGACGCTGGACTCGCTCGTCAGCCAGCGTACCCCGCGCTCCTTCGCCGTCGTCATGGTCGAGAACGACGCAGTACGGCGCGAAAGCGCACCGGTGGCCGCGGAGTATCTCGCCGGCGGAAGGCTCCAGGGCGTCTGCCTGGTCGAAAAACGGCAAGGCAACGTCCAGGCGATCAACGCCGCGTTCGAGACGGCGCAGGCGCTGTTTCCCGCCGCGACCCGCTTCCTGATGATCGACGACGACGAGATCGCTTCGCCCGACTGGCTCGAGCTGATGGTTCGCACCGCGGATGCGACCGGCGCCGATGTTGTCGGCGGGCCGGTGCTGCCGGTCTTCGAAGACGACAGCAAGCCCTGGCTTTCGCGCCATCCCGCCTTCTGCCCCGCCTATGATTACAGCGGCGCGGTGCCGCTGATCTATGGCTGCGGCAATTGCCTGATCACGCGCGCGGCGTTCGAGCGGTTCGACCGTCCCGCCTTCGACCTGCGCTTCAACTTCCTCGGCGGCGGCGATTGCGATTTCTTCGTGCGATGCCGCGATGCCGGCATGACGTTCCACTGGACTGCGGAGGCAGTCATCTCCGAGACGGTGCCGCAAAACCGCACCAGCCCCGGCTGGATCGCCAAGCGTGGTCTGCGTATCGGTGCAATCAATTATCGTGTGCAGTCGAAGGCCGCGCAGGGCGCGGGAGCGCGGGCGCGGGTGTTTGCGCAGATGCTCGGGAGGTTGCCGCTGTCGCTGGTCCGATCCGCTCGCCTGCTCGTGACGTCAAAGCCCGTCGTCGCGATGCATCCCGCGCTGGTCGCGCTCGGCTCCATGCTTGCGGCGTTCGGCATCGAGCCGAAGCCCTATGAAGCCTCGAAGATCGTATCCTGACGCCGGAGCGAGGGATTAGATGCCGAAGCAGGCGAGGGCGACCCTGACCGCGGCGCGTGGCAACGATTTGAGCGAGCGGCGGCCGACCATCCCGAGATAGGCGAAGGCCTGGCGATATCTGCCGAAGCGGACCGCTTGCATCGCCGAATATGTGACGAGATGAACCTCGGCGGCCTGGCGCAGCCCGGCTGTCATGCCCGGGGGCAGTCGCGCCATGATCAGCCCGTCGTCGAACACCCGCGCGATGGCCGGGAAGAAATCCTGCGGCGTCCGAACCGCCGCGTTCATCGTGTTGGCCGTGTGCAGGCGGTAGTCGAGCAGAAGGTTTGGCGCAAACTCGAATTCACCGATCGCGGCAAGACGGCACCAGCAGTGCCAGTCCTCGCAATATCTGAGTGAGACGTCGAAGCCGCCGATGGCGCGAAACGCCTCCGCACGCGCGAGCGCGATGCCGCCATTGACGATGAAGTTACCGGCCGCGAGCCGCGCCAGCACATCACCGGACGGTTTGCGGCGTCCTTTCAGCAGATCCCGTCGACCGATCTGCCGTCCGTCGCTGTCGATCGTGTTGTAGTCGCCGTAAACGAGAACGGCGCGCGGAGCACCACGCGCGGTCGCCAGCAGCGCGGCGACCGCGCCGGGCCGCAGGCGATCGTCGGCATCGAGGAAGAGCAGCCATTGGCCGCTCGCATGCCGTGCGCCGAGATTGCGCGCCGCCGATACGCCGGCGGCGTCGTTGGTCAACAGGCGCAGCCGCGGGTCACGGATGGCACGGACGATGGCCGTGGTGTCGTCGGTCGAACCGTCGTCCACGACGATCACTTCGGTGATTTCGGCTTGCGCCAGTGCGCTGGCGAGGGTTTCGCCGACATAGGCCGCGACGTTCTTGGCCGGAATGACGACGGACACCGATGTAGTGGAGCTGATCTGCAGCGGCAAGCGCGCCGCCGGAGCGACGCGTGATGTGGCCGGTAGTTCGAGAATTTCTTCGGCGGTAATCAAGTTACGGCTCGCCTTTAAGGGTCTGTTAACCAGGGTGCGTCTGCGCATTGGCAATGCGATTGATCGCAACCTTGGGCGCCGCAAATGATACTCGCATTCCGGTGAAATCGTTGCCGCGAAGGCCGGCGCGGCGCTGGTTTTGTAGAATAGCGTTAAGCCGGCGGCATTAAGCCTGTGGCAAATTTGGAAGAGTGCGACAGCCGGTCCCATGCGAGAATGCGCACCGAACTTCCCGCGGATGGACCCAGTGCCCGCAAAGACATTCGACTACGATCCCGACGACATGGTTCTCAATCTCTTCTACGAGGACAAGGACGATCGCTGGTTTTCCGGCGACCGGCATCTGCGGCGCATGGCGCGCCGCATGCTGCTCGGCGAGCCGCGTATGAGCGGGCAGCTCCGCGTGTTCCTCAATCTCCGTGCGGGGCTCGATCGGCTCGGCATCCGCTATCGCGTCAACGATTATGGCTACATCGCGCAGCATCCGGACGAACTCGCCTGCATCATCGGTCGCACCTTCCTGCTCGACAAGTTTGCGTGGAAGAATCCGATCCTGCTCGGCGTCGCCGCCCATAATCATCCGCTCGACGATCCCGACCTGTTCAAGCGCCTGCCGGTCAAGAAGGTGGTGGTGCCCGGCCCGTGGTACGCCGACATGTACCGGCCGCATTGGCCCGAAACGGAGGCCTGGCCGGTCGGCATCGACACGGATCTCTGGGCGCCGTCGCTGACGTCGCAAAAGACCGTCGACGTCCTGATCTACGACAAGGTCCACTGGGACCGCGAGCGCTATGCTCCGGAGCTGATTGAGCCGGTTCGCGCCCGGCTCACCAGAGAGGGCCGCTCGTTCACGGAACTGCGTTACGGCAGTTACAAGGAGGAGGACTATCAGGCCGCGCTCACGCGCTCGCGTGCGATGATCTTCCTGTGCCAGAACGAGAGCCAGGGCATTGCCTATCAGCAGGCGTTGTCCTGCGGCGTGCCGGTGCTCGCCTGGGATCCCGGTGGCCCCTGGCGGGACGCCGATTATTATCCGCATCGTGTCCAGTTCGCGCCTGTGTCGTCGGTGCCGTATTGGGACGATCGTTGCGGCGCCAAGTTCGTCGACGCCGCGGGGTTCGAGGCGGGTTGGGACGATTTCTGGGCCGGGTGCGCCGCTGATACGTTCGATCCGCGCGGCTTCGTGCTCGACAATCTCACGTTGGAACAGCGCGCGCTGCAATATTACGAGATCGCGCGGAGCATCGTGCGGCAGCAGGCTGTGCCGCAGAGTTCCGGTGTACTGGTTGACGGATGCTTAACAGGGATCGGCTAAGACTTGGAGCTTCCCCAGTTTCCCGAGCAGCCTTGAGCCATGGATCGCAGCGTCGCTGACATGACTGACGTCGAGGCCCGATCGTTCGGCTACGTCCTGCGCGATGGGCTTGCGGGGGTCAACGCCGTGCGGGCGGGGCGTTGCCTCGTCGCAGTCGCGGCGCTGCTCCTTGTGCTGGTAACGTTCGATCCGTTTCCGGATCTGCGCAGCGAGGATGTCATCACCGTCGTCGGCGGACGGATGGCGCTCACCTATGTCTCCTGGGGCCTGTTGGCTGCGGTCGCGGTGCTGTTCGTCGCCGCAACGGATGCGCCCGCGCTGAAGACCTTGGTGACACCGCTGCATCTCTGCCTGGTCGGCTGGCTGTTGATCAACATCGTCTTTTCCGAGAGCCGCGGCGTTTCGATTCAGCGCTTCGTGCTTGCGGCCAGCGTGATGTCGCTTGCCGTGCTGTTGCCGTTGCTGCCGCCGACGCAGCGCAGCTTCAACCTGTGTCTTGGTGGCGCCGCGCTCGTCCTGCTCGCACTCTGCTATCTCGGCGTCTTCCTCGCGCCGCAATATTCGATCCACACCGCACTCGACGTCACGGAGCCGCAGCTGGCCGGCGACTGGCGCGGCAGCTTTGGCCACAAGAACATCGCCTCGCCGGTGATGACCATCCTGGTTTATGTCGGCATTTACCTGTCCGCCGTCGGATCGTTCGTGATGGGCCCGGCGATCGCCGCGCTGGCCGGACTCTTCCTGATCTTCACCGGCGGCAAGACGTCCTCGGTGCTATGCCTAGCGATCTACGCGCTCGCGTCGCTGGTCTGCGTCACGCCGAGCTTGTGGCTGAAGCGGATCATCTGTTTCGTGCCGCTTATCGTGATGAATTTGCTGACGGTCGGCAGTGTCTTGAGCCCGGCGCTCGGGGCGATGACGCGGCTGCTTCCGCTCGACCCCACCTTCACCGGCCGCTCCGCCATCTGGGAGTTCGCGCTCGCAGCCGTCGCCGAAAAGCCGATCACCGGCCACGGCTATGCGGCCTTCTGGGACGACGTCACCGCACGGCAGACTGCCCAGGGCGCCGAATGGGCGACGACCGCGGCGCACAGTCACAACAGCTATCTCGACCTCGCGGTCACCATCGGCCTGCCGGGTCTTGTGCTCGTGATCCTCGTCTTCGTGCTCGCGCCGCTCGGCAATTTCCAGTCGGCCCGGACACACAATCGCAGTCGCGCGCTGGCAAAGCTGTTCCTGACCGTGTGGCTGTTCGGCCTGTACTACGGAGCGACCGAGACCTTCCTGCTCGAACGGCAGAATCCGATCTGGTTCATGTTCGCTGTTGCTGCGGCCGGCCTGCACTTCCTGGCCAGGTTCCAATGTGTGACGCCAATGGAACCTGAAGCCTGACAGCTTGTCGCAACCGGTGCGGCAGTGGCATTGGCTTAACGATAAGCAGTGACGTCGCTTGTGGTCTGCGACAAAACACAATCTATCTGGAAACATTCAGTAATCGTAAGCACCGCGGATGACGTTCCTCAGCGTCGAGCAACCAAATGGTCTTGTGTCCAGCACGTCGGGAATCGCGGTCGATTTCGTGCGTGATTGGCGGCACGCCGCATCGCGCCTGAACGCTGGTCATCGCACTGCGTTTCAGCATGGTTATTGGCTCGGCGCCTGGTACAAAGCGTTCCACGACCTCGCACCGCTGATTGCATTGATCTCCGATGCCGCGACCGGCAGGGACATTGCGGTGGTGCCGATGATCAGCCACCTCAGGCGCGGCATCCGCATCGTCGAATTCGCGGATTTCGGCGTCTCCGACAACAACGCGCCGATCCTGGCGCTCGATGCCGCGTTGGACGCGGCGGCAACGGATGCGATCGGCAAGGCGCTGATCGACGCATTGCGCGCATTGCCCGATCGATTCGATCTGCTGCGCCTGAAGAAGATGCCAGCCCATGTCGGCGGCAACCCGAATCCGCTGGCGTCGCTCGGCCGGATCGGGTCCTGCTCGCTCAACGGCAACCTCGTGCTGACCGGCGACGATTATGAAGACTACCAGGCTTCGATCAAGCGCATGCAGATGCCGCGCTGCTGGCGCGTCTTCAGCCGTCATGCCGGCGCGCGATTCGAGATCGCCACCGATGTCACGCGCGCGCGGGAGCTGCTGGACGTGATGGATGTCCAGCAGCAGGCGCGCATGCAAAAGCTCGGCTCGCGCTTCGTCCTCAACGACGAAACCCATGCGCAGTTCTATCGCGAAGTCGCCCGCCAGGGTGTCGCGGACGGTTACGCCGTCATCTCGGCGCTGGTGTGCGACGAGGCCATCGTCGCCACCACGCTCGGCGTCAGGTTCGGTGCGACCTATTTTCTCCTGCGCATCAGCCACGCCGGCAATTCATGGTCGAGCTGCTCGCCGGGGCTGCTGGTGATCGAGCGCACCATGGCGGGGCTGCATGCAGAAGGCGTGCGCCGTTTCGACCTCAGCATCGGCAACCAGGACTACAAGCGCCGCTTTGGCGCCGAGCCGGTGCCGCTGACCGATGTCAGCGTCGCGCTGTCCTGGCGCGGCATGCCCTTCGCGTTGCGCGATCATGCCGCGCAGGGCCTGCGCCGTCACCCCAGGCTCGCCGTCCTCGCGGCGCGGGCCATGGGCAAGGGGAGGCGCTGACGCCGCCCCTCGCATCAGCCGTGAAGCCTAACCGTGTAGCTTCCTGGCGGTCTCCGCGATCTGGCGTCCCTGATAGCGTGCGCCGGCGAGTTCGTTGGCGCTGGGCTGGCGGCTGCCGTCGCCGCCGGTGATCGTGGTGGCGCCGTAGGGCGCGCCGCCGGTGACCTCGTCGAGCTTCATCTGGCCGGCGAAGCCGTAGTTCATGCCGACCACGACCATGCCGAAATGGAGGAGGTTGGTGATGATCGAGAACAGCGTCGTCTCCTGACCGCCGTGCTGGGTCGCGCTCGACGTGAAGGCGCCGCCGACCTTGCCGTGCAACGCGCCCTTGGCCCAGAGCCCGCCGGCCTGGTCGAGGAAGTTCGCCATCTGCGAGGCCATGCGACCGAAGCGGGTGCCGGTGCCGACGATGATCGCGTCGTAGTTGGCGAGGTCATCGATTTTGGCGACGGGTGCAGCCTGATCGACCTTGTAATAGGACGCTTTGGCGACCTCGGCCGGCACGAGTTCCGGCACGCGCTTGATGTCGACAGTGACGCCGGCTTCGCGCGCGCCTTCGGCAACCGCGTTGGCCATTGCTTCGATGTGGCCATAGGCGGAGTAATAGAGGACGAGAACTTTGGTCATGATGGTCTCCGTTGAAGGGTGATTTGAGGTGTTCCGTGTGAGTGGCGCTTACGCCGCGTCGACGAGCACGAACTCGGTGTCTTCCAGAGCCGTGATCTTCAATCTGTCCTCGTCGCGGATCGCGGCGCCGTCGCGAGCATTGACGCGGACGCCGTTGACCTCGATTGAACCCGCCGCGGGCACAAGATAGAGGTGCCGCGACTTTTGCGGTTGGTATTCCGCGCTCTCGCCGGCTTTCAGCGTGGTGGCGAGCACCCGCGCATCGGCGCGGATCGGCAGCGCGTCCGTGTCACCCTCGAAGCCGCTCGCGATGGTGACGAGCTTGCCCGAGCGGTCTCCTTTCGGAAACGGCTTCGAGCCCCAGGTCGGTTGTCCGCCGCGCGCGGTCGGCTCGATCCAGATCTGGAAGATCCGTGTCTTGGTCGGCTCGAGGTTGTACTCGGAGTGTCGGATGCCGCTGCCGGCGCTCATCACCTGCACGTCGCCCGCTTCAGTGCGGCCCTCGTTGCCGAGGCTGTCCTGATGGGTGATCGCGCCCTCGCGCACATAGGTGATGATTTCCATGTTGGCGTGGGGATGGGCGGGAAAGCCCGTGTTCGGCGCGATCTCGTCGTCGTTCCACACCCGCAAGGCGCCGTGACCCATGTTGTTGGGGTCGTAGTGACTCGCGAAGGAGAAATGGTGCTTGGCGTTGAGCCAGCCGTGATCGGCGCCGCCGAGGTTTGCGAAGGGTCTGAGTTCGATCATCTGCGTAGTTCCTTATATTGGGATATTGGGGCGCCTAGGCGCCGAAACCGCCGTCGACGTTGAGGACGGTGCCGGTGACGAAGGAGGCTTCCGGGCTTGCGAGGAAGACGACGCCGGCCGCCACCTCCTCGGGGCGGCCGAAGCGCTGCAGCGCGTGCTGCTTGCGCTGGGTCTCGGCGAACTCGCCGCCGTCCTTCGGATTCATATCGGTGTCGATCGAGCCGGGCTGCACCACATTCACGGTGATGCCGCGCGGGCCGAGGTCGCGCGCCGCGCCCTTGGTGTAGCCGACGACGGCCGCCTTGGTGGCTACGTAGTCGGCAAGGCCCGGGAACGAGGCGCGGTCGGCAAGCATCGAACCAACAGTGACGATGCGGCCGCCTTCACCCATCAACTGCGAGGCGGCGCGGATCGCCGCGATCACGCCATGCACGTTGATCGCATCCTGGCGGGCCAGCGCCTCGGTGTCGGCATTCGCATCGTCGATCGCACCGCCGCTCGCAACGCCAGCATTGTTGACGAGAATGTCGAGATGGCCAAACTCCTTCGCCACGTCGTTGACGAGCTGCGTCACGTCCTTGGCCGAGGCCTGGTCCGCCCTGAAGGCGCGGGCCCTGACGCCCTTTGCCTTCAGTTCAGTGACGACCGCTTCGGCCTTTTCGGGTGACGCGACATAGCTGATGGCGACGTCCGCACCTTCATCGGCGAGTGCGCGAGCAGAGGCCGCGCCGATACCGCGCGAGCCACCGGTGACGAGCGCAATCTTGCCTGAGAGCTTCTTGGTCATTGGATTTCTCCATTCCTGAATTTCTGATGACCCTTGGATAAGCCTCCGCTTGTGGTATAGAAATAGAAACTGTTGAAACACATTGTTTCCATTAATAACCCAATCGGACCGGTTCCATGGCAAAACTCCCCGATTTCGAGGCGCTCGCGATTTTCGCAAAAGTCGTGGAATTACGGTCGTTTGCGGGTGCCGCGGGCGAGCTCGCGATGTCCAAGGCGACGGTGTCCAAGGCGGTCACGCGCCTCGAAGAGCGGCTCGGCGCCCGGCTATTCAACCGCACCTCACGCCGGCTCGCGTTGACCGATGCCGGGCATAAGCTCGCCGAGCGTGCGACGCGCCTTTTGTCCGACGGTGAGGCGGCGGAGAACGAGGCGCTGGCGCAATCGGTAGCGCCTCGCGGGCTGGTGCGGCTCGCCGTGCCCATGACGTTCGGGATCAAGGCGGTGGCGCCGTTGCTACCGGAGTTCTTCGAAGCCTATCCGGAAGTCTCCGTCGATCTGCATCTGAGTGATGCGACCGTCGATTTGATCGGCGAAGGTTTCGACATGGCAGTGCGGATCGCGCGGTTGCCGGATTCCTCGCTGATCGCGCGACGGCTGTTCACCATGCCGCGCTTCACGGTGGCGGCGCCGGCCTATCTCAAACGCCAGGGACGGCCGACGCATCCCATGCATCTCGCCGAGCACAAGTGCTTCAGCTACGCCTACCTCTCGACGCCGAATGTCTGGCACTACACCAATTCGGCCGGCGAACAGGCCAGTGTACGTCCGGGCGGACAGCTTCGCGTCAACAATGGCGAAGCCGTGATGCCGGCGCTGATCGCGGGTCTCGGCATCGCCGAGCTGCCAGAGTTCATCGTCGGCGAGGCCATCGCCTCCGGCGAGGTCGAAGTCATCCTGAAAGACTGGAAGCAGGCCGAAGGCGCCGTGCATCTGGTGACACCACCCGGCGGCCCGCGCCCCGCACGTGTCGAAGCGCTCGGCGATTTTCTCGCGGCGAAGCTGCCGGGTACGTGCAAGCGGCGGGTGCGCGGAAAGACAAAGCCGTCGTAGCAAAGTCGTCGTAGAGCGAGCGGCTTCAACGACGGAGTTTGACTACGACACCTTCACGCCATCCTTCGCGATAATTCGCAAGCTCGGCTTCAACGTTTGTTCCAGCCGCGACTTCAATTCATGAACATGCGGATCGCTCGAGCGATTCGCGCAGACCGCGTATTGATGCACCGATTGCGCCAATGCGCGCCGTGCCGCCGGCGTTCGCGTCATTTCGGGCTTTGAAAGCCGCAACACGATAGCGGCGAGATTCACCAGCATCTCGTCCAACGCCACGTCGATGGTTCGAAGTCTGTTCATCGCTCGACTCCCTGGGAGGCAACGGTGGGTCCAGGGGGGCGTTCCTGACCGGGCGAAACATGGATAATGCTTCGTAAATCCCGCCGCACGGCTTGTTCTTGCGGGCGGTCACGCTAGGCTGGCAGCGAAACAAGAAAAACAGGGGGGAAATCTGCCATGGATCGACGCGATGTCCTGCGCGCCGCTGCCGCATTGCCGTTGTTGCCTGCGTTGTCGGGCCCGGCTTTCGCGCAAGCCTATCCCGCTCGCAACGTCACCATGATCGTGCCGTTTCCGGCCGGAGGCCAGGCGGATCTCGCGGCGCGCCCTGTCGCACAGGCGCTGGAGCGAATCCTCGGCAAGGCGGTCATCGTCGACAACCGCGCCGGCGGTGGCGGCGGATCGGTCGGCAATGCCGCGGCCGCGCGCGCTGAGCCCGACGGCTACACGCTGCTGATGACGCTGTCCTCGCTCGCGGTGCTCCCTGAGGCCGACCGGCTGTTCGACCGTCCCGTCGCCTACGAGGTCTCGCAGTTCATGCCGATCGCGCGGGTGCTGGCCGATCCCACGCTGCTGGCAGTGCCGGCCTCGGCACCCTGGAAGACGGCGCAGGATTTCGTCGAGGACGCCAGGAAGCGCCCGGGCCAGATCACCTACGGCTCGTCCGGGCCCTATGGCACGCTGCACGTGGCGATGGAGATGTTCGCAAACAGCGCCGGCATCAAGCTGCTGCATGTGCCGTTCCGCGGCGCAGGTCCCGCGCTGACCGCGCTGCTCAGCGGCACCGTGCAGGCGATTGCGGCCGCGCCCGGCACGCTGAAGCCGCAGGTTGACGATGGCAAGCTGCGCGTGCTCGGCAATTGCGGCGCGCAGCGCATCGCGAGCTTCCCCGACGTTCCGACCTTCCAGGAGCTCGGCTACAAGGACGTCGAGATGTACATCTGGGCCGGGCTCTTTGCACAGAATGCTCTTCCTGCGCCGGTCGCGAGCCGCCTGCGCGAAGCGATGGCGCAGGTGATGACGAGCCCCGACGTGCTCAAGTCGTTCGAGGTCTCGGGCAGTCTTGTCGCCTATCAGGACGCGCCGGCGTTTGCCGAGTTCGTCGCCACCGACAGCATGCGGCTGATCGCGGCGGTGAAGAAGATCGGCAAAGTGGAGTAAGTTCCAATCGCGCTTTCACGTTTTTTTGTTGGTCCAGAACCTCCCCGCGTCTCATTGATTGAAGACAATTCAAGAAACCCAAGAAGGATCGGGACATGCGGACAGAGCGGATTGTGCTGGGTGTAGCGCTCGCGATCGGCGGCATCGTCGCACACAGTGCCGCGTCCGCCGAAGAATATCGCGGAACCATGGAACAGCAGATGGCCTGTACGCCGGATGTGTGGCGGCTGTGCAGCGACCAGATCCCGGACGTGAGCCGCATCACGGCCTGCTTGCGGCAGAACACACCACAGCTTTCCAGCGGCTGCCGTGCGGTGTTCCAGTCCAACAACCAGATGCAGCCGCAGCAGCAGGTCCCGAACAATCGAGCTGCAGCGCCGCCGCGCTATAACAATGCGCCGCCACCACCTCCGCAAGCGCAGCCGCGGCCTTACGACGATGACAATGATTAGCGCACGATCGGAGCGCGGTTGGCGGTAGGCGCAAAGATGCTGCCGGTGCCTCGTTCAGCGCTCCCCCTTGCTGTCCGACTCAGGTCGATGTCGGAGCGCCGTCCGCAGGATGGCGCCGAAGAGCAAAGCCGCGACCGGCCAATGGAACCAGATCTTGTGCATGCCGGTGAAAATATTGATCAGAATCAGAAAGGCTGACACCGTGAGGGCCGCTGCAACCGGGCGGGGAAGCTTCGCTAGTCCATCTGAAACGAAGCCCATCCACGTGGATGACTCGTATCGGTCGCGGTGTACGGCGTCAGTTTGCGAGCCAGCAATTGCGCCCCGAGAAGTCAGGCGTTCGCCAGGCGGAAAGCTTCGTGCTTGAGCGGTTTGGCCGCTCATGGTCACACGATAACTGGTCACGGGAGCAATGTTTTTCATTGGACGCTGGCCGAGGCAGTCGAAGCCAACAGACAATTTGTTGTGCACCTGATCATAGGTGGAGCTGGAGATCACGATGCCCCCGGGTTCGGCAAGCTCTTGCAGACGCGCCGCGATATTGACCCCGTCTCCATAAAGATCGGAACCATCCACCATCACATCGCCGAGATTGATGCCGATGCGAAAACGCATCGGGGGAGGTGGGTCCGAATCCTGGTTGGAAATTTCCTGCTGAATCTCAACCGCACATTGCACGGCCTCGACGACGCTGGCGAATTCGGCGATGACAGCATCACCCCAGGTATTCACGATCCGCCCGTCATGGCGCTCCACCAATCCCGCAATGGCCGTGCGGTAGCGGCGGAGTGTCTCCAGCGTTCCCGCCTCGTCGGCTTCCATGAGGCGAGAATAGCCGTGCACATCAGCGCACAGCACGGTGGTCAGCCGTCGTTTTACCTTATCGTCGGGCATGGTTCATACATTAGCCTCCTTGACTGGCAAATGCATCAGGCATCCCGCAGCTGCCTTACGGCCTGACCTCGCAGACATCGACCCATTCGGCCGCCGTCAGCTCGGCCATGCGGTCCGGCGTGATGCGCACCGCGCTATGGGTCGAGCCTGCGGCCGGCACCACCATGTCGAACGCCTTTAAGGACACATCGCAGTAAATCGGCAGCGGCGACTTCAGCCCGAACGGACAGACGCCGCCGACCTCGTGCCCGGTGATCTCGGCGACCTCTTCCAGACCGAGCATCTTCGGCTTGCCGCCGAACGCCGCCTTCACCTTCTTGTTGTCCATGCGTGAGGTGCCGGCCGCGACGATCAGGAGCACGCGCTCGCCGATCCGCAACGACAGCGTCTTGGCGATCATTCCAGGCTCGACGCCATAGGCCTCGGCGGCCAGCGGCACAGTCGCGGAGCTGATCGGGGATTCGATGACGGTGATGTCGGGGGCTTTTTCAGCGAAGAAATCGCGAACGGATTGAAGGCTCATTCAGGTCTCACGGGCGGGCGGCGATCCTTGGGCGATCCTTCGGCGATCCTTGGCAGCTCGGAGAGCGAACGGACGCGGTGGTCCGGCGCGAAGCCGAGCTCATCCATCTGGGTGCGGATCGCCTTGAACATTGTCAGCGGTGCCACGAGTTCATTCTCGACGCAAGCCAGCGCCATCGCCTCGGGTGTCACCCGTTCGATCCAGGCGACATTCAGCCCGAACGCCTTCGCGCCCGCGACGTCCCAGGGGTTGGAGGAGACGAACAGCACCTCGTCAGGTGCGGTGCCGAGTGCCTCGCCGATCAGCATGTAAGCTTCCGGGCTCGGCTTGAAGATCTTCTTCGCATCGACGCTGATCGTGGCATCAAGCAGAGCGTCGAGCCCGGAATTGCGTACGAGCGCACCCAGCATGTTCGGACTGCCATTGGAGAGGATCGCTAGTTTTCGCGGTTTCAACGCCGCGAGCGTGGCTGCCGCATCCGGATAGAGATCGAGATGCAGGTATTTCTCGATCACCCGCTCGAACGCATCGCTGTCATAGGCGAGCCCGAGCACGCGCAGCGTATAGGCAAGCGAGTCGCGCGTGGCGGCGTTAAAATCCTGGTAGCGCCGCATCAGCGAGCGCAACCAGGTGTATTCGAGCTGCTTGATGCGCCAGATCTGCGTGATGATCTCGCCGTAGCCCGGAAACGCATCCTCGGTTGTCTCCGCGACCGACTGGATGTCGTAAAGCGTTCCGTAGGCGTCGAAGATAACGGCTTTCAGGCTCAATTGACCGGTCCTCCGGATCGCTGCGGGCGCATGGACTATACTCGGCGCAGCTGTATCGATCCAAGGGGGAAACGCGAATTGGGGCCTCGGCTTCTAAAGCTTTACAACGATCTTGCCGAAGTGTGAGCCGGTCCGGAGATGAGCATATGCTTCGGGGATCTCGTCGCGTGAACTGATCGCACGCAACGCGGCCATCGGATTCACCGCGCCAAGGCCGCCATCCGCCGTCTGAGGCCTTGAGGGCCTGAGCGTGAGGGCTTCGATAGCAGCGCCGAAGCCCTCAATGCGCTGACGAATACGCGCCTAGATCCCTAGCAGCTTGCGCGCGTTGGCCTTCAACACCTTCGGCCGGATGTCGTCGCGGATGTCGATCTTGGCGAAGTCCGACAGCCAGCGGTCCGGCGTGATCACCGGCCAGTCCGAGCCGAACAGCATCTTGTCCTGCAGGATCGAGTTGATGTAGCGGACCAGGATCGGCGGGAAATATTTCGGCGACCAGCCGGACAGGTCGATATAGACGTTCGGCTTGTGGGTCGCGACCGACAGCGCCTCTTCCTGCCAGGGGAAGGATGGGTGGGCGAGGATGATCTTGAGGTCCGGGAAGTCAGCCGCGACGTCGTCCATGTACATCGGGTTGGAAAATTTCAGCCGCATGCCCATACCGCCGGGCATGCCCGATCCGACGCCGGTCTGGCCGGTGTGGAACAGCGCGATCGCGCCGCCATTGTTGATCTCTTCGTAGAGCGGATAGGCCATGCGGTCGTTGGCGTAGAAGCCCTGCATGGTCGGATGGAATTTGAAGCCGCGCACCCCGTATTCCTCGATCAGCTTGCGCGCCTCGCGGACGCCGAGCTTGCCCTTGTGCGGATCAATCGAGACGAAGGGGATCAGGACGTCGAGATGGTCGGAGGCGATCTCCAGCATCTCCTCATTCTTGTAGCGGCGGAAGCCGGTCTCGCGCTCGGCGTCGACCGGGAAGATTACGGCCGCGATGTTCTTCGAGCGGTAATACGCCGCGGTCTCCGGCACGGTCGGCGGATGCTTGTGCGGCGACTTGAAGTAATCCGCCATCTGGGCCTGGAAGTCGTCATAGCCGTCGTCGGGATGGGTGCCGCAGGGCTCCTCGGCATGGGTGTGGATGTCGATGGCGACGACGTCGTCGATGTTCGGCAGCTTCAGCTTCGGCATTGGTTTCCTCCCGACGGGTGGCCGAATTGATTATATGATATAACGAAATTGGCAAGGCGTCGTGAAAAGCGAGGCCGGCAAGCGACTAGATTGAGGCCGATCCGGCCGTTTTTACTTTGCATGGGGTTGTTTTCCAGAATTTGCTGGTTCGGAACATGGCAGTTAACATTGACATCCAGTCCCGCGATGCCTTAGAAACCGCCCCGTCCCGGGCGGTCGTCCGCCAGCGGGAAAGATCTCATTTTGCCACATTCGCGCGTGCCGAAACGGTAGTGCCGAACACGGCCTTTCGAACGTTCAGGATTCTGCCATGAAGGTCCGTAACTCGCTGAAATCACTGCGCGGTCGCCATCGCGCCAACCGCCTGGTCCGCCGCAAGGGCCGGGTCTATGTGATCAACAAGGTGCAGCGCCGCTTCAAGGCTCGCCAAGGCTGATCTGGGCGGCTGATATTGCCCTGCCGGACGCCCGAGCGGCGCCCGCAAGACCACGGCCTCACACGAGTTTGACGCCGCCCCTGCTATGCAAGGGCGGCTTTGCGCGTTTACACTTCAATCATGGCAGTGAGATTCCTCTTCGCGCGCACCCTTTGTCTGGCTCTTGTGCTGGGAGCCGCCGGCCTCGCTCCGGCGCTGGCGCAGCAGATTGATCCGCCGCCTCCGCCCGGCAAGCAGAAGAAGCTTCCGGAAGCGCCGGCCAAGTTGCCCAAGGTCGACCGCACCAAGAATCTCGATTTCCTGTTCGGCGCGCTGAAAGCTGCGCCCGACGAAGTCAGCGCCAAGCATGTCGAGGCGCGGATCTGGGCGATCTGGATCCAGACCCCGAGCGACACCGCGGCGCTGCTGATGGCGCGGGCCAAGACCGCGGTCGACGCAAAGAAGATCGAGGTCGCGATCAAGCTGCTGGATTCGGTCGTCAAGCTCAGGCCCGATTACATCGAGGCCTGGAATCGGCGCGCGACGCTCTATTACATGCAGAACGATTATGGCCGCTCGCTCGCCGACATCCGCGAGGTGCTGATCCGCGAGCCCCGCCATTTCGGCGCGCTCGCAGGCCTCGGCATGATCATGCAGGAGGTCGGCGACGAGAAGCGCGCGCTCGAGGCCTACCGCAAGGCGCTCGCCGTCAATCCGCATCTCGAGAAGATCCCCGATCAGGTCAAGGCGCTAACCGAGAAGGTCGAAGGCCGCGATATTTAGCGGACAAGTCGATCATTGCTCGAGCGAATTCGGCGCAGGCGGATTAACCACGATGACACGCGCCGCGTTACGAGGGGTATGGGTGACACCGCCGCAGGCCTACCTTCACGGCGGGAGCACAGCCATGAAGCGTTTGATCTTTGCAGGTATATTGCTGCTGGCGTCGGGGACGATGAGCCTCGCCGACGGGCTGTTCTGGGTGGTCGGCAACAACGCCACCGGAAAATGCAGCATCGTCACCAGTAATCCCGTGATCATCGGCGACGTCTGGTTCGGTGACGGCCCCTACAAGTCCAAGGCCGATGCCAAGCTTGCCCGTTCGACGATCCGCGCTTGTCCCGCGCTCACATCAGACGAGCAAAAGGACGAGGACAGCACGAACTAGGTCGACAGCGACCTAGTGCAAAACGCTGCCTTCGCGCTCGGCGAGGCCGTGATCGACCGCTGCGGCGTAGGCCTTTGCAAGCTCCGTCTCGAGGTGCTCGTTGATCAGCAGCAGCGCGCGCACGGCACCGCGCAGGTCGCCGTTGCAGCTTGCCACGATCTCGTCGATCGGAGTGTCTTTGGATCTCAAGCTCATCGAAATTCTCCGGTTCAAATCAGGACAAATCCTGCCGGTCTTTCCCGCATCCCCTCGGGTTGCGAGCAGGATCGGCGCCCACCCGCGTCCAAATGGCGGAACCGACCGTGGCGATTATATGGAAGCCGCGATGACGAGTGCATGAAGCTGTTTCGAAGCTTGCGCGCTGCGGGGAGTAGCATTGATTTCGTTGCGTTTTTCCCGCTGGAATTATGCACATATCCACAGCCCCGGCATTTCCAGTGGAGCGCCGGGTCTCCCTGGGCGAAACTGCCGCCCCCAAGCCCCGTAACTGCCCTGTGCCCTCGATCGCCCGGATTCTCTCCATGATCGTGATGTCAGTCGTGACCGCGCTGGTTCTGCTGGCGCTGGTTACGCAGGCCGGCGTCCTCGTCCTGCAACGCGCCTTCCCACCGCAAGGCCGGATGATCGAGGTCGATGGTGCTGTGCTTCACGCCGTCGATATCGGCCCGCGCGATTCGGGCCTGCCGATCGTGATGTTGCACGGCGCGAGCTCCAACCTGGAAGTGATGCGGCGGCCGCTGGGCGATCTCCTCGCCCAGAACCATCGCGTCATCCTGATCGACCGTCCCGGCCATGGCTGGAGCACCCGCGCGCGGCGGCAGGATTCGACGCCGGAAGTCCAGGCGCGGATGATCGATGAGGCGCTCGGCAAGCTCGGGATCGATCGCGCGGTCTTCGTGGTGCATTCCTGGAGCGGCGCGCTCGGCGCGCGGTTGGCGCTCGATCATCCCGCCCGCGTTGCGGGCCTCGTGATGCTCGCGCCCGTCACCCATCCCTGGCGCGGCGGCGTCGGGCGCTACAACGAGATCATCGCAACGCCCGTGATCGGCCCGCTGCTCGCCTACACCGTCACGCTGCCGCTAGGGTATTTCGTTGCCGAGGCCGGCGCGCGCAGCGTCTTCCTGCCACAGACGATGCCGGATGGTTTCGTGCATGACTCCGCGACGCCACTGCTGCTGCGCCCGCGCGAGTTCATCGCCAATGCCTATGATCTGGTGACGCTGAAGGAAGCGGTCGCCGCGCAAGTCGCCCGCTACGGCGAGATATCGGCGCCCGTCACGATCATCGCCGGCGAAACCGACAAGACGGTGAAGACCAACATCCACGCGCGCCCGTTCGCCGCGACTGTCCAGAATGCGAAGCTGATCGTGCTGCCTGATCTTGGCCACATGGTGCAGAACGCGGTGCCGGATCTCGTGAAGACGGAGATCGAGGCGATGATCGGGAAAATAGCTTCCGTAAACGCGGTAAGCGGCTAGGCAGCCTTCTCCGCGAGAGGCCTGGCACGCTCGATCCGCTTGCGCTCCCTCGGCGAATTCATTGCTTCCCAAAGATCTGTGCGGCGCTGAACGTTCAGCCAGAAATCGGGACTATTCCCAAAGACGCGCGCGAGAATGAGGGCCGTTGCCGCGGTCACGTTCCGGCGATCGTTGCAAAGCTCGTTGACGTGCTTGCGCTGCACGCCCATGGCCTCAGCGAGTGCTCCCTGAGTCAGGCCAAAGGGATCCATGAACTCTTCGGTTAGAATTTGCCCGACCGTTGCAGGCTTGCGCTTGGTCATCAGCATGCGGTCTGCCTATCTGTAGCTGTGATCGTCCAAATAGACTTCTTCGGCCTCGCCCCGGCTGCTGGACCATCGAAAGACCAGCCGCCATTGCCTGTTGATGCGGATCGAATGCAGTCCCACCAGATTGCCGCGCAGCTTCTCGAAATGATTGCTTGGGGGCACCCGAAGGTCCTGATCCGACGTCGCGTCGTCGAGCATCTGAAGCTTGCGAAAAAGTCTGTCCTCGATATCGGCGGGAATCCGTCTCGATCTGACGTCGTCAACGAAGAAGGCGCGCAGCCATTCGTCACGGAAACTCGAGATCATCAACAAGCCCCGCCGATTGAGGCATTGTACCACATAGTGGTACAATGGCAATGCTCATAACCGGCGGGGCTTCTTTCAGGAAAATGCCCTGGATTTAGCGGCGAGGACGCCGCCGTTCACGCGCTTACTGCTTGATCTTCCCGTCCTTGTCGAACTGCGACACATAGGTCCAGAGATTGTTGATCTCGGTCTGGTTCTTGATGCCGGCGAACGCCATCTTGGTACCTGGGATCTTGGCCTTGGGGTCCTTGATGTATTCCTTGAACTGGGCCTCGTTCCAGGTAATGCCCGAATTCTTGTTCGCGTCGGAGTAATTGTAGTCCGGCGCGGTACCGGACTTGCGGCCGTCGAGGCCGTTGAGCTCGGGGCCGACCTTGTTCTTGGCGCCTTCGCCGATCGCGTGGCAGGCCAGGCATTTGTTGAACGACGACTTGCCGGCCGCGGCATCCTGCGCCATCGCGGCAGGTGCGGTGGCAATCGCGGTGAGGATGGTCAGTGCGCCAAAAATCAGTTTTGTCATCGGGTGCTCTTCGTCTCTTCCCTGGGGGTCTGGTCAGTTACTTGCCTGATCGGCAATCGTCGGACCTGCCGGTTTTGGCAGGCCTGCCCGGCTTGGACAAGCCGCCAAACCATGACAGGTTTCACGATTTCCTACTTGTCCCAGAGCGAACTCGCGCAAGATCGTCGATCCGACTTTCGGATGGCCTACCCAAACCACCGCGGACGTGGTTGATTTGTCGCGACAAATCGATCGTGCGGCGTCAGCGGGAAGGATACGCCATGAAGGATGTGATATGGCCATCATGATGCCTGCGAGCGACCAAGCCGTGCTCGCGCGCCGCGCTGAGATCGTGGCTGCATTGCGCGCAATCGTCCCAGGCGAAGGCGTGATCGACAGCGCCGCCGAGATGCGGGCCTATGAATCCGACGGGCTGACGGCCTATCGGCAGCCGCCGATGGTCGTGGTGCTGCCCGACACGACCGAGCAGGTTTCGCTCGTCCTGAAATATTGTGCAGGGCAGGGCATCAAGGTGGTGCCGCGCGGTTCCGGCACCTCACTGTCCGGCGGCGCGCTGCCGCTGGAAGACGGCGTGCTCTTGGGCCTCGGCAAGTTCAAGCGCATCCGCGAGATCGATTTCGACAACCGCGCCGTCGTCACCGAACCCGGCGTCACCAACCTCGCGATCAGCCAGGCCGTCGCCCATGCCGGGTTCTACTACGCGCCGGATCCGTCCTCGCAGATCGCCTGCTCGATCGGCGGCAATGTCGCGGAGAATTCCGGCGGCGTGCACTGCCTGAAATACGGCATGACCACCAACAACGTGCTCGGCTGCGAGATCGTGCTGATGAGCGGCGAGATCCTGCGCATCGGCGGCAAGTCGGCGGAGAACACCGGCTATGACTTGATGGGCGTCATCACCGGCTCCGAAGGGCTGCTCGGGGTCATCACCGAGATCACGGTGCGCATCCTGCAAAAGCCGGAGACGGCGCGCGCGCTGATGGTCGGGTTCGCGCAAGTCGAGGCGGCCGGCGAATGCGTGGCGCGCATCATCGGCGCGGGCATCATTCCCGGCGGCATGGAGATGATGGACAAGCCTGCGATCCACGCCGCGGAGGCCTTCGTCCATGCCGGCTATCCGCTCGATGTCGAGGCGCTCCTCATCATCGAGCTCGACGGTCCCAGGATCGAGGTCGACGAGCTGATCACGCGCGTCGAGACGATTGCGAATGCTTGCGGCTCGACCACCTGCCAGATCTCGACCTCGGAGGCCGAGCGCAATCTGTTCTGGGCCGGCCGGAAAGCTGCGTTCCCCGCCGTCGGCCGCATCTCCCCCGACTATCTCTGCATGGACGGCACCATCCCACGCGGTGCGCTGCCGAAGGCGCTGGCGCGCATCCGCGAGCTATCGGAAAAATATCAGCTCGGTTGCGCCAATGTGTTCCATGCCGGCGACGGCAATCTGCATCCGCTGATCCTCTATGACGCCAACAAGCCCGGCGAGATCGAGCGCGCCGAAGCCTTCGGCGCCGACATCCTGCGCGCCTGCGTCGAGTTCGGCGGCGTGCTCACCGGCGAGCACGGCGTCGGCATCGAGAAGCGCGATCTGATGCCGGAGATGTTCAGCGAGATCGACCTCAACCAGCAGCAGCGCCTGAAATGCGCCTTCGACGCGCAGGGGCTGCTCAATCCCGGAAAGGTGTTTCCGACCCTGCACCGCTGCGCCGAGCTCGGCCGCATGCATGTACACGCCGGCAAGCTGGCGTTTCCGGACATCCCGCGGTTCTAGCGTCGCCCCGCAGCAACGCGCCAAATTTGATTTCCGCTGCAAACTTGGATACCGGCTCAGTCGTGGATACGCTCAGGGTTAGAGACGCCAAAGACGTCGAAGAGGTGGTGCGCGCGGCGATTGCCAATGAGCAGCCGCTCGAGATCATCGGTCATGGCAGCAAGCGCAGCATCGGTCATGCGATGGCGACCAACGCCGTGCTCGACGTCTCCGCGCTGAATGCCATCACCGCCTACGAGCCCAACGAACTCATTGTCACGCTCCAGGCCGGGGCGCCGCTGGCCGACGTGCTGTCGCTGATCGATGCCAAGAACCAGCAATTCGCCTTCGAGCCGATGAACACGGCGCCGCTGCTCGGCACGCCCGCGCTCGGCACCATTGGTGGCATGATCGCGGCTGGCCTGGCCGGCCCGCGCCGGATCAGGGCGGGCGGGGCGCGCGACCATCTGCTCGGGGCGCATGCGGTCTCCGGTTTCGGCGACAGCTTCAAGACCGGCGGCAAGGTGGTGAAGAACGTCACCGGCTACGACCTCTGCAAGCTTCTCGCCGGTTCCTGGGGCACGCTGTCGGTCATGACCGAGGTCACGCTGAAGGTGATGCCGAAGCCGGAGGCCGAGCGGACGCTGCTGCTGCGCGGGCTCGACGATGCCGCCGCCAACAAGGCGATGACCGCGGCGCTCGGCTCGCCCTTTGACGTTTCCGGTGCCGCGCACCTGCCAAAATCGGCGTTCCGGACCAGGACCGAAGGTCTCGGCGATATCGCGGGCCAGGGCGAGGCGCTGACCGTGCTGCGGCTCGAAGGCATTACTGCCTCCGCCGCCCACCGAGCTGGCTCGCTGCGCGAATTGCTGGCCCCGTTCGGAACCGCGACGCTGGTCGAGGACGTCGCGTCCGCGGCGCTATGGGCCGCGATCCGCGACGTCCTGCCGTTCGCTGCCAGTGGCGCGCTGGGGGCCTGGCCGGTCTGGCGGATCGTCTGTCCGCCGGCGTCGGGCGCAGCTCTGGGGACGCTGCTGGCGCGCGAGACCGGCGGCGACGTGATCTACGATTGGGGCGGCGGACTGATCTGGGCGGCGTTGCCACCGAAGTCGGACGCCCACGCCCCGGCCGTGCGCGAACGTACGAATGCGGTCGGCGGGCACGCCACGCTGATCCGGGCGGCTGAGGACATCAGGCGCGGTGTCGACGTGTTCCATCCGCAAGCCGTTGGCATCGTCGCGTTGAGCGAACGAGTCCGCGCGAGTTTCGATCCGAAGACCATCCTCAACCGGGGCCGGCTGACGCGGGGCCCTACGGCATGAAGACCGAATTCTCACTCGCGCAGCTCGCCGACCCCGACATCGCGGAAGCCGACAAGATCCTGCGCGCCTGCGTCCATTGCGGCTTCTGCACCGCGACCTGTCCGACCTATGTGCTGCTTGGCGACGAGCTCGATAGCCCGCGCGGCCGCATCTATCTGATCAAGGAGATGCTGGAGAAGGACCTGACGCCGACGGCTGAAGTGGTCAAGCATGTCGACCGCTGCCTGTCGTGCCTGTCCTGCATGACGACCTGCCCCTCGGGGGTCAATTACATGCACCTTGTCGACCAGGCCCGGGTCAGGATCGAGCAGCGTTATGAGCGGCCGCTGACGGAGCGGCTGCTGCGCCGGTTGCTGGCCTTCGTCCTGCCCGACCCGCGGCGTTTCCGCGTGAGCATGGTGCTGGCGCGGCTGGCCCGCCCGCTGGCCGTGCTCCTGCCGACGCCCCGGCCATCTGCCACGCCCGGCCTGTTCCAACGCCTCAAGGCGATGCTGGCACTGGCGCCGAACCGGCTGCCGCCGCCGGGACCCGCCGCCGGCAGTGTGTTCGCAGCGCTCGGCAAGAAGCGTGGCCGGGTCGCGCTGCTCCAGGGCTGCGCCCAGCAGGTGCTGGCGCCGCGCATCAACCAGGCCGCCATCAATCTCCTCACGCGCCACGGCATCGAGGTCGTCCTTGTCAGGGACGAGCAGTGCTGCGGCGCGCTGACCCATCACCTTGGTAACGACCAGGACGCACTGGCCCGGGCTCGCGCCAATATCGCGGCGTGGCTTACGGAAGCGGCCGGCGAGGGGCTCGACGCCATCCTGGTGACGGCGTCCGGCTGCGGCACCGTGATCAAGGATTACGGCTATCTTCTGCGAGAGGACGCTGCGTTTGCCGCCGACGCGGCGAAGGTCTCCGCACTCGCCAAGGACATCACCGAATACGTCGCCGGCCTCGGACTCGCGGCCACCGCGCGACAAGACAACATCGTCGTCGCCTATCACTCAGCGTGTTCGTTGCAGCACGGGCAGAAAATCACGGGCCTTCCGAAAGAATTGCTTTCCAAGAATGGATTCGTGGTGAAAGATGTGCCGGAGAGCCATTTGTGTTGCGGTTCGGCGGGGACCTACAACATTCTCCAGCCCGAGCTTGCGGGCCGGTTGCGCGATCGCAAGGTCGCCAACATCGCGAGCGTCAAGCCGGACATGATTGCCACAGGCAATATCGGCTGCATGGTGCAGATTGCCAGTGGCACGTCAGTTCCGGTCGTACACACGATTGAGCTTCTCGATTGGGCTACGGGCGGATCGCGGCCGGCATTGAACGCGCAAGTTTGAGCTTTCAAAGGCCTGAGCTTTCGTCCGGAGGTGACGGCTGAAGACGCCCGATCGACCATTGTTCGGCGGCAACAGGAGGACCACGATGGCGAAAGCGAAGAAGAAGAAAAGCAAGAAGGCCAAAAAGGCCAGGAAGGCTGTAGCGGCGAAGAAGACCGCAAAGAAGGCAGCCAAGAAGTCCGCGAAGAAGTCTGCCAAGAAAGCCACCAAGAAATCAGCGAAGAAGGCCGCGTCGAAGAAGGCCGCAAAGAAGTCGGCCAAGAAGGCAGCTCAGCCGGCTGCACCTAAGAAGGCCGCCAAGAAGGCTGCCAAGAAAGCGGCACCGAAGAAGGCGAAGGCAGCTCCCGCGCCGAAGCCGTCAGCGCCAGCAACTCCGGCTCCCGAGCCTGCCGCCGAGACAAGCTGGGCGATGCCTTCGTCTTCTGCGGAAGCGACGCCGGCCGAGGGACAAGGTTAGGCCAAAGGCTGGATCCAATCCGACGACCATGATCGACAACAGGAAGGCCGCAGCGGTGATGCTGCGGCCTTTTTGCATCGGCGCGACGGCGCGCGGAGATTGTCTTGTCCGGGAGCAGCCTGATTCGTCGCGCGGACAGCACGGTACCGCGGGTCCCGTACTAACCCGGGCATGTCTGTGCGCTTTGCAATGCAAATGATGTGATCGGGAAGACACACAGGCTGACAACCTTTCGTGGAATCGTCAGAACGCCCAAAAAGTCAGCAGATGCCTGCGATATTTGCTTCACGGTTCACGTCACCCCATCCAAATTGCCGCGGTTACGAAATTTGCAATCAGGTCGTGCGTTCCGGGGGGCTTCCGGGATCCGACTAGGGTCTTAGAACTGGTGATGGGGATCGAAATGAAAAAAGTGGCTTTGTTGGCAACGGCGCTGGCAATGGTGACGAGTTCGGCTTTCGCGGCAGACATGGCGGTGAAGGCCAAGGCCCCGCCAGTGGTTGCGTTTGACCCCTGGGATATCGCCTTCGGCGGCGCCATCATGAGCGACTACATCTTCCGCGGCGTCACGCAGTCGAACCACAAGCCGTCAGTCGCGGCCTATTTTGAGCCGCGCTACAACGTCAACAAGGACCTCCAGCTCTACGTCGGCGTGTCCGCGGAGAGCATTTCGTTCGCCAATCGCGCCGCTGCTGAAGTCGACATCTACGGCGGTATCCGCCCGACCTTCGGCGCCTTCGCCTTCGACATTGGTATCTGGGGCTACCTGTATCCGGGCGGCAGCTGCGCCGACAACGTGCTCACCGGCGGCATTCCCGGCGGCAACGTCTGCGGCGTCAGCACGACCACGATCTTCCTCGCCGACGGCAACGTCATGAAGAAGGACGTCAGCTTCGTCGAAGTCTACGGCAAGGTGAACTACACCATCAACGACAGCTTCACGGTCGGCGCGACCGAGTATTACTCGCCGAATTTCCTGAACTCGGGTGCCTGGGGCAATTACGCTTCGTTGACCGCCAAGTACACGGCGCCCAGCACAGCCTTCGGCGCCTCCGGCATGGGCATGTACGTGTCGGGTGAATTCGGCCGGCAGTGGTTCGGTACCTCGGATGCCTTCTACGGCACCGGTGTCGGCACCGTTTTCGCCAACGGTATCCCCTACAAGGACTACAACACCTGGAATATCGGCATCGGCTTCACCTACAAGGTGTTCACGCTGGACTTGCGTTACTCCGACACCGACCTGAACAAGGGTGACTGCAACGCCTTCACCAGCGCCTTCAACGCCACCGGCACCACCAACGTCACCGCGATCAACCCGGGCGGCGCCGGCTCCAACTGGTGCGGCGCGGCCGGCATTGCCAAGCTGTCGTTCGACCTGACGGCGATGAGCAACCTGAAGTAAGCTTCTTCTCGAAGCGACTAGATAAGGGCGGCAGGGCAACCTGCCGCCCTTATGCTTTGGGTTGGGGTCTGCGAAAGGGCGTGGCCTTCATGGTTCGAGACGCGCCGTAAGGCGGCGCTCCTCACCATGAGGGTTGGGATTTCGTCGCGGGGCAGGACCTCATCCTGAGGGCCCGCCAGAGGCGGGCGTCTCGAAGGATGGGCCGCACGGAAGCCGCCCATCGGTCGTTTGAAAGCGATAGCCCGCGGGCCATCGCCGTTGCGCCTCAGCGCGCCGCGCTCGGCTCCTTCTCGACCGGCGCGCCACTGTCACCGAGAACGTGGATCGCGCCGTGCTTCACCATCGTTACCTTGCGGGTATGGAAGGCGTCGAGTGTCGAGCGGTGGCCGATGGAGACGAGGGTGGCCTGTGGCAGCTTCTCCGTCAGCAGCCGGTACAGCCGGGCTTCGGACGGTTCGTCCAGCGAGGCCGTGGCTTCGTCCAGGAACAGGTAGTCCGGCGCGTGCAGCAGCGCGCGGGCGAGCCCGAGGCGCTGCTGCTCGCCCAGCGACAGCATCCGATTCCAGTGGCCTTCCTCGTCGAGTCGCTCGGCGAGGTCGGGCAGTCCGACCGCGATCAGCGTGTCCCTGACGCGTGCGGTTTCGAATGCGCCCGGCGCGGCCGGATAGACCACGGCGTCGCGCAGCACGCCGACCGGGAAATACGGGCGCTGGGGGAGCATCATCAGCTTCGCCTTTTCCGGGACGAAGATGGTGCCGGTGCCGAACGGCCAGATGCCGGCGATGGCCCGGAACAGCGTCGACTTGCCGGAGCCTGACGGTCCGGTCACCAGCACGCGCTCCGACGTCTGGATGGAGAAGGCGTCGGCGGCGACCAGCGGCGTGCCGCTCGGCAGGTTCACGCAGAGCTGTTCGAGTGCGATAGTGCGATTGACGCCGGCGGGCTCGAGGGCAATCGCCGGCTCGTGCGGCGGCAGGTTCGCGGCCGCATCGACCGACATCTCGAAGCCGTCGAGGCGCGCGACGATCGAGCGCCATTCCGCCAGCGACCGGTACGCCGTGACGAAGAACGACAGTGCGCCCTGCACGCTTGAGAAGGCGGAGGCGGTCTGCATCATGTCGCCAAGCTGAATCTTCTTGGCGAAGAAGGCCGGCGCCACCAGCACGTAGGGAAAGATCACGGCGGCCTGCTGATAGCTCGCGGTGAACGCGGTGAGGCGCTTGGTCCGGCTCATGATGGCGTACCAATTGCCGATCACGAAGCCGAAGCGCTCCAGCAGGCGGCCGCGCTCGGCACCTTCGCCCTTGAGCAGCGCGATCTGCTCGGAGTTCTCGCGGACGCGGACGAGGTTGAAGCGGAAGTCGGCCTCATAGCGCTGCTGTTCGAAATTGAGATTGACCAGTGGCGCGCCGATCCAGTGCGTCAGCGCGGTGCCGAAGATCGCGTAGACCAGCGCGCCCCAGCACAGATAGCCGGGGATCATGAGGTCGGCGCCGAACAGGTGCAGCGGCGCGGCGTTGGACAGGCCCCAGAGGATGATCACGAAGGAGAACAGCGTCACGATCGACGAGAGCAGGCCGAGCCCGATGGTCAGGGTCTGCTCGACGAAGTTCTTGACGTCCTCGGTGATGCGCTGGTCCGGGTTGTCGGCCGCATCGCCCTTGAGCTGCATGCGGTAATGGGTGGCGCCTTGCAGCCATTCGCCCAGATAGTGCCGGGTCAGCCATTGCCGCCAGCGGATCTGGAGCCACTGGTTCAGGTACAGCTTGTAGACCGCCAGCGCGATGAAGGCGGAGGCGAGGCCGACGAAGATCCAGATCTGCGTGACGAAGGCATCCCAGTCGCTATTCTGGAGCGCACTGTAGAACCGGTTCTGCCATTGGTTTACCAGGACGTCGATCGCGACCAGCGCCAGCTCCATCGCGATGACAGCGGCGAGCAGGCCGCGGCCGGCCCATTTGTCCTCCGATCGGAAATAAGGGGCGGCGATTCGCCAGACGATCGCGAGCGTGGCGCGGATGTTCTTCACAGAGCTGGGTCTCCTGAGGGGATGTGCACAACTGCCCGGGGCCAAAGATTTGGGGCGCGACGGCGGAAATGGGCGCGCTTAGACTAAAGTCGCAGGTTCTGCAATTTGCGTTGGCTTGTCGCAGCTTGCAACCCTAGCATGGGCCTCAACGGCGCGGGGTGGGGTGCTTCGGGATTTCGCGGGCTTGTGAGCGGGAGGGGAACCGCTGCATTCGCGAGGAATTCGCGTCCAACTCGGCGGTTATCGCTTCAGCGTCGAGCAGGATCGGCTGTCCACGCGGGCCGCCTGCCGCACACATGCGTGGGGGAGGAAGACCATGTGGAATCAAGTCTATGACCCGTTGCACAGCCCTGTGCTGTCGACGATCGCGGCGGCAGTCCCTGTCGTCACACTATTGGTCCTGATCGCGAGCGGGCGCGTCCAGGCTCATATTGCGGCGATCATCGCCGTGATCGTGGCCAATCTGATCGCGATCTTCGTCTTCACCATGCCGGCCAACATGTCGATCCGCGCTTCGGTGCTGGGCATCGTCACCGGTTTCTTTCCGATCGGCTGGATCGTTCTCAACGTCATCTTCCTTTACCGGGTGACGGTGACCACCGGACGCTTCGAATTGCTCAAGCGCGCGGTCGGCGGGGTCACCGAGGATCGGCGGCTGCAATTGCTGCTGATCGCGTTCTCGTTCGGCGCCTTCTTCGAGGGTGCTTCGGGCTTCGGTACCCCGGTCGCGATCACCGGTGCCGTGCTGATCGGCCTCGGCTTCTCGCCGCTCGCGGCCTCCGGCCTGTCGCTGATCGCCAACACAGCACCGGTCGCCTTTGGCGCGCTGGGCACGCCGATCCAGGGCCTCGCTTCGGTCACCGGGCTCGATCCCTACATCCTCGGCGCGATGGTCGGACGGCAGTTGCCGATCTTCTCACTGATCGTGCCGTTCTGGGTGGTGTGGGCGTTCGCGGGCTGGAGGGGCATGAAGGACGTGTGGCCGGCGGTTCTCGTCACCGGCGTGTCGTTCGCAGTCCCGCAATTCGTGATCTCGAACTTCGTCAACCCCTGGATCGTCGACATCGGCGCGTCGCTGATCTCGATGGGCGCGCTGATCCTGTTCCTGAAGGTGTGGCAGCCCAGGCAGCTCTGGCTGTCGCCGGCGCTGCGCAGCCGTGATGAATCGACCTCCACCATGGCGGCCGCAAAACCCCTCGACAAGACGCCGCTCACCCAGAGCGAGATGTTCAGCGCGCTGCTGCCTTGGATCATCGTCTGTATCGTGATGCTGATCTGGGGCAACGGTGCCTTCAAGACCTGGGCGAACTCGATCTTCACCTGGAACTACCCCGTTCCCGAGCTGCATCAGATGATCAACAAGATGCCGCCGGTCGCACCGGGACCGACGAAAGAGAGTGCGGTGTTCGGCTTCACCTACCTGTCCTTCACCGGCACGGGCATGCTGATCGCGGCGATCATCTCAGGCTTCCTGATGGGCGTCGGTCCTGGCCGGCTCTTGACGGAATACGGCCGCACCATCCGGCTGTGCGCGATCTCGCTGATCACGATCTCGGCGATGCTCGCGATCGGCACGCTGACGCGGCTCTCCGGCGTGGACGCGACGCTCGGCCTCGCCTTTGCTGCAACCGGCGTGCTCTATCCCTTCTTCGGCACGCTGCTCGGCTGGTTGGGCGTGGCGCTGACGGGATCGGATACCGCTTCCAACGTTCTGTTCGGAAATCTTCAGAAGATCACCTCCGAGCAGCTTGGCCTGTCGCCGATCCTGATGGCGGCGGCAAACTCGTCCGGCGGCGTGATGGGCAAGATGATCGACGCCCAATCGATCGTGGTCGCCTCGACCGCGACCAACTGGTACGGCCATGAAGGCACCATCCTGCGCTTTGTGTTCTGGCACTCGATCGTGTTGGCTTCCCTGGTCGGCGTGTTCGTGACGTTACAGGCCTATGTCTGGCCGTTCACGGCGATGGTGCTGAAGTAGCAGGCCACGCCCGGCGTCGATGCAAATCCCCGCGGAGGTCTCTCCGCGGGGATTTTTGCATGCGGGCGAAGCTTCTCATTGCAGCTGCCGTCTTATAGAAGGTGCGGCAAATCAGGTCGGTCGAGAGGTCTCATGGTTTCGCTCAAGCAGATGGTGTGTGCGGCGGTTGCGACGCTCGCGATGGCCACTGTCGCGCGTGCCGATGACGGTTTCCCGTTCGGCACCGAGATGACGCTCGAAGCACTGCCGCAGCCCGGCTCGAAGCGGATTCCGAACATCGAGATCGGCGACAATGGCGAGGTGGTGCTGGAGCTCTGGTGCAAGGGCGGCAAGGGCCAGTTCTCGGTCGCCGGCAACACCGTGATCTTCATGCCCGGCCAGATCCAGGACCGCTCCTGCCCGCCGGCAAGAGCGCAGGCCGACGACGATCTCGTAGCAGCGCTCGGCAGCGCCGAGACCTGGAAGCGTCAGGGCGACGAGCTCACGCTCGTCGGCCCCAAGCCGCTGCGCTTTCGCGTCAACGGGAATTAGCTTTCGTGTCCCGGCCCTGCAGCGCTTTCGCGCTGCGTCCGGGGCACCCTGCCTCGTACTACTTCCACACCGACTTGTCGGCGTCCCAGCGCTGGCCTTTCAGCTCCTTGGTGAGCGCCTCGACCGAACCGTTGTCGTCGGGCTGATCGCCTTCCTCGTCGGCCGTCGCTTCGTCCGAGAGATTGAGCTTGGCGCCGCTGCTCTCGTCGGCTGTCGTGGTTGCGGGGCTGCCGATCCAGAGCATGAGCTTGTCGGACGTGCCGGGTTTGTCGGGCGAGAAGAGCCCTGCAACCTCGATCGTGTCGGTCAGCTCGAGTGCCGGGAAATCCTGGTTCGGCCGCTTGAACACCAGCTTGAGCTTGCCGGTGGCCGGGTTGAAGCTTTGCGAGACCGGCTTTGCCGCGAGCGTCCTGCTCAGCACGCCAGCCACCGCGGCCGCGAGCTTGTCGCGGTTGAGCTTGTCGCCGTCGCGCCAGTCGGCGGCGGGGATGCGGATGGTGCGGTCCATCTCGGTCATGCCCGCGGTCCAGCCCGCGGTGATGACGCCGGGCATCGCCTTGAATTTCTCCAACAGGGCGCCTGCGCGCTCCGGATCGACCGACATGTTGATGGTCTGCTCACCTGCGCGCAGCGCGTCGCAGCCGACGGTGAGACTCGCCAGCGTCACCTCGACGTCCTGGCCCTTCAGGCTCTTCAGGAACTCCGTCGCGGCATCCAGCTTGACCTTGACCGCAATCGCTTCCGGCGAGACGTCGGTGAAATCCTTCGGCTGCGGCGTGATGCCGTCGTCGGAGGTCTGGTTGTCCAGGAATTCCTTCTCGCTGAGATCGGAATTGTCGGGAGAGGTGACCTCGGTCACGGCCTGGCCAATGCTGATCTGGCCGCGGAATTCGAACGTGTCTCCAGCCTGTTTGCGCAGCAGTTTGACGGTGACGGGCGCTTTCGCGCCGAGGCTCTGCGTCGTACCCGTCAGGTTCTGGCCGGCGACCTGGAGATTGACGACGAAGCGGTCCTTGCGGTCGGAATTCTTCGCGACCGGATAACAGACGTCGAGCACGGCTGCGGTGACGGTCTTGCCCTGGCGTGTCTCCTTCAGGATCACGTCGGCATTGCCGTCCATCAGCCCGTCGATCGAGGTGAAATAGCGCGTCTCCGCGCCGCCGGGCGCCGTGGCCTTCGGCGACAGCTTCATCTGGGCGGATGCGACCTCAGGCGAAACTGCAAGCAGAGCCGCCAATAAAACTGTCGGGCAAACCAGAAGCGCGCGCATCGACGAAATCCCCGGGCAATGGGGCATGATCCGGAAAAGTGTGAAGCGGTTTTTCCGATCAGATCATGCCCAAACAATTCGAATCGGGCGTTACCGTAGTGGGTTTTGGGCGCCGGTTGAATTGGAAAGCACAGGCCATGATCGGCAAAAAAGAAGGCCGCCCGGAGGCGGCCTTCGCAACACTGTCAGGCGAGGATCGGCCTTAGAAGCCGCCCATGCCGCCGCCCGGCATGGCGGGCGCTTCCTTCTTCGGTGACTCGGCGACCATGGCCTCGGTGGTCACCAGCAGGCCGGCGATCGAGGCGGCGTCCTGGAGCGCGGTGCGGACCACCTTGGCGGGATCGATGATGCCCTTGTCGACCATGTCGACATAGTCCTCGTTCTGGGCGTCGAAGCCGAAGGTCTCGGACTTGTTCTCCAGGATCTTGCCGACGACGATCGAGCCTTCCACGCCCGCGTTCTCGGCGATCTGGCGAAGCGGAGCTTCCAGCGCCTTCAACACGATGTTGATGCCGGCCTGCACGTCCGCATTGGCGTTGGTGAGACGGCCGACGGCTTTCTTGGCACGGAGCAGCGCGACGCCGCCGCCGGGGACGATGCCTTCCTGCACCGCGGCGCGGGTGGCGTTGAGCGCGTCCTCGACGCGGTCCTTCTTCTCCTTGACCTCGATCTCGGTGGCGCCGCCGACGCGGATCACCGCGACGCCGCCGGCGAGCTTGGCGAGGCGCTCCTGGAGCTTCTCACGGTCGTAGTCCGAGGTGGTCTCCTCGATCTGGGCCTTGATCTGGCCGACGCGGGCCTCGATCTCGGGCTTCTTGCCGCCGCCCTTGACGATGGTGGTGTTCTCCTTGTCGATCACCACCTTGCCTGCCCGACCCAGCATCTTCACCGTGACGTTCTCGAGCTTGATGCCGAGGTCTTCGGAGATGAGCTGACCGCCGGTGAGGATCGCGAGGTCCTCCAGCATGGCCTTGCGGCGATCACCGAAGCCCGGCGCCTTGACGGCGGCGACCTTCAGGCCGCCACGGAGGCGGTTGACGACCAGGGTGGCCAGCGCCTCGCCCTCGACGTCCTCGGCGATGATGACGAGCGGCTTGCCCGACTGCATCACAGCTTCCAGCACCGGCAGCATGGCCTGCAGGCCGGACAGCTTCTTCTCGTGCAGGAGGATGTAGGCGTCCTCGAGCTCGGCGGTCATTTTCTCGGGGTTGGTGACGAAGTAGGGCGACAGATAGCCGCGGTCGAACTTCATGCCCTCGACGATCTCGACTTCGGTCTCGATCGACTTGTTTTCCTCGACGGTGATGACACCCTCGTTGCCGACCTTCTGCATCGCCTGGGCGATCATCTTGCCGATGGCGGTGTCGCCATTGGACGAGATGGTGCCGACCTGGGCGACCTCGGAGGAGGCTGCGACCGGCTTGGCGCGCTTCTGGATGTCCTTGACGACAGCGGCAACCGCGATGTCGATGCCGCGCTTGAGATCCATCGGGTTCATGCCGGCAGCAACCGACTTGGCGCCTTCGCGCACGATGGCCTGGGCCAGCACGGTCGCGGTGGTGGTGCCGTCACCGGCGAGATCGTTGGTCTTGGAGGCAACCTCACGGACCATCTGGGCGCCCATGTTCTCGAACTTGTCCTCGAGCTCGATCTCCTTGGCGACGGTGACGCCGTCCTTGGTGATGCGGGGCGCGCCGAACGACTTCTCGATGAGGACGTTGCGGCCCTTCGGGCCGAGCGTCACCTTGACGGCGTTGGCGAGAATGTCGACGCCGCGCAGCATGCGATCGCGCGCGTCTCCGGAAAATTTGACGTCTTTGGCAGCCATGGTCTGTAATTCCTCTTGTTTCGTGATGTGTCTGCCGCTCGGCGTCGCAAGTCCGGAGTCCGGAATCGAACCCGGCGGAATGATGGATGCCCGGATCTCAGGGACCCGGGCATGACATTCAGCGGCTGTTCAGGCTGATGGCCTTAGGCCATGACGCCCATGATGTCCGATTCCTTCATGATCAGGAGATCTTCGTTGTCGATCTTGACCTCGGTGCCCGACCACTTGCCGAACAGCACGAGGTCGCCGACCTTGAGGTCGATCGGGGTCAGCTTGCCGGCCTCGTCGCGGCCGCCGGGGCCGACGGCGACGATTTCGCCCTGGGACGGCTTTTCCTTGGCGCTGTCCGGAATGATGATGCCGCCCTTGGTCTTTTCCTCGGCGTCGATACGTTTGACCACGACACGGTCATGCAGCGGACGAAATTTGGATTTAGCCATGACGTTTCCCTTTGGAGGCTCGCTTCGGATGTAGCGGAAGTGGATGGGGCGGCGCTTCCCGTCCACCCTCTTGCCGAGGATCGGACGGCGCGCTTAGCAATCGGGCTTTCCGAGTGCTAATAGTGCGTCCGGAAATATGGCTTGGCCGCGATCCTGTCAAGCAAAGGTGGTTAAGCGATTGGTGAGGCGGATATAGGATTGTGTCTACAGAAACCTATTGGTCGCGCTGGCGTATAAAGGACGTCATTGCTCCGACAGCGGTTTTGCGCTTGGCTGCAGGAGGGATGCGGTCGAGGTCTTGTTTGGGGGGCAGTTTGCTCGGGGGAATGTCATGATCAGTTCAGCTCACGCACGCACGGTTGCCAATCTGGCGGCCGCCTCTTGCCTGGCGCTGCTGCTTGGCGCCTGCGGCGGCGGCATGAGCCTGCCGTCGTTCTCGTCGTCCTCACCGCCGCCTGAGGCCGAGCCCGGGGCCGGCCCGGAAATGCCGGCGTCGATCCGCGCCGACGAGATCGTCGGCCGCTGGGGTCTCGCCTCGTTCCAGAACCCGGCCGACCGCGCCCGCACCGAGGCTGCCGCCCGGGCCCAGTGCAAAAATCCTTACGTGATCACCGCCGGCTCCTCCGGCGGCGTCATCATGCATCTCGCCGACCAGGCGACGCCGCAGGAGCTGCGGCTGAAGGGCTCGCCCAGCGGCAAGAACTATATCGGGCCGGCGGGTCCGACACCGGGCGAGCAGGACCGCGAGATCGTCTCCTTCGACGGCCGCGTCCTCATCACCCGCTTCATCGACAAGGATGCCGCCACCCGCTACGGCAACATGGTCTACGTCCGCTGCGCGCCAAGGGCGTGATCGGGGCGCCGGCCTAGCCACTCGTCATTGCGAGGAGCGAAGCGACGAAGCAATCCAGGCTCCTTCCGCGGACACAGTCTGGATTGCTCACATGGGGAATGTGTGTGTCAAGGAGAGCAGTCACCTTTTTGTTCGACTGCGGCCACCTCTTCGTCCCGACCGCGGGCTGTGC